>NZ_RZPG01000003.1:244265-354877 GCF_004022765.1 Mesorhizobium sp. M6A.T.Cr.TU.014.01.1.1
CCGCGCGCTTCCAGCTCTTCGGGATTGCCTTCCAGCACCATGACCATGTCGTCGACGGCCTTGGCTATGCCGCCGGAGAAGTCGCCGGCGCGAAAGGCCGGCACCATGTCGTTTTCGATGATCAGCTTGGTGTGCAGGTCGGTCAGCGTGCCTTCCAGCCCATAGCCGACCTCGATGCGCATCTTGCGGTCGTTCTGGGCGACCAGCAAAAGCACGCCATTGTCCTCGCCGGCCTGGCCGAGCTTCCAGGCGCGGAACAGCCGGTTGGCGTAGGGCTCGATCTCCTCGCCGTCGAGGCTATTGATCGTCGCGACGACGACCTGGTCCGAGCTCTTGGCCTCGAAATCTGCGAGCTTCCGGGTCAGCGTCGCTTCGGTCGCGGCATCGATGATACCGGCATTGTCGACGACCCGCCCGGTCAGGGCAGGCAATTCGGCGGCAAGCGCGGTAAAGCCGACAAGCAGCAGCACCGCCACGGCCACCAGGGCAGCGCCGATCGTCGCGGCGAAGCGGCCGGAAGCTGGTGGACGGATGGCGCGTCTTGTCATGTCGTCACCAGCTTCCTGACGAGCCGCCGCCGCCGGACGAGCCACCGCCGCCGGAAAAGCCGCCACCGCCTGAACCCGATGACCATCCCCCGCCGGAACTGCCCGACCAGCCGCTGGAAGACCGCCGGCTCGGCTCGAAGGTCATGCCCAGCCAGCGATAGCGGCCAGGACCGATCTTCTGGCCGAAGATCGGCGGCAGGATGGAGGCGGCGATGCTGCCGAAGAAGATGATCGCCCAGATGCTTATGAAGATCGCAAAGAACAGATCGTCGGTGTTGAATGGTGCCTGCTGGTTGCGGGTCCCGCGCGCTTCCAGCTCTTCGGGATTGCCTTCCAGCACCATGACCATGTCGTCGACGGCCTTGGCTATGCCGCCGGAGAAGTCGCCGGCGCGAAAGGCCGGCACCATGTCGTTTTCGATGATCAGCTTGGTGTGCAGGTCGGTCAGCGTGCCTTCCAGCCCGTAGCCGACCTCGATGCGCATCTTGCGGTCGTTCTGGGCGACCAGCAAAAGCACGCCATTGTCCTCGCCGGCCTGGCCGAGCTTCCAGGCGCGGAACAGCCGGTTGGCGTAGGGCTCGATCTCCTCGCCGTCGAGGCTATTGATCGTCGCGACGACGACCTGGTCCGAGCTCTTGGCCTCGAAATCTGCGAGCTTCCGGGTCAGCGTCGCTTCGGTCGCGGCATCGATGATACCGGCATTGTCGACGACCCGCCCGGTCAGGGCAGGCAATTCGGCGGCAAGCGCGGTGAGGGGCAGGAAGAGGCTAAGGCAAAGCAGAACTAGAGTGACGCCTAGAAGCGAGAGGTTGGCACTCCGTCGCGCCCCCCTCTGTCCTGCCGGACATCTCCCCCTCAAGGGGGGAGATTGGATGTCATTCCTGCCTTCGCCTATCTCCAACGTTGCAAGATTGGCGGCGGGGTCGAAGCTGCAAACCTCCCCCCTTGAGGGTGAGATGTCCGGCAGGACAGAGGGGGGTGCGACGGAGTGCAAGGCCAATAGGGACCACGCTCACCAGCTGTTCGTCACCCGCCCTGCGTCGTGCCGAAATCGACCTTCGGCGTCTGCATCTTGTCTTCCTCGATGGTGAAGTTGGCGAACGGCTGATTGCCGCGGAACCACAGGGTCGCCCAAATCACCGACGGGAAGGTCTTCAGCGTCAGATTGTACTCCTGCACCGCCTGGATATAGTCGCGGCGGGCGACCGCGATGCGGTTTTCGGTGCCTTCGAGCTGCGCCTGCAGCGCCAGAAAATTCTGGTTGGCCTTGAGGTCCGGATAGTTCTCCACCACTGCCAGCAACCGCGACAGCGCGCTGGTCAGCCCGGCCTGGCTGTCCTGGAAATTCTTGATGGCCTCCGGATTGCTCAGCGTTTCCGGCGTCACCGTCACCTGCGTCGCCTTGGCGCGCGCCTCGACCACGGCATCGAGCGTATCCTTCTCGTGCGCGGCATAGCCTTTGACCGTTTCGACCAGGTTGGGAATGAGATCGGCGCGGCGCTGGTACTGGTTCAGCACCTGGCTCCATGCGGCCTTGGCGTTTTCCTCCGCCGTCGGGATGGTGTTGTAGCCACAGCCGGCAAGCAGCGGCAGCACGATCGCCATCATCAGCAAGGCTGGCAGGTTGCGGAAGACGAAAGGGGAGGAAAGACGCTGGGCAAGCATGGTAAGATCCCTCAATAAGACTGACAGGCGAAGCATTACCACAATCCGCGCGCAAGAACATGACCTCCACCCGGAAGCGTTACTGGTTCTTTATCATTCGCTGCAAGGCCCTGTGATTGGCCGGGCGAACGGGTTAAAGTCGCCGCGAAAACAGGACATCGCCATGGCGGGACGCCAGGACAGCGACGACGAATCGCGCCGCATCATCGAGCGCGTGGCACGTGAGACCGACCCGGGCGGCACCTCGTTCATTGCGCGGACCGCGAAGGGCGCGCGCGATCACGTCGCAGCAGTGGATGCCGACCAGTCGGACCCGATCGAATACTGGGGCACGCGCATTGGCCGGGCGCTAGGGCTCATTATCGCCATTGGCCTGTTGATCTGGCTCGTGCTTTTCGTCATCCAAAGTTAGGAACCCCGTGAGCACCGAAGAACACGACGCGCCGCGCGCGGTCATCGTCATTTCCAGCCATGTCGCGCGCGGTTCGGTCGGCAACCGCGCCGCGGTCTTTGCGCTGGAGACGCTGGGCTTTCCGGTGTGGGCGGTGCCGACCGTCATCCTGCCGTGGCATCCGGGCCATGGACGGGCGACGCGCATCGTGCCGCCGCTCGATCAATTCAAGGCGCTGATGGCCGATCTCGAGCGCGCGCCGTGGCTGGGCGAGGTCGGCGCGGTGCTGTCCGGCTATCTCGGCGAAGGCGGCCAAGCCGATGCCGTCGCCTCGCTGGTCGGCGCGGTCAAGGCGAAGACGCCGGATGCCGTCTATATCTGCGATCCGGTGATGGGCGATTCAGGCGGGCTCTATGTGCCGGAAACCACCGCCATCGCCATGCGCGACCGGCTGATGCCGATCGCCGACATCGCCACGCCCAACCGCTCCGAGCTGGAATGGATGGCGGGAGCGCCGCTGCCCGACCTGAAAGCGGTGATGGCGGCCGCCCTTCATGCCGGGCCAGCGACCATGCTGGTCACCTCGGCGCCGGCGATGATGGCCGGCGGCACCGGCAATCTGCTGCTCAACGGCAACCAGGCGCTGCTGGCCGAGCATCGCCTCATCGACAAGCCGCCCAATGGGCTCGGCGACCTGACGGCGGCCGTCTATCTGGCACGCATCCTGTCCGGCCAGCCGGCGATCAAGGCACTGCAGTCGACCACGGCGGCGGTCTACGAGATCCTGGCGCGCACCGCCAAGCGCGGCGGCGACGAATTGCAGCTCGAAACCGACGCGCAGAGCCTGTCTCACCCGATGGCGATGGTGCAGCTTCGCCATCTCCTGCATCCTGGGCGGGACAAAAGGGCGTGACCTTTGTCGGTGTCGACGGCTGCAAGGCCGGCTGGATCGCCGTTCGCCGCGATCCCGGTTCGACACCTCGTAACCCCGGTGCTGCGCCCTCGGTAGCCGTTTTTCCAAGCTTCGCAGCACTTCTCGACGCATTGCCGGCCGATGCGACGGTCGCCGTCGACATGCCGATCGGTCTGCCGGAACTTTCGCAAAAGGGCGGTCGCGGGCCGGAGGCGCTGGTGCGGCCACTGCTCGGTAACAGGCAATCCAGCGTCTTCGCCATCCCTTCGCGTGCGGCGCTTTATGCGCAAACAGACGGCTTCACCACGATCGAGGCATGGTATGCCGCGCATCGCCAGGCAAGCGAAGTGGCGAAGGCGACTTCCGATCCGTCGCGCGGCGTCTCGATCCAGGCCTTCGGCATCTTTACCAAGATCCGCGAGATCGATACCGTGCTGATCGCGCGCCCCGAACTGCGCAGCCGCGTGTTCGAATCGCATCCGGAGGTCGCCTTCTGCCGACTGAATGGCGATCAGGCAATGTGCTTGCCGAAGAAGATCAAGGGCGCCATCAACCCGGCCGGCATGGCGGAACGCAAGGCTCTGCTCTGCCGGCACGGCTATATCAGGGGCTTTCTCGACCGGACGCCGCCGCGAGGCGCTGCTGCCGACGACTTTCTCGACGCCGCAGTGATGATGCTGATCGCCGGCCGTATCGCCAACGGTGAGGCAAGGCCGTTTCCGGATCCGCCGCTCGTCGACCGTTTTGGCATCCCTGTGGCGATCTGGGCATGAATTTCCTCGCCCCATCTATCGGCGAGGCAATGCAGCCATCCGCGATTCGGCATTGCTCGCGACCGGCTTTTGCCGCTAGAGCCTTCCTGACTTAAAAAGAGCTGCCGCCTAACCCGGAAAGGCTCCAGACGCCGCCCATGCCTCATCTCCCTGATCATCTGCTCACCGGCTATCGCAATTTCATGAGCGGCCGCTATCTCGCCGAAAGCGGGCGCTATCGCTCGCTCGCTCGCGAGGGCCAGTCCCCCGAAACGATGATCGTTGCTTGCTGCGACTCCCGCGCGGCTCCCGAAGCGATCTTCGACGCCGGCCCCGGCGAGCTCTTCGTGCTGCGCAATGTCGGCAATCTGGTGCCGCCCTATGCGCCCGACGACCAGTTCCACTCGACCTCGGCGGCGCTCGAGTTTGCCGTGCAGAGCCTCAAGGTGAAGAACATCGTGGTGATGGGCCATGGCCGCTGCGGCGGCATCCGCGCGGCACTCGACAGCACGGCCGCGCCCTTGTCGCCCGGCGACTTCATCGGCAAATGGATGAGCCTGATTGCGCCGGCGGCCGAGACCGTGTCCTCCAGCACCTTCATGACGGCGACGGAGCGCCAGACCGCGCTGGAGCGCATTTCGATCCGCTATTCGATCGCCAACCTCAGGACCTTTCCCTGCGTCTCGATCCTGGAAGGCAAGGGACGGCTGTCGCTGCACGGCGCCTGGTTCGACATCTCGACCGGCGAGCTCTGGGTGATGAACAAGGAGACCGGTGACTTCGAGAGGCCGGAGATGACATAGGAGGATTGCATGGTATGCCGTTCGATCGCTTTGGCCGCAGCGGCGCTGCTGTTTTCAATCGTATCCGCCCGCGCCGACGACGGCGCGCTCATCGGCCGCTGGTATGCGGCGCTGCTGGTCGCCGATCGCACGGAATTGTCGGACCTGCTTGCCGATGACGTCCGGATTAAACTCGACGACCTCGGCGTCGTCCAGACCAAGCAGGAGTTCATCGCCTCGATCGACGAATGGAAAGGCGCTGTCGCCGGAGCCGAGATCCGGCATCGGATCGAGAAGACCGAAGGCGGCGTCACCACGGTGATCGCCTGCTATGATTTTCCCAAAAACGACATGCTGATGCAGGAAACCTTCGCCATCACCGACAACCAAATCACCGCCAGTTCGCAGGCGGCGATCGCGGAAAACTGCGACGGCTACTGAGAGGGTAGCAGCTGCGATATTGCGTGCGGCAAGCCAGCGCCTTACATCGGTGATGATCCCGCCCTGCCTCTACAGCCACTCAGCGAAAGCTCTCCCACTCAGCGAAAGCCCCCTCTCTCAGCGAAAGACTGTCCATGCCGTCCACAAAAGCCGTCGACCTCGCCGCCCATCCGCTGACCACCTGGCAAGGGCCGCTCGGCCTGCCCGATTTCACCCGCATCGGCGACGGCGATTTTTCCGGGGTTTTCGATGCGGCATTGAAGGCGCATGAGACCGAGATCGAGGCAATATCAGGCAATGCCGAGACACCGACCGTCGAGAATACACTCGCCGCACTGGAGCTTGGCGGCGAGGCGCTCGACCATGTTTCGTCGATCTTCTGGTGCCGGGCCGGCGCTCACACCAACGAGGCGATCCAGGCGCTGGAGCGCGAGATCTCGCCAAAGATGTCGCGGCATTTCTCGGCGATCTCCATGAATGAGAGGCTGTTCGCCCGTATCGACGATCTCTACCAGCGCCGGGAAACCCTGAAGCTCGATGCCGAAACGCTGCGGGTGTTGGAAAAGACCTGGAAAGGCTTTGTCCGCTCCGGCGCCAAACTCGACGCCGAGGGCAAGAAGCGGCTGGCGTCGATCAACGAGGAACTGTCGTCGCTCGGCACGACGTTCGGCCAAAACCTGCTTGCCGACGAGCGCGACTGGGCGCTGTTCCTCGACGAGGCCGACCTTGCCGGCCTGCCCGAATTCCTGAAAAGCGCGATGGCGGAGGCCGCCGAGATGCGCGGCCAGAAGGGCCGCTATGCCGTCACCTTGTCGCGCTCGATCTACGAGCCGTTCTCGACCTTCTCCGAGCGCCGCGACTTGCGCGAGATCGCCTTCCGCGCCTTTACCATGCGCGGCCAGAATGGCGGCGCCACCGACAACACAACGGTAGTGCGCGATATGCTGCGCCTGCGCGCCGAAAAGGCGAAGCTGCTCGGCTACGCCTCCTTCGCCGCGCTGAAGCTCGACGACACCATGGCAAAGACGCCGGAGGCCGTGCACACGCTGCTCGACCCGGTCTGGGAAAAAGCCTTGGAAAAGGCCGCAAGCGACCAGACCGAGTTGCAGCGGCTGGCGGCCGAGGCCGGCAGCAACGAAAAATTCGCTGCCTGGGACTGGCGCTTCTATCAGGAGAAGCTGCGCGCCGAGAAGTTCGCCTTCGACGAGGCCGAGCTGAAGCCCTATCTGCAGCTCGACCGCGTCATCGATGCCTGTTTCGACGTAGCGACACGATTGTTCGGCATCACCTTCGAGGAGAAGAAAGGCATCGCCACCTGGCATCCGGACGCGCGTGTTTTCGTCGTCAGGAATGCAGATGGCAGCGAGCGCGGTCTGTTCCTGGCCGATTATTTCGCGCGGCCCTCGAAACGCTCGGGCGCCTGGATGAGCGCGCTGAAATCCGGCTACAAGCTTGGCCATGGCTCCAAGCCCGTCATCTACAACATCATGAATTTCGCCAAGCCGCCGGAAGGCGAGGCCGCGCTGTTGTCGGTCGACGAGGCAAAGACCCTGTTCCACGAATTCGGTCATGCCCTGCATGGCATGCTGACGGACGTCACCTGGCCGTCGGTCGCGGGCACCTCGGTCAGCCGCGATTTCGTCGAGCTGCCCTCGCAGCTCTACGAGCACTGGCTGACCGTGCCGGCGGTGCTGGAAAAGCATGCGCTGCATGTGAAGACCGGCAAGCCGATGCCGAAGGCGCTGGTCGACAAGATGCTGGCGGCGCGCACGTTTGGCGCCGGCTTCGCAACGGTCGAATTCACCGCGTCGGCGCTGGTCGACATGGCCTACCATGCGCGGCCGGATGCGCCGGACCAGCCGCTTCGTTTCGAAGCCGAAACGCTCGAGAAGCTCGATATGCCCGACACCATCGCCATGCGCCATCGCACCCCGCAATTCGGGCACATATTTTCCGGTGACGGCTATTCGGCCGGCTACTATTCCTACATGTGGTCGGAGGTGCTCGACGCCGACGCCTTCGCCGCCTTCGAGGAAACAGGCGACCCGTTCAATCCGGCGCTGGCCGAGCGGCTCAGAAAGAACGTCTATGCCGCCGGCGGCTCGAAGGACGCGGAAGAACTCTACACCGCCTTCCGCGGCAAGATGCCGTCGCCCGAAGCGATGATGGTCAAGCGCGGGCTGGTCTGAACAACGAAGCTGCCAATCTCACCCCTTGTGGGCAGGGCTATGGCAGGTGGAAAGCCACGGCTTTCGCTCTACGATGCACCCCCACCCCTAACCCCTTCCCACAAGGGGGAAGGAGACTTCCGCTAGCGCTGACCTCGACAAATTGCCTGCCTTTCGGCACCAAAGTGGAGGCGCGCGGCAGCGTTCCCTCCCCCTTGTGGGGAGGGTTAGGGTGGGGGTCCATCTTCGCAAGAATCCAAATGCGACTGCCTGCCCCTCGGAGGGGAGATGTCCGGCGGGACGGGGCGCGCGAAGGAATGAGATGCCTCAAGCGCTGCTGAGCGCCTCGATGGCTTTCGCCAGCGTAGCCGGATCGCCAAGGATGCGCAGCGTCTTCAGCCGGGCCGTGCCGCCGGCGACGACCGAAACGGCCGATCGCGGCACTCCCAGCGCCTTGGCGACCAGCCGTTCGAGCGTTTGATTGGCGGCGCCGTTTTCCGGCACGGCGCGGACGCGAGCCTTCAGATGGCTTCGCCCGTCTGCCGAAATCTCGATGCCTTCGAGCTTGTCCATCGCCGCTTTCGGCGTCAGCCGGACGAATAGGTCGACGCCGTCGTTACGTGGGCGAAACGGCCCAGTCATCGAATGGCCGTCAGACGACCAGCGGCGCCACCGTGGTGAGCAGGAACTGCCGGAGGAAGAACAGGATCAGAAGCAGGATGATCGGCGAAATGTCGATCCCGCCGAGGTCGGGCAAGAAGCGGCGGATCGGCCGCAGCGCCGGCTCGGTCAGCCGGAAGAGCATGTTGCTGACGCTATCGACGAACTGGTTGCGCGAGTTGACGACGTTGAAGGCGTAGAGCCACGAGAAAATCGCCGAAGCGATGATGATCCACCAATAAATGTCAAGCGCCAGGACAATGGTCTGAATGAGGGCTATCATGCCGGTCTCCGATTGTTGCCGACATGTAGCCATTACGGGCGAAAGCGGCAAGAGCCGCTGTCCGCGGCAGGCCACGTCGATGGCTCGCCGCGCGGCTTTTTTGGGCAAAACGCCGTCTTGACAGGAAACCGCCACGCCCGATAAATGCGCCCATCCGCTGGACGGGGCTGTAGCTCAGCTGGGAGAGCGCGTCGTTCGCAATGACGAGGTCAGGAGTTCGATCCTCCTCAGCTCCACCAGCGGGATATCCCAAATATCTGATTTCGCTGCCAGCGAACGGTTTTTCCGTTGGCTGGGGCTGTGGTTCGCTCAGCCGGTCATCCCTTGTCCGGCACGGCGGCAGTTGCATACGGGCGGATGACGAAGGTTCACCGCCGCGCCGACGGCCTATGACGCCCAGGATCGTGCCATACCCGGTTCTGTCTGGATCACAAACAAGATCGGCGACCTGCTGGCGAGGCTGATTGATCCCGCTGCGTCAGGAACTTGGCAGGAAGTTGGTCCGGCTCTACGGCTCGGATGCGAAACATCGGCGACGCTGACGCGTTAAACGGCAGGGAGGGCGGAGGCACCAGGCGAAGTGAAGGAGGCTGGAATGCCTGAAGCGAAGGGCCGTTACGCACTGGGCTTCACCACACTCGAACAGGAGGTCGATCAACTGCCGTTGCAGGTGGAAGGCGAATTGCCGGCGTGGCTCACCGGCCGGCTTCTCCGAACCGGGCCTGCGAAATTCGAGGTGGGCCGGCAAGCCTATACGCATTGGTTCGACGGTCTCGCCATGCTCCACGCCTTCGACTTCAGCGATGGCGCGGTCCGCTATTCCAACCGCTTCATCCGCTCGCAATCCTATTGCGAGGCGATGGAGAAGGGTCGCATCGCGCGCGGCGAATTCATGACGGATCCGTGCCGCACACTTTTCGGCCGCGTGATGGCGATCTTCAACCCAAAGCTGACCGACAATGCGAATGTCAATGTCTCCGTGCTGGCCGGCGAGATCGTCGCGCTGACCGAGACGCCGATGCCGATCCGCTTCGATCCGCACACGCTCAAAACGCACGGCCGGCTCCAATTCAGTCGGGCGATCAAGGGGCAGATCTCGACTGCGCATCCGCACAGCGACGGCGAGCGCGGCTACTCGTACGTCATCGAGATGGGGCGCCGCAGCACGTATCGCCTGTTCGTCGACGAAAGCGGCATGCAGCGTGTCCTGGCCGAATTGCCCGTCGATCGGCCGAGCTACATGCATTCCTTCGGCATGTCGGAACGCTATTTGGTGCTGACGGAGTTTCCGCTTCGGGTGAACCCGCTCAAGCTCGTCTTCTCAGGCAGACCCTTCATCACAAACTATCGCTGGCAACCGGAGTTCGGCACCGTATTCACAGTGATCGATAAGTCGACCGGCGCTGTCGCCGCCCGTGCCAGGGCGGCGTCGTGCTTCTGCTTTCACCACGTCAATGCCTTCGAGGCGGACGGCGCGCTGCTGGTGGACCTCCTCGCCTATCCCGATGCGAGAATCATCGACGAGCTGCGCCTCGACCGGCTGCGCTCCGGAGCGCAGGTCAACCCGACCTCGACCTTGACGCGGTACCGCATTCCGCTCGACGGTAGCCCTTCTGCGGCTGTCGAGATCGAGCCGGAATCGCTCTGCGGCACACGCATCGAGTTGCCGCGCATCGACTATTCCCGCCGCGCCGGCAGATCGTATCGCTGCGTATGGGGAGCCGGCCAAAGTGAACCGGACAGCTTCCTCGACACTATAGCCAAGGTCGAGCTTTCAGCCACCGCGCCGGCGACCGTGACGACCTGGGCCGAACCGGGCTGCTATGCTGGCGAGCCTGTTTATGTGGCGCGGCCGACCGGCGCCGAGGAAGACGACGGCGTCCTGTTGTCCGTCGTGCTCGATGTCGGCGCCGGCACGTCATTCCTGCTTGTGCTCGACGCCGCGACGCTCGCCAAACGCGCCCGGGCCTCCGTCCCGCATCACATCCCCTTTGGCTTTCACGGCAACTATTTTGCACCCCTGGATCGATCCGCGCGCTGACCGATGCCAAGTGCCGGCCACTGCACAGAACCCCTTCACCGGTGAAATCGGCCGCATCCCGTGTGGCCGTAGATGCGGCTGTATTTATTGACCGTTCTGGGACCTGCATGCTCGGCACACATGGGAACAAAGCAGGCGTCCAGGCCCCTACTTGCGGAATTCGAGGCAACGGCCGCCGCGACGAACTTCACGCCAGGGCGTCGTCGACGACACCGGGCACCTGGCCGCGCGCGGCGCGTCGCTTCATCACAATGAAGGGCGACATTCGCAGGCGTCTACGGGATCATCCTGTCCGGGGGGTAAAATAAGGAGCACCGCGGATGGCAGCAGTAGGTCTTTACAGATGCCCGAGGAATCCATCTTGGACCCGGTGTGCTGGAAAGGGCGAAAGGCAGCTACGTCGCAGAGAACCTTTACCGCGAAGGTGGCTATCAGCCGGACTTCGACATGTGTCCGTCGCGCTAGGTAGGCGGCGATCTTGAGGAGTCTCCCATCGTGAAGATTTCGTCCACATTTCGTTCCGTCGCGGTTGCCGTCATCGCCGCCGCGGGAGTCAGCGTTGCCAGCGCCGCGCAACTCAAGGAGGGTGTGCAGACGCCGCCCGGCGAGCATGAAATGGCTTTACGCCGCGAATTGGCCGCAGCACGAGCGGAGCTAGAAATTATGCAGCGCGAGGCACGTGACGCAAGCGCCCAGGCACACGCACTGGCAAACACGGCGGCTAAGCAAGCACAAGCCCTAAAAGAACAGCAGCAAATAGACGAAGCGCTGGAGACGGCGCAGCGCGTTATCGAAGACTTTAGGGCCGAAGCCATTCTCTGGGACCGCGAGAAGGCCGCCGGAGCGCACCCCTCTATGGAAGCCTCTCAGGTTGCTGCGAAGCAAGCGCTTGATGAGGAGAGGCACAAGGTTGAACTCTTGGAACAAGAACTCACCACGGCTCGCCAAACTATCGACGCTCTTAAGACAGGCGCAAACCTGGCCGCGGTCGAGAAGAGCAACGCCATAAAGGACCGATCGGTGGTCGAGACCGCTCTAAAGCAAGCTGGAGAAGCACTCGAACTGGAACGCGAACGAGCAGATTTAGCTGCGCGCGACCTCGACATTGTTCGCAAGGAACGCGACGCTTCAAAACAGATCTCGGCAGAGTTGAGTGCGGCGCTGGAGAAAGAGCGTGAAAGGGCTATCGGTCTAGGCCGCAGCCTCAGTGCCGCGCGTGAGGCGATCGACATCGTCAAGGATAAGCGTCGCACTGCGGCTTTGGAGCGCGCGCCGAAATCACGTACCCCACTTGCAAGTACGCTATCGCGTTCGGGCGCCCAACCAGCCCATAAACCGGGCTTGCCGAAAAAACGGAAAGTGAAGGCAAAAAAGTCACCACATCCTGTTCTGCCGGCAACCATCGCTCTTCCCGCCGCATTGCTCCCGACGCGACCACTGTGAAGCTCGACCTATGCCAGTGAAGACTAGTGAGCGAAATGTATGCCGCAGGGGAGTATCACAATGAAAAAGTACGTCGCAGCCGTGTTGACGATCGGGATCGCAATCGGGCCTGCCTCGGCTCTTGACGCAGGTTTAGGCGGTAAGGCCGGCGGCCTCGGGGTCGGTGCCGGAGTGAGCGCCAGCTCGCAAGGCGCATCTGTGGGGGTGGGCACGAGCGTCGACGGTGTGGGTGGAGCAAACGTTGGAGCTTCGGTCGGCGCAGGATCACTCGACGCAGGCGTTAGCCCTTCGACGGGTGTCGGCGTGGGCGACGATCCGTCCGCCGAAAACGGAACGAGTACCGCTCCCGGTAGTCCGGCCGCAGTCACGGCAGCCACTGCCTCTGCCAAGACCGGCAAGCAATCGATCGCCCTGCCACCCGCTCTCAGGCCTTCCAAAGCCGGTGAGGGTGACTCCACGAAGGGGTATCCCTTTGGATCTTTGAGACCACTGAAAGCGAAACCCGGTACGCCAGCTGCGGTCGTGCGAGCCTGCCGCGCGGCGATCATATCCGCTGCGACGCCGCTTGGCGCCGTCGGTGTCCACGCGGTAAGCGCAGGCGCCTTGCGTCAACGTCGGAGCGCACTCACGGCGCCGATCGAGGTGCGAATAGACTACACAAGACAAGGCGGCATCGAAGTTCGGCGGGCGCGGGTCGGCTGTCGCCTCGATGCGGCGGGCAGGGTCACCGCAGTGAAATAACACCAACAGGCATTTTGGGGTCCGAGAACAATGCGCCCGGCCACCAGAGAGCCCTCCAGTCAGCCAAATCACCGGATCGATCCCCAGCACTTTCGACAAGATTTCCAATTTCCATATTGTAATACGATCGTACCGCGCTAGCCTCCAAATCATGAGTGAGGCGGGCAAAGCATCCGGACGGTCTATTGCCGACGAGGCGGCGACCCGCAAGCGCGGCCGCTCGCTTGCCGCGCTCGGCTACACCAAGCCGCAGACCTATGAGGAACTGCGCGCGGTATTGTCGTCCGGCACCGTCCATTTTCCAAAACGCCTGCGCCAGGTTGCCATTTTCCTGTGGCAGCATCCGAGCGACGTCGCGCTCGGCACGATCGCGCAGGTCGCCGAGCAGGCCGGTGTGCAGCCCTCGACGCTTGTTCGTTTTGCCCAGATCTTCGGCTATGCCGGATTTTCCGATTTCCAGGGTCTCTTTAAGGACCATGTCAAAGGCTCCTGGCCCGAAGGACGGGGGCGCGACGGACAGGAACGGGCGGCCACCGAGCCCAACGCCAATCTGCATTTTCTCAACGGCATGGTCGGCGCCTCGCAGGCTTCGCTCGGCCGCATCGACAATAACTTCGACATTGCCAGCTTCGAGCGCATGGTCGACCTGCTGGCGGCAGCCGACTTGATCTATGTGATCGGCAGCAAACGCGCCTTTCCCGTCACCACCTATCTCTCGCTCACTCTGTCGCAACAGGGCGTGCGCAACGTGCTGGTCGACAATGTCGGTTCCACCGCGCTTGACCAGGTCGGCTGCATCGGCAAGCGCGACGTCGTGCTGGCGGTATCCTTCAGCCCCTACAACTCGATCACGCCAGACCTCGTCGCTGTCGCCCATGAGCGAAAGGCGCGGATCGTCACCATCACCGACAGCACGTTTTCTCCCCTGGTCAAGCTGTCGGACACATGGCTGGAAGTGGTTGAGTCCGACTTTGCCGGCTTCCGCTCGCTTGCCGCTTCGCTCGCCGTCGGCATGGCCCTTGTCCACGGTGTCGTCGCGCGCCGCACGGCCTGAGACGGATGCGATTGACTATCGGGAATTGAGGTTCCATATCTAGAAAAATGGAAACTTTATTCCGGGAGGAGGAATGGAGCTTCGGCTAGACGACAAGGTGGTGCTGGTCACCGGCGCGACGCAAGGCATCGGCCGGGCGATCGCCGAGGCGCTGGCGCGCGCTGGTGCCGGCGGCCTGCTGGTCACGGGCCGCGAGCCGGTGCGTGGCGCCGAAGTCGCCGCAGCGCTTTCAGAGATAGGCACGCCGACCGCTTTCGTCGCAGCCGATCTGGTGGACCCCGAGGCGCCGGCGCAACTGGTGAAGGCTTGCATTTCCCGTTTCGGGCGCATCGACGCGCTGGTCAACGCCGCCGGCCTGACCAACCACGCCTCGTTTCTCGATGCCGGCCTCGACGACTGGGCGGCGCTGTTCGCCGTCAACGCGCGGGCGCCCTTCTTCCTGATGCAGGCGGCCATCACGCAGATGCGCAAGCAAGGTCAAGGCGGCGCGATCGTCAACATCCTGTCGATCAACGCGCATTGCGGCTCGCCCGAACTGGCCGTCTATTCCGCCACCAAGGGCGCGCTCGCCACGCTGACCCGCAATGCCGCCAATGCGCACCGCTTCGACCGCATCCGCGTCAACGGCATCAATGTCGGCTGGACCGACACGCCGGCCGAACGCATCATGCAGGCCGAGACGCTGGGCCACGGCCCAGGCTGGCTCGACGCCGCCAATGCGTCGCAGCCTTTCGGGAGGCTGCTGGCGGCCGGCGAAGTGGCGAACCTCGCCGTGTTCCTGCTCTCCGACGCCTCCGGGCCGATGACCGGCGCCCTGATCGACCAGGAGCAATGGGTCGTCGGGGCGAACCGGTGAGCACTTCAACGCCCCCCGAAACGCTCGGCCCAGAACTCATTAGCCGGCTTTCTTCCTCCGTCCGAAAACCATCCTATGATCGGGCCGCACTTGTCCCGGGGATGGCTCATATCGGTGTCGGCGCCTTCCACCGCTGCCACCAGGCGGAGTACACCGACGATCTTCTTTCGCGCCGTTTCGATCGCTGGGGCGTGGTCGGCATCAACATCCGCGCACCATACTTGTCGGAAACGCTGGGCTGGCAGGGCGGCCTCTACACGCGCCTGATCCGCGAAGACAGCCAAGTCGAGGCGCGAATCATCGGCAGCATCGTCAGGGTTGTCGACAGCCAGGAGAGTGCGGCACCCGCGATCGACGTGCTGGCTTCCGCCGGCATCGAGATGGTCACGATGACTGTGACGGAGAAAGGCTATTGCCATATCCCGTCCAGCGGCGCGCTGGATGTGACCCACCCGGACGTCGTCCACGATCTCGCCAATCCACTGGAACCGCGAAGCGTGCCGGGCATTCTGGCGCGGGCGCTTGAATTGCGCATGGCCTCGCACAGCCGTCCGGTGACGCTGCTCTCCTGCGACAACATCCCGACCAACGGCATCATCCTGGAGAACGTCGTGCAGGCTTTGGCCAGCCGGCGCGGCAATGGCCTGTCGGACTGGATCGCGGCCAACGTCGCCTTTCCCTCGGCCATGGTCGACCGCATCGCGCCAGCGACCTCTGAGGCCGATATCGAGACCGTGGAGCAGCATTTCGGCTACCGCGATGCCGCCGTCGTCGTCGGCGAGCCGTTCCGGCAATGGGTGATCGAGCAGAAATTCGCCGGCCGCGTGCCGCGATGGGACCGGGTTGGCGCGACGTTCGTCGGCGACGTCACCCCCTTCGAGCACCTCAAGATGCGGGTGCTCAACGGCGCCCAGACCACGCTTGCCTATCTCGGAGTGCTGGCGGGCCTGGAGCACACGTCGGATGCCATCGCCGACCCGCTGCTCGCCGCCTTCGTCCGGCGCATGCTGATCGACGAGACGCTGCCGACCTTGATGCCGATGCCCGGCGTCTCGCCGGAAGCCTATGTCGAGCAAAGCCTCGCTCGTCTGCGCAATACAGCGATCCGCCATCGCAACCACCAGATCGCCACCGACGGCTCGCAAAAGATCGTGCAGCGGCTTCTCAACCCGATCCGCGACCGGTTGCGGCGCGGCGAAAGCATCGCGCTCTTGTCGGTCCCGGTCGCAGGCTGGATGGCCTATCTGATCCGCTCCTCGGCACGGTTCGGCAGGCACCGGCCGGTGTCCGATCCTTATGCCGACAGAATCGCCGGCATTGCCGACGCGGTCGGCGCCGACACGAGGGCTTTGGCAGCCGCGATCCTCGCCATCGACACGATCTTCGATCCGGAGCTTGCCGCAAATGGCGATTTCCGCAGGGCTATCACATCAGCCCTCGACGGCCTGCTCTCAGACAACCCGATGGCAGTCGTCAGGCGAAGTTTGGAACAACCCGAGGTTGCCCGGTTGAAGCGGCCCGCACAATCGGCATAGTAAGGGGAAGGGAGGCAATATGAAGCTCGGACTGCTCACCGCACCGTTTGCGGACACCTCGCTTGGCGAGGTTTCCGACTGGGCAAGTTCTGCCGGCTTCGAGGCGCTGGAGATCGCCTGCTGGCCGAAATCCTCCGGCGGCGCCCGGCGCTATGCCGGCACCAGCCATATCGATGCCGCCTCGACATCGGCCTCGCAGGCCAAGGAAATCGTCGCCTCGTTGGCGGAGAAGAACCTGACTGTGTCGGGCCTCGGCTATTACCCCAATCCGCTGCACCCTGATGCGGCGCATCGCGCGGCGATCATCGACCATCTGAAGAAGGTGATCGTGCTGGCGAGCCATATGGGCGTGCCTGTCGTCAACACCTTCTGCGGCGGCGACGCTTCGAAAACCATCGACGCCAACTGGCAAGAGGCGCTCAAGGTCTGGCCCGCCATAACAGCCCATGCGCGAGACCATAGCGTGAAGCTCGCCTTTGAAAACTGCCCGATGATCTTCAGCTATGACGAGTGGCCGGGCGGGCACAACATCGCCTATTCGCCCTATATCTGGCGCCGCATCCTTGAAGCCTGGGGCGGCGATGTCGGCATGAACTTCGACCCGTCGCATCTGGTCTGGCAGATGATCGACCAGGCCCGTTTCATCAGAGAATTCGGTCCGTACATGCTGCATGTCCATGCCAAGGACCTGATGATCGATCCTGATGGACTTTACGAGCGCGGCATCCTCTCGGCCGGCATAGGCTGGCAGGTGCCGCGCATGCCGGGGCTCGGCGATGTCGACTGGAATGTGATCTTCTCCGGTCTCTATCGCGCAGGGTATGACGGGCCTGTTATCATCGAGCACGAGGACCGGCGGTTTGAGGGGAGCGACGACAACGTCAAGCGGGGTTTTCTACTCGCCCGCGACGTGCTGCGCCCCTTCGTGAAGTGACGGCGCAAACAGCTTGGCTTTGATCCTGTCTCAGGTCGACAGGATCAGGCCCTGAAACTGAAAACATTGTGGAGGAAGACTGAAATGAAAAAACTTTTGACCATGGTCCCGCTGCTTGCCGGCGCGGCCTTCATGGCTTCGGTGGGCGTCTCGGCCGCTGAAGGCAAATACACGATCGGCATTTCCAACACGGTGCAAGGCAATGGCTGGCGTGAGGAGATGATCTGCGCGATGAAGGCGCAGGCGCTGGCCTCGGGCGAGGTGACCAAGCTGAACATCGCCCATCGCAACACCGATGCCGCCGGCCAGCTTGAGGACATCCGCAACCTGATCAGCGCCAAGGTCAACGCCATCGTCGTCAACCCGGCCGATCCAGCCGGCATCAAGTCAGCCCTGGAAGAAGCCACCAAGGCCGGCATCGTTGTCGTCGCCGTCGACCAGGCGGTCACCGAGCCCTCGGCCTACATCATCTCCAACAACCAGGAACAATACGCCTATCTCGGCGCCAAATGGCTGTTCCAGCAGATGGGCGGCAAGGGCGACGTCGTCTACATGCGCGGCGCCGCCGGCGCCTCGGCCGACAGCGACCGCGACAAGGGCTTCAAGAAGGCGCTTGCGGAATTCCCCGATGTGAAGGTCGTGCATGAGGTCTTCACCGGCTGGCAGCAGGATCAGGGCAAGCAGCAGATCCTCGACTTCATCGCCACCGGATCGCCGTTCAACGGCATCTGGACCTCGGGCATCGACAATGTGATCGTCGATGCGCTGGTCGAGTCGCAGACGCCGCTGGTGCCGGTGGTCGGCGCCGACAATGCCGGCTTCGTCGGCCAGTTGAACTCGGTCGAAGGGCTTGTCGGGGCGGCGGTGACCAACCCCGGCTCGATCGGCGGCGCCGGCGTGACGCTGGCTCTCCAGATCCTGAACGGCAAGAAGCCG
This sequence comes from Mesorhizobium sp. M6A.T.Cr.TU.014.01.1.1, assembly GCF_004022765.1. NCBI lineage: Bacteria > Pseudomonadati > Pseudomonadota > Alphaproteobacteria > Hyphomicrobiales > Phyllobacteriaceae > Mesorhizobium > Mesorhizobium sp. M6A.T.Cr.TU.014.01.1.1. Next base: position 262,409 of record NZ_RZPG01000003.1, read on the forward strand.
GCGGAACAGACCGTGCTGGTCGAGCCGCAGCTCTGGGAGAATGCCACCGAGGAGGGCAAGGCCAAGCTGAAGGGCGCGGCCGATCCGTCGCTGAGCCCGGAATGGCCGGTCTCGATCTCCATTCCGGACTGGACCACCTACACCAAGGACCAGATCATCGCCTGCAAGGGCCCGGGCGAGTAGTTGCTGCTTTGAATTGCGTAGCGAGGACGGCGGGCTGCCGTCCTCGCTACGCAAAGATTTGATAGACTGGCGCTCTACGGCGCCCCCTCTGTCCTGCCGGACATCTCCCCCTCAAGGGGGGAGATTGGGCAGTTGCGGTGTCAGCCCTCGTCTTGCGCCGTTTAAAATTGGCGAAAGCCGAGGTGACAGCCAATCTCCCCCCTTGAGGGGGAGATGTCCGGCAGGACAGAGGGGGGCGCCGTAGAGCGCCAGCAAGAGAGTTTCTGAAACGAGAGCAACGCGATTTTGACCACCAATCCCCTCCTGGACGCCACCGGCGTCGTGAAGACCTACGGCGCCGTGGTGGCGTTGCGCAATGCGTCGCTGTCGGTGCTGCCGGGTGAGGTTCACGCGCTGATGGGCGCCAACGGCGCCGGCAAATCGACGCTCGTAAAAATCCTGACCGGCGCCATCCGCGCCGATGCCGGGCATATCCTGATCCGCGGCGAAGCCCGCGACGTGCGCTCGCCCGCCGATGCGCGCCGCGCCGGCCTGCTTCCCGTCTATCAGGAACCATCGCTCATCCCGGATCTCGATGTCGCCTCCAACCTTCGCCTGACCGGCACGCCGGTCGAGCCATTCCGCGCCTGGGTGCGCGAGCTGGGCATTCCCGACCTCGACATACGCGACATCGCGCGCGACATCCCGCTGGCCGTACTGCGCGTGCTCGATCTGGCGCGCGCTCTTGCCGTCGAGCCCGACGTTTTGCTGCTCGACGAGATGACCGCAGCACTTCCGGCAAACCTTGCCGAAAAGGTGCTTGAAGTCGTTCGCCGCCAGGGCGACAGCGGTCGTTCGGTGATCTTCATTTCCCACCGTTTTGTCGAGATATCGGCACTTTGCGACCGCGCCACGGTGCTTCGCGACGGCGAGACCGTCGGCGTCGTCGACATCGAGCCGGGCGTCGAGGAGCGCATCGTCGAGATGATGCTCGGCGCCAGGATCGAAAAGACGCGGGTGACGTCGCGCCAGGCCAGCCAGGCCGCTTCGCCTGGGGATAGCCGTCCGCGCCTCGGCGTGGCGAACCTTCGTGTCGGCACCAAGCTCAACGACGTCTCGTTCGATCTGGCGAATGGCGAGGTCGCGGGCGTCGTCGCGCTTGAGGGCCAAGGCCAGGACGAGCTCTTCGCCGCCCTCGCCGGCTCCATCCGCCCGTCCGGCGGCACCATCGAGGTGGACGGGCAGCCGGTCAGGTTCGCGCATCCGGCGGATGCGATTCGCGCCGGCATCGCCTATGTGCCCGGCGACCGCACCGAAGCTCTGACCATGCAGCGCTCGGTGCGCGAAAACATCGCGCTCCCGTTCAGCGCCGCCTTGCGCAATTGGGGGCCGATCAACATGCGGCAGGAAGGCTCCAGGGTCGTCAGTGCGATCGAGCGTCTGCAGATCGACACGCGCGCCCAACGCGAGGTGCAGCGCCTGTCCGGCGGCAACCAGCAGAAGGTGACGATCGCCCGCTGGATCGCCGCAGAAGCACAGACCGTCCTCTGCTTCGACCCGACGCGCGGCATCGATGTCGGCACCAAGCAGGAGATCTACAAGCTGCTGCGCGAACTCGCCGACCAGGGCAAGTCGGTGCTGTTCTATACATCCGAGCTCGAGGAGGTGCAGCGTGTCTGCGATCGCGTCATCGTCATCTTTGGGGGGCGCGTCGTCGATGTCTTCCCCGTCGAGCTCGCCGACGAGCCGGCGCTGATGCGCGCCGCTTACGGCTTGCCCCGCGGCGCCAAGGAGGATGTCGGCATTCTTGCCGATATCCATTCAAGCCCGGTGGCGAAACCTTGACCCGCCTCGTCCGCCGTCAGGGCTGGGTCGCCGGCCTGCTCGTCCTGTTCGTGGTCCTGTTGGTGATCACCAGGCTGATCCAGCCGGGCTATGGCAGCGGCGATTTCGGCTCGCTGGTGCGCGCGGTGCTGCCTTACGCCTTTGCCGTGGCCGCCCAGACGATTGTCGTCATCGCCGGCGGCATCGATCTTTCCGTCGGCGCCATGATGGCGCTGACCAGCGTCACCGCCGCCTCGATGATGGACGGCGCCAGCGAGGAATACGCGCTTTTCGTCGTGCCGTTCGTGCTGGCCATGGGCCTGGTGCTCGGCGCCGTCAACGGCATGCTGATCGTCGTCACCCGCGTGCCCGATATCGTCGTCACGCTGGCCACCCTCTTCGTTCTGCAGGGCGCGGCCCTGCTCGTCCTCGGTGCGCCCGGCGGCGCGGTGGCCGAATGGCTGAGGGCGACCATCATCGGCACCGTCCCGATTCCGGGGCTGCCCGGGATCTCTGCCTGGATACCGAAGGCGCTGGTCCTGCTTGTCGTCTGCCTTTGCATCATCTGGATACCGCTCAAGCGCTCGAAGCTCGGCCTCTCGATCTACGCCATCGGCAGCAGCGAGCTGGCGGCATTTCGCAGCGGCGTGCCCGTCGCGCGCACCAAGATCATCGCCTACGCCCTGTCGGGGCTTTTCGGCGCCATGGGCGGGCTGGCGCTGACCATGAGCACTGGCATCGGCGCCCCCATTCCCGGCCCTTATCTTCTTGCCAGCGTGGCTGCGGTGGTGCTCGGCGGCGTCGCACTTGGCGGCGGCAAGGGCGGACTGCTCGGCCCGATCGTCGCGGTCTTCGTGCTGCGCCTGGTGCGCACCGACCTGACGCTTCTGGCCATCGATCCCAACGTCACCGCAATCATCGAGGGCGCGATCATGGTCGCCGTTGTGATGTTCGGCGCCTTCATCACCATGCGGAGCCGGCAATCATGAGCAATGCCGTGACGCTGGCAGATCGGCATGAGCGTAGCGATCCTTCGCGCCCCCCTCTGTCCTGCCGGACATCTCCCCCTCTTGGGGGGAGATTGGCCGTCGCTACGGTTTTCGCCAATCTCCGAAGGTGCAAGAAGGGCGCCGAGTGTGAAGCTGCCAATCTCCCCCCAAGAGGGGGAGATGTCCGGCAGGACAGAGGGGGGCGCCGTAGAGCACCATCCTCTCCCGGCACCAACATCGCGCCACCCCAATTGCGAGCAATCTCATGAGCATATCAGTGATCCAACCCGTCCCCTTCGGCCGCCGCCTCAAGCGCTTCATGGCCGACCGGCCGCTGATCCCGCTGATCATCCTGCTGGTCATGCTGGTGGTGATCCTGCAGATCCTGCGCCCCGGCATCGTCAACGAGCGCTGGCTCGCCAACACGGTCAAGTTCGCCATCCCGCTGGCAATCCTCGCCGGCTGCCAGACCATGACCATGCTGACCGGCGGCATCGACCTGTCGGTCGGCACCGTGGCGACGATGAGCGCCTTCATCATGGCGACGCAGGTCGTCAATCATGACCCGGCGGTGGCGATCCTCATCGCCTTGGTGCCGGCGGTGCTCATCGGCCTGGTCAACGGCATCGGCGTCGGCGTCTTTCGCGTGCACCCGCTGATCATGACGCTCGGCACCAGCCTGATCGGCACCGGCTGCCTGCAGGTCTACCAGCGAACCGTCATCGCTTCAGGCGCCAAGATTCCGCCGTTCCTGGCCTGGCTGGGCACTGGCCTGACCTATGGCGTGCCCAACGCGCTGCTGCTGTTCGTGCCCATCGCCGTCCTCATCGTCTTCACCTTGAACCGCACCGGCTTCGGCCGTCTGCTTTACGCGGTCGGCGACAATGAAGGGGCGGCACGCCTGTCCGGCGTCCGCTATTGGCAGGTGATCACAGCGCTCTACGTCATCTCGAGCGTGCTCGCCGGCATCACCGGTCTGCTCTATATCGGCTTGATCAAGGCGCCGTCGCTGTCGCTGGCCGAGCCGCTGGTGCTGCCTTCGGTGGCAGCCGCCGTGATCGGCGGAACCTCGATCTTCGGCGGCCGCGGCGGCTACACCGGCACGATCATCGGCGCGCTGATCCTCACCGTGCTGACGACGCTGCTGACCATCCTGCAGATGCCCGAAGGCGCGCGGCGGATTCTGTTCGGGCTGATCGTGTTGTTCGTGACGGCGGCTTATTTGCGGATTATCGAGGATCGGTAGGGGAACCGCTGGAGCCGGGGCTGCTTTTGACCGAAGCAGACTCTCGCAAACGGAGCCGTGCATGACAGCTTTGCGCCTAATGTCGGTCGTTTGGGCTGGCTTCAACATATCCTGAAAGCGGACACGCCAACGATAAAGCCAAGATGCAGGAGATGCTCTCGTTGCCTGCTGCGTGTGACCGGAAGCAGCGGCATGGCGTTGAAAGCGGCCGGCTTCCCATCGGCGCGTTGCGGACGAGGGTGATGACGCTTCGCTCCACGCGTCCTAACCTTCAACCTTCTGCCAGACGGAGACATGTTTATCGCTGACCTGCGTGAACAGCTCCTTTTTCCAGCCGCCCCAACGCTCTTTGAGCCTTAAACCAGCCAGTCGCGCCATAAGATCGAATTCAGCTGGCCAGGCATAACGAAACGGTACTGAGAATCGCTCATAGCTTCCGTCACGGAGCCAGATGTGATGGGACGAGAAATTCTGGTTCACCACGTCGTACTCGTCGACGCCCCAATGCGTTTCGCCGTGGTCGAACGCCAGGATCGTCTCGCCAACCGGCAGCCGCTGAAGCGGTGGCACGCCGACCTCAATCAGGAAGTGTCCGCCAGGTTCGAGATGCGCGGCTGCGTTCCGGAAGCAGGCGAGCTGAGCGTCCTGCGATGTCAGGTTGTTTATCGTATTGAAAACCAGATAGACGAGTGAGAACCGTCTCGCGACATCCGTCGTTACCATATCGCCGATCGCTACCGAGATCTCCGCGCCTCCTTCTTTAGCGCGAAGGCGAGACACCATCGGCCTCGAAAGCTCGATGCCCTCCACCTGCACCCCTTTCCGCGCGAGAGGAAGTGCGATGCGTCCGGTTCCGATCGCGAATTCCAAGGCGCGCCCGCCTCCAGCGAACTCGGCCAGGAGGTCAACGGCCGGCTCAATCACCTCTGGCGCAGAGATGCCTTTATCATCATCGTAGGTCGCAGCGATCTTCTCGTCGAAAAGCCCGTCATCATGCATTCTGTCTGCCTCTCTGGTAACGCTTGTTTCAAGACCGGCGGCGCTATCGCGTTGACCGCGGCTTCGTGGACATCGCATTAATTCGTGAGCCGTCGCGAAAGGGATCAGCTTCCATCCATCCGCTCGGGGCATGGGATTCCCCGCAGGCAAGCGCATCCATGGCAGCGGCCGGTGATCTGTTTCGTCGCTCGTTGGCTGCGACGGTGCCAGTCCAAGCGAACTCGCGAATATCGCGACGCGCAATACCTATGTCCGCCAGATCACGATCCGATAGTCGGTGTAGTGCGTGTTCGGTCTCGCTCCGTTGCCACCAGCCCACAACGACGGAGGCTCCGAACCTCAAAGCTGGTAGCTTCGTCAGAAGGCCGCGGGCAAGGCGATCCGGGATTTCGGCTATTTGGAATTCCAGTGTCATGACTTTCGTCCAAGTTGTGCTGAGTTAATGCCAACCTAGTGAATTGCCGTCAGACGTGTTATCGGCAGTCTGACAAATTATGTCTCTGAGCCGCCATGATTGCCCGCGACAACCTGATCAACGTTCATTTGCCGGAAGACGGGTTCGGAGATTATCCGCATACCGCTGTCGCTCAGGGCGGAGCAGAGCCCGCCGGGCGGACCTACGCTTTTCATACGCACCACCGGGCGCAGCTTTTCCAGATCGTGCGGGGTTCGCTGAGGCTGGAGACCGAGCGGGGTTACTTCATCATCCCACCCGAACGCGCCGTGTTCGTGCCGTCCGGGGTCCTCCACGAGGTGACCTACCTGCAGGAGACGGAGCGCAGCTATCTCTTTTTCCGCCCCGACGCGGTGGCGAGCCTGTCACCGGAAGTCTCCGTGATCGGTACGACGCGGCTCCTGCGCGAGCTAATCCTGGCGTTTCTGGAAATACCTCGCGCGGACGCGGGCAGCCTCCGCGCCGAACGACTTGTGGCAGTCATTCTCGACCAGCTCCAGACGAGTCCGGTCGCACCGTTGTCTCTCCCGTTGCCGGCATCCGAACGCCTCCGGGACATCGCCGCAGACATGCGGAATGAGCCGGGCGCAGATTGGCCCCTCGATGAGCTTGCGTCACGTGCGGCCATGTCCCCACGTAGCTTCCAGCGTCACTTCCAATCTGAGACAGGGATGAGTTTCCGCGCCTGGCGACAGCAGGCGAAACTGCTGAAATCGGTGGAGTGGCTCGCCGGTGGCCGAAGCGTCGGCGACATCGCTTTTGCACTCGGCTACTCAGGCCCCAGCGCCTTCATCGCGGTTTTTCGGGCGGCCTTCGGTGCCTCTCCCGGAAAATACTTTCAAGACACGCCTCTGGAGCTGTGATTCACCGGATGCCCGGCGCGGCTTACCGCGTAAGTCTGCCTTCTTGGCCTCGCTCTCCAGAACCTGCCAGTCCCCTTCCAGATGCAGCGTCGAACCTTACGAAGGTCGGCACGGTTTTGGCGATCGCCTAAGCGCGGAAAGCAGGGCGGCAGGTGGCACAAACCGCCGAACCTCCGGCGGAAGTCCGTCACCCGAAATCATAGCCACCACGGCCTTTGGCCGCATGGATACCCTACGCCGCCTGAACGATCTCAACCAGTTCAACGTCGAACACCAGATCCTTTCCGGCTAGCGGATGATTGCCGTCGAGCTTGACGCTGGCGTCGTCGACGCCGACGACCGTCACCTGCATGGGGCGCCCTTCGGTGGTTCTGGCCTGCAATCGAGTACCGATATCGACATTGATGTTGTCCGGCACCCTGGCGCGGTCGACGGTCATGACCGCTTCGGGGCGGTGGGGGCCATAAGCGGCGTCGGCGGGAATGGTGACGGTGCTTTTCGCGCCGACCTCCATGCCCTCGACATGGGTCTCAAGGCCGGGGATCACTTGCCCTTCACCGAGCTTGAATTGCAGCGGTTCGCTGCCAGAAGAATCGAATTGAGTGCCGTCGGCTAGACGTCCAGTATAATTGATGCGCACGGTGTCGCCATTCTTGGCCTGTGTCATGGCAGTCATCCTTTGGGAGTTTTTGAGGGACCGGCCAGAGTTCACGGGTCCCGTTTTCGATCATTCACGCACTAAGGTGCGCGGCGCGAAACTCTAAAACTAGGGACTTGGCGGCCGATGTAAACCCACATTGCCGATTGAGCCACCTGCGTTAAAGACAGGTCGCGGAGACAGACTGGGATCTGTTCGCCAAGGGCGGGCATTTTTCGAGCATGTCGTGGCGACAGAGATTGCGAAAACTCTGATCGACCACCCACCCGGGCGGCTTTTAGCGCTTTGCTGATGTTGAGCCACGTCAGCTTTCGCCCAAACCGCATCAGCCTCACACCGCCAAGCTCCCCTGCTCCACCTCCGCGGCACCGGGATCCCCCGGTGCCGTCGCCCAGGCCAATTCCACCAGCGTCACCGTCCGCCGGCCAACCCCATCAAGCTGGCACACGATCAGCCCCTGCTCCTCGATATAGGTCAAGAGCCGCCGGGCGCGCGGCGCAGCGAGTGCGAGCCATAGGCGCGGGCGTTTCTCCGCGACCGCCTGGTCGTCGTGGCGAGCCCGAATGTTCCTCGCACGACCGGTGGACGCGCCGCTCCTGCCGTTGGACGCGGCGCAGGCGATCGGCAAACATGGCACGTGAAGACACCCGGTGGCCGGTCAACAAGTAGAATCGAGCCGGTCCTCGCTTTGTCAACGCTCATCATGGTCCGGGATGCGGTGCGAGCCGGCGTCGGTGCAGGACGTCTTCCCATTTCGTTGGTGAGCCACGGCTTGGCTGACGGCACACTGGTAAATTGGGGGATATCGACGGCCCCGAGATCGCTCTCTGGACGCTCTACCCATCTCGGCGGCTGCTCAGCGCGCGGGTGTCGGCGTGCTTGGACTTTCTAAAACAGGCCTTCCCAAATGGAACGCCGGACGAACTAGCCGCCTATATTGGCAGGTGATGACCGAACTCGCTTTCGGGCGTAGAGAGTCCTCTGCAACAAAAAACGACGGAAGCTGAGAAGCGCTTTGCCAGCGTCATGGATGAGCCCCACGTCACATGCCGGCCTGCTTAGCAAAATGTTCTGGAACTATGCCTGTCGTCTCGCGCACGATGTCGAGGAATGCCTTTAGCACAGGCGAAGGCTGTTCGCGCCGATAGATGACTGACGTATCGATCGACAGGTTTCGGCCCCGAATAGGTCGATAGACGACGCCGGATCGCTGCAGATTCTCGAGACAGGCAGGCAGCAGCGAGACGCCAAGCCCAACGGATACAAGTCCGATGATCGTTTGCTTGGGCGTTGCTTCCCGCACGATCCTCGGGCTGAAGCCGGATGAACGGCACAGCCCGACAATCTCGTCATAGAGGGACGGATTGATGCTGCGCGGGAACTGGATCAGCGCTTCCTGAGCCAAGTCAGCCAGCGCGATCTCGGTCTCTGAAGCTAACCAATGTGTTTCCGGCAAGGCCACGATCAGCGGTTCGACCAATATGCTTTCGGCTTGAAGAGCGTTGTGAACCACGGGAGGGTGGACAAAGCCAATGTCGAGCTGCCGTTCGGCTACCAGTTTTATCTGATTGGGAATGCGCAGATCGGTCAGGCTCAACTCGACCTCGGGATAACATTCGGTGAACCGCTGAACGACAGCTGGCACCACACTGTAGATGGCGGCATCGATAAATCCGACTGACAGATGGCCGGTTTCGCCACGACCGGCTTTGCGGGCAAGCTCGACGGCTTGCCCGGTCTGATGAAGGACTGCTCTCGCTTCTTCGAGAAACACCCGGCCGGCCTCGGTCAGTTCGACCTTGCGTTTGGTGCGCTCCAGCAGGCGCACGCCTATGACCTGTTCCAACTGCTGGATCTGCTTGGTGAGAGGGGGTTGGGAGATATGCAGGCGCGCTGCGGCGCGCCCGAAATGCAACTCTTCGGCGACAGCTACGAAGGACTGCATCAGCTTGTGATCCATCTCTTAATTTCCAGAATCGAATTAATCGCTCTCCAATCAATATTGGACAGAAATATTGAAAATCGCAAAGCTTAGGCAGTCACAAATCTGGGAGATATGCTCTTGAGGAATGCCGAGATTTCTCGCCGCCAGATGTTGAAAGCTCCACTTGTTGGTGCGGCGATTGCCACCGCATCTCAATCCGGTCTTGTCTGTGAGGCGCTTGCACAGCCAGTTCCTGCTGCCTCGCCGGCGCCCCCTGGCGCCTTCGCCCATCATGTCGAAGCAATCGGCTATACCGATCTCGATCATCGCCCTGCCTTCAAGATGGCGATCCGGCAGGTCGGCGAGCGCTGGTATCTTTATACCGGACACTTCTGGCACTCTGGCTGGAGCATCGTCGACGTGACCAATCCGGCGAAGCCTGAGGTCGTCAAGTTCGTGCCCTATCCGGGCACGAACACCTGGACGCTGCAGATCGATTTGTCCGGCGATACGATGGTGACGGCCCTCGAAAAACCTTTCGCGAATTTCGGCGGTGACCCCGACGCGGCTTTTGGCGAAGGGGTCCTGATCTGGGATATCGCTGATCCCGTCAATCCGAAACAACTCGGTCATTACCGGACCGGAGGCAACGGCACGCACCGCAACCTCTATCCCGGCGGGCGTTATGTTCATCTTGCCGCCGGCATGCCCGGTTACAAGGGTAACATCTACGTCATTCTCGATATCTCGGACCGCGCCAATCCACGCGAGGTCGGACGCTGGTGGGTGCCGGGCCAGCACGAGGCCGGCGGGGAGAGCTTCCCATCGGCCGAACCCGCAGCAGCATCACAGGAGGCGTCGGACCGCTACCGGCTACGACTACGGCCGCAATGCATGTGCGGCGCCTTCTGCGCCAGCACGGGCGAGGACATATCGCTGCATGGCCCGCCCTACGTCGTCGGCGATCTTGTGTATCTGCCTTATGGCGCGGCTGGGATCATCGTGCTCGACATCAGTGACGTCTCGCAGCCGAAGCAGATCAGCAGCCTGAGCTTCAGTCCGCCCTTTCATTCCCGTTTCGGCGTGCACGGCGTGCTGCCAATACCCGAGCGGGGCATCGCCTTCGCCAATTCGGAGAACGTCACTTATGGACGCGGCCCTATGCATCACGCGTCGATCGTCGATATTTCCGACCCTGCCGAACCGTTCTTGCTGTCGCTGTTGCCGGAGCCCGTGCCGCCCGAAGGCGCTTCCTATTCGGACTTCACCACGCGCGGCGGCTGGCGCGGGCCGCACAACATCAACCACCACCAACATCATCCCGACGTCGAGAAACAGGGCGATTTGTTCTACATCGCGCATTTCAACGCCGGGCTCAGAATTTACGATGTTTCGAACACACGGCTCCCGCGTGAGGTCGGCTATTTCATTCCACCGGAACCCACCCGGCGCTACGGGCCAATGCCTGAGGATAAGCTGGTGCTGCAGACCGAGGATGTCGTCGTGGATCGTCGCGGCTTCATCTACATCAGCGACAAGAACCAGGGCCTCTGGATACTCCGCTATACCGGCCCAAAGCCGGAGGGGGCCGCGCCATGAAGCAGCGCGAAAATCAGCGTGGAGCGATCTCTGCGACGAGATCGTTCGTCGTCTTGACCCCAGCCATGAAGCCGGCGGCATTGAATTCGTTCATGACGAAGAAAGCGCCGACGCCGCGTGTCGGTGCAATCGCAACATAGAGAAACATCCCTTGCAGGCCGCCGCTCTTCTGGAGGATGAGCGGGCGATGCTCGTTGGGGAGCATGATGACCCATCCGAGACCCATGGCGTCCATCGGGCCGCCGTCATCCAGCCCCACCACCGACGCGAGCCCGTCCCGGTACAAAAAAGCCGCGTGGTTCAAAAGCCGCAACTCGGCGTCGGCCGCGGAAGGCTTGTTGTCCACATGCCAGTTCATCCAGCGCAGCAGATCGTCCGCGGTCGAGTACAATCCACCGGCGCACTCCATGGCTGTGCTCGTCGGCACGATGGGCAGGGGGCTGCCGCCGAAGTTATGGCCCTGCATCAGGCGCGGCTCGTCCGCCGGTCTTGGGTTGAAAACCGTGTCTTTCATGCCGAGTGGATCGAGGACACGCTCCCGCAGGACCTCGGCATAGGGCTTTCCAGAGACATTCGCGAGCGCCGCCCCGAGGAGGTCGTATCCGAAGTTCGAATAGAGAACGGCGGTGCCCGGCGCGAATAGCAGCGGATTGTCCTTGAGGGCGGCAATCTGCGCCTCTTTGGTGTTCGTCGAGAAGGGGTCGGAGGGGGGCGCCTCGGCCACTGGCACCTCCCGCGGAAGGCCGGAAGCTTGCGCGACGAGATCGATCAGGCGGAGGGCGCGGCCATCCTTCTCAGGGAGCGTGACGTCCCAGCCAAGGCGATCCTGCAGCCGGTCGGTGAGCTGTACCTTGCCGTCGATCGCCAGCGAGGAAAGCACGCTGCCGCAGAACACTTTGCTCACGGACGCGATGCGGAACATTGTGTCGCCGTCCGGCACTTTTTCACTCCCGTCGGCAATCTTGCCGAAACCGGCCAAGGCCGTCTCGCCGTTGCGCACGGCGCCGAAGATCAGGCCAGGCACCTCGGTGGAGAGATACAGGATCGTGCCGTTGAACTGCACCGCTTCTGTCAGCAGTCTGTCCTCGGCATGTCCATAAGAGGGAACGGCTGCGATTGCCGTCAAAGCGACGGCCATAAGTCGGCGCGATCGAGACAAACGCATTGCCGAAATCCTTTGATAAAGCTGCAGAATAAAATCTTCGGAAAAAGGGCCGCCGCGTAGTATCTTACCATCTCTCCAGAAGCAGGAGATGTCAACAGAATGAACCGAAGGGGTAATCGGCGGCGGCAGCGTAGTTTCGGCAGATATTTGCGCTACAGTCCTGCCGTATTTCTTGTACTTCGTCAGTTGATCGGGGCTGATCTCTAAAAGACTCGCCGCTGTACCTACCGCTCGGTCATACATCGCCTTGACGCGTGGCATTCCCCTTGCACGCTAGACCATCCCCTCAGACCGCCAAACTCCCCTGCTCCACCTCCGCGGCACCGGGATCCCCCGGTGCCGTCGCCCAGGCCAATTCCACCAGCGTCACCGTCCGCCGGCCAACCCCGTCAAGCTGGCAGACGATCAGCCCCTGCTCCTCGATATAGGTCAGCAGGCGCCGGGCGCGGCGCAGCGAGTGCGAGCCATAGGCGCGGGCGATCGCCGCGTCGCTCGGGCAGGGCCAGCCCTCCTTCGCGGCGCGGGCGATCATCATGAACACGCCTTGCATGTCCTCGGGCAGCAGCGAGGCGCGCACCGAGACATCCTGCCACGCATCATCCCCTGCCATGTCGGAGCCCAGCCCGGCGCGGGCGCGCGTCAGCATGCGGCGGAAGGCGGGCAGGTCCGGCACAACCGAGGCGAGACCCTCGATCCGGCAGCGGACCACGAATTCCTGGTAAAGCACGCCGATGACACGGAAGCCCGCATCGGGTTGCGCCAGCACGGCGCGCAGGACACGGTCCACGCGCTCCCGCCGCTCCGCCAAATCCTCGGCGCTGATCGGCGGCTCCACCGGTTCGGGGCGGATTTCCAGCGCCGCCGATTTCGCCGCCATCAGCTGATCGAGCAGGTCCGGCGACGACCGGCGCTGCGGCCGGACCGTTTCCGGCGGCGGGGCTGCCAGGATGATCGCGCGGGCATCCTCCAACGCCGATTCCGGCAGCGGCATCAGGCGCGGGGTGCCATTGCGCGGGCTTGTGTCGGTCGGGCCGATGCGCAGCCCCAGCGGACGGCGCGACAGCGCCGGGCCCAGCGCCATGAATTGCCCGCGCTCCAGGTCGCGAAAAGCCTCCGCCTGTCGCCGCTCCATGCCGAGAAGGTCGGCGGCGCGCGCCATGTCGATATCGAGAAAAGTTCGACCCATGAGGAAATTGGAAGCCTCGGCGGCGACGTTCTTGGCGAGCTTGGCCAGTCGCTGGGTGGCGATGATGCCGGCAAGCCCGCGTTTGCGGCCACGGCACATCAGATTAGTCATGGCGCCGAGCGAGAGTTTGCGCGCCTCGTCCGACACCTCGCCCGCCACGGCCGGTGCGAACAGCTGCGCCTCGTCCACCACCACCAGCATCGGGTACCAGTGGTCGCGGGCGACCTCGAAAAGCCCGCCGAGAAAGGCGGCGGCGCGCCGCATCTGGTTCTCGGCGTCGAGCCCCTCGAGATTGAGCACCGTGGAGACGCGGTGGATGCGCGCGCGCTCGCCGGCGCTCTGCAGGCCGCGCTCGGTATGCTCCTCGGCATCGATCACCAGATGACCGAAACGGTCGCCCAGCGACACGAAGTCGCCTTCGGGGTCGATGATGGTCTGCTGCACCCAGGGCGCGCTCTGCTCCAGCAGCCGGCGCAGCAGATGCGATTTGCCGGAGCCCGAATTGCCCTGCACCAAAAGGCGGGTCGCCAGCAGCTCCTCAAGATCCAGCGCCGCCGGGGCGCCTGCGGTCGTGTGGCCCATCTCGATCGCAACGGTCATGTCTCGACTCTCCTTGGGGAGAGGGCTTATCAACCGCATCGCGGCCCGTCGAGCGCGCATGGCCGACCGCTCGCTGTTGCGCACAAGCTGGACGAATGCGGATGGAGCGCAACCATCAGGCGCCGGCTAGCTGGCCTTCTAGGCGCCAACCGATGCAGGCCGCGTGGCCGGCGGCAATTCAGCGCTTGCCAGTCGCGCGGCGACATAGTCCTTGACTTGGCGCAGTGCATAGTCGCGCGAAACGCTGCCGGGTTGGAGGCCAAGCCGCAGCCATAGCCCGTCGATCAGCGTGGTGATGCCGAAAGCGATATCGTTTGCGTCAGCTTCGACAACAAGGCCACGCAGGCCGGACAGCAAATTCGACCGCATACGGCTGTGGATCACGCGCTGAATGCGTTTCAATTTTTCGTCGCGCGGCACCTCCGCGCATAGCGAGAGCCACGCATGACAAAGCGACGGCTGGAAGAAATGCAGCTCGAAATTGCCGTCGATCACGGCGTCGAGCCTTTCCATAGGCGTATGCGCGCCTTTCAGCCGAGCCACCACCGCATCCCGCAGCACCAGGTTCGACTCGCGCATCGCGTGTTCGAACAGCTCTCGCTTATCCCTAAAATAATGCAGGACGATGCCCTTCGACGCGCCGGCCTGCGCCGCGACCTTTTCGATCGTCGCCCCGGCTATGCCTTCCCGCTGAAGCACGGCGAATGCTGCCTGGCGCAGCTCCTTGCGGCGGATGTCGCTGAGGCGAGTGAGTTTCATGATTGTTCCCGATGCAAAAGCACATTGACATTCCAGTCCGCCGAGATCAACAATTGACCGGTGGGACAATAATCAGACTAAATGGTCAACACGGGAGATATCACAATGCTTCGCACCTTTCTTCTCAGCATGCCCCTGTGTGCTCTGGCGCTTGCGCCGCAGGTGAGCCAGGCCGCGGAACCGGAACAATGCAGAACCGTCCGGATGGCCGAGCCTGGCTGGAACGATCTCGCCTTCACCACCGGTGTCGCCTCCGTCCTGTTCGACGCTCTCGGCTACAAGCCGCAAAGCACCCTGCTTGGCATAGACGTCATCTATGCCGCCCTGAAGAACAATGATCTCGACGTCTTCCTCGGCTATTGGGACCCGGCGATGGTCGCAAACTTTGCGCCGTACAAGCAGGATAGCTCGGTCGAGACCGTCCACATCAATCTCGAAGGCGCCAAATACACATTTGCCGTTCCAACCTATGTCTGGGAAGCAGGCGTCAAGGACGTGGCCGACCTCAAGAAGTTCGCCGACAAATTCGGAAACAAGATGTACGGCATCGAACCTGGATCGAACCAGTTGATGATGGACGCCATCGCCGACCCGAGCCTGGGTCTGAACGGATGGGAAGTCGTCGAGTCGAGCGAAGCCGGCATGTTGTCGGAAGTCGGATATCGGATAAAGGAAAAGAACTTCATCGTCTTCCAGGGGTGGGCGCCGCATCCGATGAACACGATGTACGATTTCAAATATCTGACCGGCGGCGACAAATTCTACGGACCCAATTTTGGCGCGGCGACCGTCAGCACCCAGGTGCGCAAGGGCTATCTGGAAGCCTGTCCGAACGCAGCGCAGCTCTTGAGGAACCTCAGCTTCGACATCGACTTCGAGAATACCGGCATGGGCTACCTGATCAATGACGGCATGGCGCCGCTCGATGCCGCGCAGAAGGCAATATCGGAAAATGAGGCAAGGCTCGACGCCTGGCTGCAAGGCGTTACCACCTTCGACGGCAAGCCGGCGCTCGACGCCGTGAAGGCAAAGCTCGGCCTGTGAACTCAGTAACGCAGGAGGGATGGGCCGGCCGCAAGCGAAGTGTCGCTATCGGCGGGACCGCCATGGCCTATATCGAGATCGGCGGCGCCGAGCCGCCGCTTGTCCTCATTCACGGCTTTACCGATACGAGCCGCAGTTTTTCCCTGCTCGTGCCCTATCTGGAAGGCCGCCGCCTGATCATCCCGGACCTGCGCGGGCACGGCGCCTCGCAGGCCGGGACGAGCGGCCTCGGGCCGGCCGATTTCGCCGACGATCTTGCCGCACTCATTGCCAGGCTGCAGCTCGTGCAGCCGGTTCTGGTGGGCCACTCTCTGGGCAGCATGATTGCGATCGAGATGGTTGCACGGCATCCGGCTTTGGCCGGTGGACTGGTGCTGCTTGCGGGCACGCTGCAGCCCGCAATCTCCGATGCCCATCCGATGGTCGTCGGGGTGCAATCGCTGCGCGACCCGATATCGCCGACGGACCCGTTCTATGCCTATTGGCACGCCTGCGAGGCGGATGTTCCACGCGACTTCCTCGCAATGGCGGCGGCGGAGGCGTCGACCATGCCCGCGCCACGCTGGCGCGCCATACTGGAGCAGGTGCGCCGCACCGATCTCACGGCGGCTGCGCGAAGCGTCAAGGTCGATACGTTGATCGTAAACGGCGGGCGCGACCCGCTGTTCGACAGCATGCATCGGCAGCGGCTGGTGGAAGCCTTTCGCACCGCCGCAGTCGTCGAAGCCGCCGATTGTGGCCACAACCCGCACTGGGAGGATCCGGCCCTGATCGCCGAGCTGATCTCTGCACATTTTCCGGCACACAAAGAGCCGAGGCAAATGAGCCAGCCATGAAGCTGCAGGAATATGCGGCGCTCGATGCCGTTGCGCTGTCCGAACATGTTCGCTCCGGCGACCTGTCCGCTGCCGAGGTCGTTGAGGCGGCAATCGAGGCTATCGCAAAGATCAATCCTGTCCTCAACGCAGTGACACTGGTCGATGTCGAAGGCGCTCGCTCCAGCGCAAGGAGCCTGGATCGGAGCGCTCGCTTAGCCGGCGTTCCTTTCCTCATAAAGGATACCGGTATCCACACGGCGGACTGGCCGACAACGCATTCCTCCGCCTATTTCCGGGATGCCGCGCCCAAGCCCGATAGCGAGATCGTTCGGCGATGGCGGACGGCCGGCCTGGTCTCCCTGGGAAAAACGAACACGCCGGAATATGCCAACGACTTCGTGACCGAGCCGGCCTTCCGCGGGTCGACACTCAATCCCTGGGATCTGACGATCACGGCTGGCGGGTCAAGCGGCGGGGCTGCTGCCGCCGTCGCGAGCGGCATGGTGCCGGTAGCGCATGGCTCCGATATCGGCGGATCGATCCGCGTGCCGGCGGCCTGCTGCGGCTTGTTCGGCCTAAAACCTTCCCGCGCCCTTAATCCTCTCGGCCCTTATCGCGGCGAGATCGGAGCCGGACTCCATGCCGAGAACGTGCTTTCGCGCACGGTCCGCGACAGCGCGGCCATGCTGGATATGACTGCCGGCCCGGAACTGGGGGCGCCTTACCGCGTGTCCAGATCCGTGCCCTCCTATTTCGACTGGCTGCGCGCGCCGAGCGAACGCCTGCGCATCGCCTGCCTGGGACGGCGAGCCGATGGCACTGATGTCACGCCCGAAATCAAGACCCGGTTTCTGGAAGCCATGGCGCTGCTCGAGGAGCTGGGGCACGAGGTGGAGGAAGCATCGTTTCCACCCGAGGTCGATTGCGGCGACGGCTGGAGCCTCCTTTGGATGTCGGAGATCGGCCTGACCATCCGGGAACGAGCCGGTGAGATCGGCCGCATGCCGGAAAACGGTGAAATCGAGCGACTGAGCCGCCACGCGCTGGAACGCTTCGAACAAGCCTCGGCGGCCGATTACCTCGATGCGCAGAGTTGCGCCCATCGGGCATCCTTCGCCATGGCGAGGAAATTCGATCGGTTCGATCTGATCATGACGCCGACCACGGCCGAATTGCCGCCCCGCCTGGGCGAAATCAACGGCAACGGCGCGCATTTCGACTATGAGGAATGGGCAAACAGGGCCTACGGATTCGCACCCTTTACCGAGATCTTCAACGTCACCGGGCAGCCCGCCGCCAGTCTTCCGCTCTTTCAGTCCGAGGGCGGCGTGCCGATCGGTATCCAGCTCGTTGCCCGCCAGAATGAGGATCACCGGCTGCTCCGCATTGCCCATGAGCTGGAGCAGGTAACGCAATGGCCGACGCGGCATCCGCCGATCTGGGCGGCAGACTTTTAAAGCGCGTCACGTCTGAAAGGATTCACGCGATGCGCCTTAAGTTATTGTTTTTATGCATGTCGTGATCCCAAAACCGCTGCACTTTTGGGCAACATGCATCAGGATCAGCGGCTATTGGCGTTCACAAGAGGGATCGCAGCCCCAAGAGGCTGCCTTCTGATCAGGATGATTGCCGAGAAAGCCAATATGCCGAGCAGGCCGACCGCCGCGGTCAACCAGAGCGACGGTTGGATGCCCATGCCCGCCATCGCCATGGCAAGGGCAAAGGGTGCAAGCGCTGACGAGAACTGACGCGCCGCCGTCACCCAGCCGAGCCGGGCGCCGTAGCGCTCCCGTCCGAATAGTTCCAGGGGCAGCGTGCCCCCGACGATGCTGGCGAGGCCCGAGCCCAATCCAAACAGGATGACGAAGGCGATGGCTCCGGCCACCGATGGTGTCGTCGCCAGCAGGGCGACAAGGCCGAGCGGCAACAAGGTCGCGCCGATGACCGCGAGCCAGGTCTGCGCCAGCCGGCCGCCGAACAGCATGTTGATCAGCCGGCTCGCCACCTGGGACGGCCCGAAAAGCGTGGTTACGACAAGCCCGGCTGAGCCAAGCCCGAGCGCCGTCGTCAGCGGCACCATGTGAACGAGGATCGAGGACAGCACGAAGCCCTCGACCGCGAAGCCGCCAAGCATGAGCAGAAACACTCTGCTGCGGTCGCGCGAGGCAACCGCACCGCCTGCCGGCCCAATGGCCGCAGGTATCGGTGAAGCACTTTCATCTGTCCGATGCGACAGCCGTGCCAGCCAGGCATGGATGGGCAGGCAGATGGCGACATTGATGCCGGCAAAGACCAGGTAGACCTCGCGCCAGGTCAGGTATTCGTGCAGTGCCGCCGTCAGCGGCCAGAACAGCGTGGAGGCGAAGCCGGCGATCAGCGTCAGATGGGTGATGCTTCGCTGCGCCCTGGCTCCGCCGACCTGGACGATCGCCACGAAAGCGGCGCTGTAGAGCACGAACGCGGACGCCAGTTCCATGGCCATCAACGCCAAAACGAAGGTCACCCGACCGGGTGCTAGCGCGCAAGCGACAAGCGCTGCCGCCGCGGCTGCCGAGCCAAAGGTCATCACCCGGCCGGCGCCGAAACGATCGGCCCAGCGCCCGGCTGTCGGGGCAAACAGGCCACCCACCAGCAGCGACGCCGACAAGGCGCCGAAAACCCATTGTTCCGGCCAGGCGAACTCGAGCGCGATCGACGGCACCAGGATGCTAAAGCTGTAATAGAGCGTGCCGTAGCCGATGATCTGCGTCAGCCCCAACGCCCAGAGTGCCGCAGCCGGGATCTTCCGGTCGCTCATTGAGCGGCATCCGCAATCTCGAGATCGCCGCTGCGCACTGCTGCGATCGCTTGCGTGCTGCCGCAGCCGCAGCCAGACTTGCCGCTCGCCTTTGCCTTGGCGTCGTCGACACAGCAGGCATCGACAGCAGCCGGCGCTGGTCCGCCGCAGCAACCGTGGGACGACGTGCTTGAAAGCGATACCGGCACCGTGCAAACGCCGGTCTCGGGCAACACCAGCTGCACGGCATCGGCCGCTTCCATGTCGCCGGCGATCGCCGCGGCGACCGAGCGGACCTGCTCGTAGCCGGTCAGCAGCAGGAACGTCGGCGCCCGGCCATAGCTTTTGACGCCGACCGTGTAGAAATCGGGCTCGGGGTGGCTGAGCTCGCGATGACCGTGCGGCGGGACATCACCGCAGGAGTGTTCATTGGGGTCGATGAGCGGCCCCAGCGCCTTGACGCCTTCGAGCCACGGGTCGAGGTCCAGCCGGAGCTCCCGGGTCAGTGCAAGGTCGGGGCGCTGACCGGTCGCGGCGATGATCCGGTCGACGGGTCCGAGTGTGCGCAATCCGTCCTTTGTCTGCCCTTCGACAACGAGACGGCCGTCCACCTCGCGGATGGCAACCGTGGCAAAGCCCGTCACCAGCCGCACGCGTCCGCTCTCGGCGAGATGCCGGACATCCGAACCAAGCTCGCCCCGCGCCGGCAGGGCGTCGGCATCGCCGCCGCCATAGATACGGACAAGGTCGGTGCTGCGCGTCACCCATAGTGCCGACGTGCCCGGCTCGGTTTGCGCAAGCCTGTCCAATTCCAGCAAGGCGTTGGCGGCGGAATGGCCGGCGCCCACCACCAATGTCGTGCGGCCTGCATAGAGATGACGGTCGCGGCCGAGAACATCCGGGATGCCGTAGGCGATGCGATCTCCGAATTCCCTCTCACCTTCGGCCGGCAAGCCGCCGGCACCGAGCGGATTCGGCGTCTGCCATGTGCCGGACGCGTCGATGACGGCACGAGCGCTGTCCCGGCGCGTGCCTTGCGCCGTTTCGACCAGAAGCATGAACGGCCGCGTCTCGCGCGCCTTGCTCAACACCTTGTCGGCGCCCCACCGGGAAATGCCGACAACGCGGGCATTGGTCTCGATCGACGGCGCCAGTTCGGGGAGCTTTGCGAGCGGCGCGAGATACTGGCCGACGATCTCATCGGCTGTAGGGAATGCCTCCGGCTCCGGCATTTGCCAGCCGTGGCTCTCGAGAAGTTTTCGGGCGACCGCATCGACACAATAGCGCCACGGCGTGAAAACCCGCACATGGCCCCAATCCAAAAGGTTCGAGCCTACCGCGGAACTGGTCTCGTAAACCTTGACCGAAAGGCCGCGGCTGACGAGCTGGACGGCGGCCGCCAGGCCGACAGGTCCGCCACCGATGATGGCGACCGGGAGATCGTTATCAGAAACCATGGCGCACCTTCTATGTTTCTAGGATTATAGAAATACTGGTCAAAAAAAGAGTTACGCAGCCGCCTCGCCGACAGCCGGGCCGCACGCGGCATCGGCACAACATTCGTCGGCAAGAAAGCCGAGGAGATCGTTCATGACAGGATAATTGGCACGGCAGATCAGCGTCGTTGCCTGGCGCTCCTGGGTAACCAGGCCGGTCAGGATAAGCCGGTGGAGATGATGAGACAGGGTCGACGCAGCGATGCCGAGCGTTTCCTGCAGGTGCCCGACCGGTCGCCCGGCCTCACCTGCCCTCACCAGCGTGCGATAAAGATTCAACCGCGTTGGATTGCCGAGCGCTTCAAGTTGTTTTGCTGCTTGTTCGAGTTTCATGGAAATAGGGTAACTCCCGCCGGCGCGTGCCGTCAAGTGCTATTTCCAAGATTCCCGAAATATCTGATTGCCCTCAGACGATGCGCCGCCCCGATGCATCGACCACAACTTCGCCGTCTTCCTTGGTAAACGGCCCGATATCCTGGTTGGGCAAGATATCGAGAACGGCTTCGGATGGCCGAGCAAGCATGGTGCCAAGCGGCGTCACCACGATTGGCCGGTTGATCAGGATCGGATGCGCCAGCATGAAATCGATGATCTCGTCGTCGGTCCATTTGGGATCGCCGAGATTGAGCTCGGCGTACGGCGTACCCTTCTCGCGCAGCAATTCGCGCGGTGTCATCCCCATCGCCGCGATCAGCTCGACCAGCCGTTGGCGCGACGGCGGGTTTTTCAGATACTCGATCACATCAGGCTCTTCGCCGGACTGCCTGATGATGGCGAGCGTGTTGCGCGAAGTGCCGCAGTCGGGGTTGTGATAGATGGTGATAGTCATTTCGCGGCTCTCATCTGTCTGATTGGTTAGGCTCGGTGAGCAGCCATCCTGCCAAGGCCATGGCAAGCAGCGCGCCCAGAAGTTCGGCGACGATAAACGCCGGCAAATCCATCGGCCGGATGCCCGCGAATGTGTTGGAAACCGCCCGCGCAATGGCGACCGCTGGATTGGCAAACGACGTCGAGGCCGTGAACCAATAGGCTGCGGTGATGTAGAGGCCGACGAGCCAGGGAATGGACTCCGAGCGGAAGCGAAGTCCTGCCAGAATGGTGAAAACCAGACCAAAGGCGGCCACCAACTCCGCAATCCATTGTCCGTTTCCGGTCCGCACGGTTTGGGAGATCTGTAGAATCGGCAGTTCGAACATGGCGTGCGCCAGCAACGTCCCGGCGACGCCGCCGACAATCTGGGCGATGACGTAAGCCAACGCAGCGTTTGCGTCGATTTCGCGCCGGAGAGCAAAAACCAGCGTCACTGCCGGATTGAAATGCGCCCCGGAAATCGGTCCGAGTATGGTGATAAGCACCACCAGGATCGCTCCGGTCGGCAACGTGTTGCCAAGCAAGGCGAGACCCACATCATCCGTCAGCCTGTCGGCCATGATACCGGACCCGACGACCGTCGCGACGAGCATCGCCGTGCCGAGCGCTTCCGCGACGATGCGACGTGACATGTCAGCCGCCATGATGTTAGCCGGCCTTCGGCAGATCGCGGCCGATCTCATCCAGTCGTTTCTGCAGGGCGAGCTTGTCGATCGTGTTCATCGGCAGGCTGACGAAGATCGAGATCCGGTTGTTGAGCATGCGGTAGGCTTCGGCAAAGGCCAGGTGCTTTTCGGCGTCCGTGCCGTCCACGGCGGCCGGGTCGGGCACGCCCCAATGCGCCGTCATCGGCTGTCCCGGCCAGACCGGGCAGGATTCATTGGCCGCGTTGTCGCAGACGGTGAAGACGAAGTTCATCTCGGGCGCGCCGGGAGCTGCGAATTCCTGCCAGTCTTTCGAACGGGCGAAGGACGTGTCGTGGTTAAGGGTTTTCAAAAGCTGGAGCGCGTAGGGATGGACCTCTCCCTTCGGGTGCGATCCGGCCGAATAGGCCCTGAACTTGCCGGCGCCGACACGGTTCAGAATCGCCTCGGCGAGGATCGACCTTGCCGAATTGCCGGTGCACAGGAAAAGAACGTTGTATGGCTCACTCATGGCGTCCTTCTAAAGTTGCAGGTCACCGCCTGGATGACCGGCTGGCAGAGCTCCGGCGCACCGTTGCAGCAATCCTCCATGAGATAGGCAAGCAGATCGCGGAAGCCGGTCATGTCGGCGACGTAGCGGATTGTCCGGCCGTCGCGCTCTGCGCGCACGAGGCCGGCATGGTCGAGAACCTTCAGATGCGCCGACATGGTGTTCTGCACCGTGCCGAGGCGCGAGGCGATCTCGCCGGCCGGCACGCCGTCTGCGCCCGCCCGGACCAGCAGGCGAAACACCTCGAGCCTGGTGTCCTGGCCAAGCGCTGCCAATGCGAGAAGAGCGGTGTTCTTGTCCATGTATCTTAGAATCCGGAATTATGGATGTATATGGCCAAAATATGACAGTCAGATGACGATTGATAGTCAAAAATCGTCTTTGCGGACTGCATTGGTCCGCATCCGGCAAAACACGACTTGGAGCCGGAAGAACCTAGTCCTCGGTCGTGCTGCCTAGTTGCGCAGGTTGAACACGAAAGGCGCCGTGCGGCTTATCCGCGAGCCGAGTTCCGGCGGCGGCGTCGGCACTTTGGCACCTTGCAGCGCGCTGAGCGCCGCACGATCGAGGTCGGCATCGCCGGAGGAACGAGCCAGCCGGGCGGATAGGACTCGGCCGGATCCGTCGACCGTAAAGGTGACTTGCGGACTACCCTCCGCGCGCCGGGCTTTCGCCGCCCTCGGATAATCCGTGTGTCGCCTGATCCATGCACCCAGGCGCGAGTCCCACTTGGATGAGTCGCCGCGTCTCGAGGCCGCCGCTTTGGCCGATTTTGGTGCGGCCGCCCTGGTTGCGGGCTTCGCAGCGACACTGGCCGTTGTCCGGGGCGGTGCGGCTTTCTCCTTTTTCGGGCGCTGTCTGACCTCTCTGACCGGCTTCTTCGCCTTGACCTCAGCCGGCTCCTTCACCTTGGCCTTTGCCTGCTTCTTTGGCTTGGCCTCGACGGGCTTGTCGACCGGTTTCGGCTGCGGCAGCGGAATGACCACTTCCGGCGTGACGGCCTCGGCAATTTCGGGCACGACCTCCTCGAGCGGCGGCTGGTCGACCCGTTCCGCCACGGTCGGCGGGGTGGGCTCGACTGCGTCGGCCGGAGCGGTTTCCGACGGCTCGACGACCGACTCTGCCTGCTCGACGGGCGGTTCGGGCGGAGGCTCCGTTTCGGCTATCTCGGGCTCCTCGGCCGGATCGGGCTGATCGGGCGTCACCTCGTCCGGTATCGGGGCCGGCATGGCCGGCGTGAACGCCATCGGCGACAACTCGATCGCCTGCGCCTGCGGCGGCCCGCCATCGGGCGCGGCCGGGCGCCAGCCCTGCATCGCATAGCCGATCGCGGCATGCGCCACCAGAACCAGCGCAGCCGCGCCTGCCCACCACGCCATCTCGCGCACGCCGAAACGACGCTGATCGGCCATCGGCAGGGCGGCGGCCGGCGACATTATTGGCCCGTTCCATCTTGCGGCGCAGCGGCATCGCCGGGCATCGTCTCGAGGCCGACCAGCGCGATCTTCAGATAGCCGGCGCCGCGCAAAAGGTTCATCACCTCCATCAGATCGCCATAGCCGACCGCCTTGTCGGCACGCAGGAAGATGCGCGTCTGCCTGTCGCCTTTTGTCCTGCCGACGAGCGTGGCGGCGAAAGTTTCGCGCGGCACGGTATCGTTGCCGATTGCCAGGCTGAGATCATCTTTTAGCGTCAGGAACAGCGGCGTCTCCGGCCGGGGAGCCGGCGTCGCGGTCGAGCCGGGCAGGTCGACATTGACGTCCACCGTCGCCAGCGGTGCTGCGACCATGAAGATGATCAGCAGGACCAGGATCACGTCGATGAACGGCGTGACGTTGATCTCGTGGTTTTCCTCGAGATCGCCGTCGATGTTCTCTCGAATTCTAGCCGCCATGGCGTCGCTCCGTGTTCATTCCGCGGCCATCGACTTTGCCGGCGCGACCGTGCGGAAATCGAGATCCCGGCTGACCAGCCGTTCGACCCCCGCCGACGCATCGGCAAGGATCTGCCTGTAGCCGGCTATCGATCGCGCAAAGACGTTGTAGATGACCACCGCCGGGATCGCCGCGACAAGGCCCATCGCGGTGGCCAGCAAGGCCTCTGCAATGCCCGGGGCAACGACCGCGAGATTGGTGGTCTGCGCCTGCGAGATGCCGATGAAGGCGTTCATGATGCCCCAGACGGTGCCGAAAAGGCCGACAAACGGCGCGGTCGAGCCGATCGTCGCCAGCACGCCGGTGCCGCGCGACATGCGCCGCGCCGCCGCCGCCTCGATGCGTGACAGTCGCGAGGTGACCCGTTCCTTCAGCCCGTCGCCGGACACATGGTCGAGCGAGCCGGCCGAAAGCGCTGCCTCTTCCTCCGCCGCCCGCACCAGCAGGGCGCCGGGACCACCATTGTGGCCAAGCGCGCGCCCGGCCTGGTTCAGCGTCGCGGCATTGCCGATGGCTTGTGCCGCGCGGCGTGCGCGCAGCTTGCCGCCAAGGATCTCCAGCGACTTGGCCAGCCATATCGTCCAGGTGACGAAGGACGCGAAAGCCAGCCCGATCATCACCGCTTTCACGACGATGTCGGCTGCCATGAACATGCCCCATGGCGACAGATCATGCGGCAGGGTCAGGGACGTCGCCGCCGAAGGACCAGTCTCGATGGGTGTGGTCTGGGTGGGCGTGGTCACGCCGGGCTGCGTCGCCTGCGGCACGACGGCGTTTGGCGCGGCCTCCGCCGGCGGCGCGGGAGCGGGCGCCTCGATCGCCGGCGCCGCGCCCGGTTGCTCCTGGGCGGCCGTGCCGCCAGCCGACAGGATGACGGATGCGACCAACGCGGCGAACAAACCATGCCTGGACAAGGGCTTTTTCCTTATTCTCACAGTGGCCTCATTGCACATAGCCGATGGGCTGGCCGGTGACGGGGTGCGCGAACACACCCATTTCGACACCGAAAATTCCTTTGAGCACGTCGCCCTGCATGATCTGGTCCGGCGTGCCGCGCGTCAGCAGCCTGCCATCCTTCAGCGCGATCAGTTCGTCGCAGTAGCGCGCCGCCATATTGGGATCGTGCAGCACCACGACGACGCACAGATCGCGTTTGCGGCTAAGAGCCCTGACCAGCCCCAGCACCTCGACCTGATGGGCGATGTCGAGCGCCGAGATCGGCTCGTCGAGCAGCATGACGCCGGCATTTTGCGCCACCAGCATGGCCAGCCATGCGCGCTGGCGCTCGCCGCCGGACAATTCGTCCACCAGCCGGTCGGTGAAGTCAGCCATGTCGGTCAGGACAAGCGCCTCGTCGACATGGCGCCTGTCCTCATGCCCGAAGCGGCCGAGCGCGCCATGCCAGGGATAGCGCCCGAGCGTCGCCAATTCGCGCACGGTGAGACCGGTCGCCGCCGGCGTCGTCTGCGGCAGATAGGCGAGCGCGCGGGCGAGCTCGCGCGCGCCCCACTGCACCAGCGGCCGCTGCGCGAAGGTGATGCCGCCCGAGCTTGCCGGCTGCTGGCGCGCCAAGAGCTTGATCAGCGTCGACTTGCCCGAGCCGTTGTGCCCGATCAGCCCATAGACGCGCGAGCGTTGCAGCTCGAGTGTGACAGGACCGAGCAGCGTCCGCTCGCCGACAGCAAAGCGCACCGCATCGATATGGAAGGCAGTCTGGGCATGTGTTCCAGCCACGGTGTTGGCCTCTCTTCGGCTTCGCGCGCGCATTTCCGAAATCGGTTTCGGCAATCCGGTTTTCGGCGCCGATGCCCGGTTGACTATGAAACATGACTTTACTAGTCAACAATGAAGATGACTTTTTGAGTCAACAAAATGTCGTGACGCGCCGGATCTGCGTCGAAATTCGAAAAAGTAGGGCTGGCCGAGATGGTGAGTGGTTCTGGTCGCGGAAGAATCCGGTATGAAATGCCTGCGCGCCGAAACCTGCTGATCGCGGCGATGTCGCTGCCTGTGCTGCTTGGCGGCGGCCATGCCGTCGCGCAGGAGGCGACCACCACTCTCGCCCCGATCAACGTCCAGGAACGCGTCGAAAGCGCTTTTGGAACGGTCGACGGCTATGTCGCCACCCAGGGCTCCACCGCCACCAAGACCGACACCCCGCTGATCGAGACGCCGCAGTCGATATCGGTCGTCACCAGAGACCAGATGGAAGCGCAGGCGGTGGACAGCCTGAACAGTGCGCTGCGCTATACTCCAGGCGCCAGCGGCAATCTCTACGGCACCGACAATCGTGGCCACGGCTTGCAGATGCGCGGCATTTCGAACTCCAGCGGCGTCTTCTACAAGGACGGGCTGCAGCTCAAAGAAAGCAATTTCACGCTGTTCACCGCGCTCGATTCCTACGGCGCCGAACGTTACGAAATCCTGCGCGGGCCGGCGTCGGTTCTTTACGGCCAGGCAAGTCCTGGCGGCATCATCAATTACGTCAGCAAACGCCCGACCGAGGAGAACCTCCGCGAGGTCGAGCTCGGCGCCGGGAGCTTCAACCGCTATGAAGGAAAGTTCGATTTCAGCGGCGCAGTCAACGCCGACAAGTCGCTGCTGTTCCGCCTCACCGGCGCCACCCATATGGGCGACACCCAGACAGATTTCGTCAAGGACGACCGCATCTTCATCGCCCCGGCGCTGACCTGGCAGCCGGATGCCGATACCAGCCTGACGATACTCGCCAACTATCAGCGCGACCGCTCGGGATGGGCGATGCAGTATCTGCCTGCGGACGGTACTATCAGGCCTGCGAAATACGGACAGATCCTGCCGAACAGCCGATTTGTCGGCGAACCGGACTTCGACACCTACAACAATGACCAGGTGTCGATCGGTTACGAGTTCGATCACCGTTTCAACGAGACATGGCAGGTTCGCCAGCATGCCCGCTATGTCTATCTGAAGCACTACGAGGAAGGCGTCTTCGGTGGTGGACTTCTAGAGGAAGAACCTGAGACGCCCGAAGGACCTGGGACGCCCTATGGCACATACTCTCGCTATGCCGATGCCGGCGGCACCAGGCTGAGCGGCGTGACCATCGACAATCAGGCGCAGGCCGATTTCGACACCGGGCCGCTCGCCCACACACTGCTTCTCGGCCTCGACTACAAGCGCTACACCTATCGTGACTATGCCTCGGAGGGGACGGTCGATCCGATCGACATCTTCAATCCGGTCTATGGCAGCCCAATCACCGATCTGACGCCCTACACAGACACAGACACGACCCAATCGCAGGTCGGCCTCTATGCGCAGGACCAGATCAAGCTGGGCAACTGGCGGCTGACGCTCGGCGGACGCCAGGACTGGGCGGACTCGAAAGTCTACGACAATCTGGCCGGCGCTTTCGATCCCCGCCAGAAGGACGACGCCTTCACCAGCCGCGCCGGCCTGCTTTATCTCGCCGACAACGGCCTTGCCCCTTATGTCAGCTATTCCGAATCGTTCCAGCCGGTGTCCGGCCCCGACAGCAACGGCAATCCCCTCGTCCCCGAAACCGGCAAGCAGTACGAAATCGGCCTGAAATATCAGCCGGTCGGCTGGAACTCCTTCGTCACCGTTTCGGCCTTCGACCTGACCCGGCAGAATGTCGTGCGCTATGGCGGCGTTGGCCGACCCGACGACATCTTCCAGACCGGCGAGATCCGCTCGCGCGGCATCGAGCTGGAAGGCGTTGCGAGCCTTGATTCCGGCTTCGACCTCAGGGCGGCCTACACCTATCTCGACACCGAGATCACCAGTCCGACCAGCATCAACGAGGATGGAACGAGCAACCAGGGCAACACGCCTTTCGGCGTGCCGACACACGCGGCCTCGCTGTGGGCGAACTACACTGTCGGCAGCGGCAGGCTGGAGGGCCTCGGGCTCGGCGCCGGCATCCGCTATGTCGGCTCGACCTACGGCGACGACGCCAATACGTTCAAGGTGCCGGCCGTCACGCTCGTCGATGCCGCGCTCCACTACAAATGGCAGAGCGCCGAGCTGAACCTCAATGTCAGCAATCTGTTCGACAAGCGCTATGTCGCCTCCTGCTTCGCAGAAAGCTTTGGCTGCTTTTATGGCGAGGGTCGCCGGATCAAGGGCTCGGTAAAGTACACATGGTGACCCTCGCGTGCAGGCCCGGACCCAATTGGCACCCCTGACGCGGCGCCGATGCCTTGCCGGCCTGGCCGCGACGAGCCTCGGTCTGCGCGGCGATCTGGCGCGTGCGGCACCGCCGCCGCGGATCGCCTGCCTCGAATGGACCTCGGCCGAGATGGTCATCTCGCTCGGCATCGGGCCGGTCGCTGTCGCCGACACCAAGGGTTACCGCGACTGGGTCGTGGGTCCGGCTCTTCCAGCCGGCTGCATCGATCTCGGCTCGCGCGGCGAGCCCAATCTCGAGCTGCTCCTGGAACTCAAGCCCGACCTGATCACCGGCGCCTATGGCTTCGGGCTCGACGAAGCACCATTCAAGCGGATCGCGCCAGTGCACACCGTGCCCTTCTACGACGGTGCCGAGGCGCCTTATCGCCAGGCCGAAATTGAAACGCTGAAACTTGGCCTGCAACTCGGCCGCGAGGCGGAGGCGCAACGGCTTATCCGGGAGACGGCGGCGGCAATCACCCGGATCAGGGCACAATTGGCAGGACAGGCAAAGCAACCGCTCGCGGTGGTCAGCATGTTCGACGACCGTCACGTCCGTGTTTACGGCAAGGGCGGTCTGTTCCAGGACGTGCTCGACAGGCTGAGCCTCACCAATGCCTGGACGGCGCCGACCGATGGCTGGGGGTTTTCCATGCTGGGCATCGAAGAGCTGGTTGCGATCGGCGAGGCTCGCGTGATTTCCCTCGATCCGATCCCCCCGCATGTGAAGATCAGGATTGACCAAAGCAGCCTCTGGGCGAATCTTCCCTGCGTCAAAGCCGGCAACGTCAGAACAATCCCGCCGGTATGGCCGTTTGGCGGACTTGCCGCCGCTACCCGTTTTGCAAATTTTCTGGTCCGGGCATGACCGTCATGCAGTCCACGGCTGGCCCTCGTGCTCGTTTCGTGGCAGGCGGCTGGATGCTCGTCGCCCTCGTCGGCGTGCCGGCGGTGCTCGCCGCATATCTTACCGCTGCCCAGCTTTTGCGCCTGTTGCCCGCCGACATGTGGTGGCAATCGCTCGGGGCGACGGACTTTGCCGATCCGCGGCAGCTGCTCTATCGCCATGCCTTTCTGCCGCGTCTGGCGATCAGCCTGCTGGCCGGCGCGGCGCTCGGCCTGACCGGCACGCTGCTCCAGCAGGTGCTGCGCAATCCGCTCGCCGAGCCGACGACCATCGGCACCAATGCAGGCGCTACCGTCGCCCTGACGATCGCCACGCTCTACGCGCCGTGGATGCTGGAGCAAGGTCGCGAATGGGTGGCGCTCGCCGGCGGCGCCTTGTCGACGCTGGCGGTTTTGGCTCTGGCCCAGGGCCGGAGTTTCTCGCCGGTCGCGATCATCATTTCGGGCCTGGTGGTCAGCCTGACATGCAGTTCGGCGAGCGCCCTGCTGATGGCAGCCAATCGCGAATATTCCGAGGAGCTTTTCATCTGGCAGAGCGGCTCGCTGATCCAGAACGGCGACGCCGTGGTGCTCGGGTTCGCGCCATGGCTCGCGGTGGCCGGCGTTGCTGCCTTCCTTCTGCTCCGGCCGCTGCGGCTTCTGGACCTGAGCGACGAGGGTGCGGAAAGCCTCGGGACGAAACCCGTGGTGACACGGCTGGCCGGGATGACTGTCGCCGTCGCGCTGAGCAGCATGGTGGTCGCAGCCGTCGGCGTCATCAGCTTCGTGGCGCTTGCGGCGCCGGCGCTGGTCAGGCTCGCCGGCGCACGGACCTTGCGCCAGCGCATGATCTGGGCGCCCCTAGCGGGCGCCGCGCTGTTGTGGCTGACCGACCGGCTGGTGCAGGTCGTGCCGTTCACCTCCGAAATCCCGGCAGGCGTGGCGACTGCTTTCCTCGGTGCGCCGCTGCTGTTTCTTCTCCTGCCGAAATTGCGCACCAGCCCGGATCGGGACGGCGCCATGCTGTCTTCCGTGCGCAGGCGAAGCGGGTGGGTCTATCTGCTGGCTGGGCTCGTCGTGATGGCGCTTCTTCTCTTCGCCGCGCTTGTTGTCGGGCGAGGCGCGGCCGGCTGGCACGTGGCCTCGGCCGCCGAACTTGCCGACCTCCTGCCGCTCAGGGCGCCTCGCATCGCCGTCGCGGTTGCCGCTGGCATGATGCTGGGCGTGGCCGGCACGCTGATGCAGAGGATGACCGGCAATCCGATGGCGGCGCCCGAGGTGCTGGGTGTTTCCGGCGGCGCCTCCCTAGGCATACTGCTGCTCTTCGTAGCGACTTCTGATGTCAGCCGCCCGGCAATGATCGCGGCCGGTCTCGTCGGCGCTCTGGCCAGCCTGGCAACGATTTCGCAGACCGGCCGCCGGCAACCCATCGCGAATGATCGGTTGCTGCTTTCCGGTGTCGCCGTGGCGACGATGGCATCGGCATTCTCGGCGGTGCTGCTCGCCAGCGGCGATCCTCGGCTCGATACGCTCATCGGCTGGCTATCCGGCTCCACCTACCGGGCCACCGCCGCCGATGCGACAATCGCAGCTGTGACGGCGGCTGCTCTGCTGGCCACCGTGCCCCTCACAATCCGCTGGCTAGAAATCCTGCCGCTTGGAGAAGCCGCCTCGCGCGGGCTCGGGCTTAGCCTCTTTCGCGTTCGGGTCATCCTACTGGTGCTTATTGCGGTGCCGACGACAGTAGCCACGCTTGTCATCGGACCGCTGGGCTTCGTCGGATTGATGGCGCCGCACCTGGCCCGCATGCTCGGCTTCCAACGCGCCTTGCCGCCGCTTTTCGCATCCGCGATCCTTGGCGGGATGATCCTTGTTTTGGCCGACTGGGCCGGCCGGACGCTCATTTTCCCATGGCAGATTCCGGCGGCCCTGCTGGCTGCCCTGGTCGGAGGGCCTTATTTCATGGTGCTGATGTGGAAAGGCCGGCAATGAGCGCTGGCCTTCGCACCGTCAAGCGCTACCGGCTGGCGGCCAGATAGCGTCGGAAGATCCCACTGTTAGCCGGCTCCGTTAGGGATCAGCACACGACCACGCCCTGCCGCGAATTTTAGTGGCGGCACCACCCTATGTTTCCGAAGACAGATCGCAAATTCACGAAACCGGTTTAGTAAAGCGGTTTACAAACCCTGTTGCCTATGCTGAACTCTCGGCTGTTGGGAGAAGTCGATATGAGGGCCGCAGACGTTTGCACTGTTGAAGGAATGTGGCCGAGCCTCCGATGAAAAAGCCCGCTGCATCGACGATCAGGAATGTGGCGCACGCGGCCGGCGTCTCGGTCACCACCGTGTCACGTCACCTGAACGGCCGTATCAAGCTGCCCGCGGAAACCAGCGAGCGCATCAGAGCCGCCGTGGCGAAGCTGGAGTATCGCCCCAACGCCATCGCGCGACGCCTCAGCAAGGGCCGCAGCGAAACCATCGGCCTGATCGTTTCCGACATCTCCTACCCATTTTTCGCCGCCATCGCGAGTTCGGCGGAAGAGGAAGCGAGCCGTCTCGGCTATAGCCTGGTGATGTTCAACAGCCGCAACATCGCCGCCAAGGAACTGGCCTTCCTGTCGCGCATCGACGACGCACAGGTGGACGGCATCCTGCTGATGACCAACCATCCGGACGATGGCGCGCTCGTCGAGAAGATCAATGCCTGCAGCAACGTCGTCCTGGTCGACGAGGATGTTCCGGGCGCCATGGCGCCGCGACTGTTTGCCGATAACCGTCTCGGCGCCCAGCTTGCCACCGATCATCTTCTGGCGCATGGGCACGAGACGATCGCCTTCGTCGGCGGCCCGCCGGCGCTGCTCAGCAGCAGGGAACGGTTCGGCGCCTTCAAGGACAGTCTCAAGAATAGTGGCCTGAGGGTGAATCCCGATCACGTCTTCTTCGGCGACTACGACGAACAGTCAGGCCTGCGTGCCATACTGCAGTTCGCCGCACTCGACAATCCGCCGACCGCCATCTTCGCCTCCGCCGACATGCTGGCGCTGGGGATTTTGCAAGGCTGCCGCAAGCTCGGCATCACCGTGCCGGCCGAGCTGTCGCTGGTCGGTTTCGACGACATCCGCAATGTCGATCTTCTCGATCCGCCGCTGACGGCCATCCACCAATCCGCCGAGGAATTCGGGCGCCGGGCGGTCGGCCTGCTGATCGACCACATCAACGGCGCCGAGATTCCGGATGCAGAGCCGGTCGCGGTGAAGCTTGTCGTGCGCCACTCCGTGGCCGCGCCGCGCAAGGCGCATTGGAAACTGGCAGGAAACGCCTCAGCGGAAAATCGACCGCCGGCAAGAGTGGGAATCTAAACAGAGACGGATCAAATCCGCGAAGACATGCAGTCACCATCAACAATGGGAGAATGAAAAATGACAATCTCGCATTTCGCACAAGACGCGGCGCAGATCGCGCTGGAAAAATTCAACCGCGGTGAGATCGATCGCCGATCTTTCCTCTTTGCCCTCGGCGGCCTCGGACTTGCGGCCGCCTTCAAGCCGGGTGTTGCCCAGGCCGACGCCTCCGAAATCGTCGTCTGCAACTGGGGCGGTGCCGCGGCGGACGCCTTCGCCAAGGCCTATGGCGACCCCTTCACCAAGAAGAGCGGCATGAAAGTGGTGATCGACGGGGCCGGGCCAGCAGTCGGGACAATCAGGGCCATGGTCGAGTCCGGCAAGGTCATCTGGGACGCCACCGACGGCGGCATGATCGACTCGCTGACACTGGGCAAGGGCAATCTGGTCGAGCCGATCGACTACACGATCGTCGACAAATCGCAGGTGCCCGAGAATTTCGCCGGGGAGTTCGGCGTCTCGAACTATGTCTATTCGAACGTGCTCGCCTATGACGCCGAGGCGACCAAGGGCACAGCACCCACCGGCTGGGCCGACTTCTTCGACACGGCGAAATTCCCCGGCAAACGCACCATGTGCAAATGGATCCAGGGCCAGCTCGAATTCGTCCTCATGGCGGACGGCGTCGCGCCCGCCGACCTTTATCCGCTCGATGTCGACCGGGCGTTCAAGAAGCTGAAGCCGATGCTTGCCGACATCATCTTCTGGGAAGGCGGCGCGCAGACACAGCAATTGTTCCGCGAGGGCGAAGTCGTGATGGGCAACATCTGGCACACCCGTGCCAACCTGCTCAACAAGGAGACGCCCGACAAGTTCAAATGGATCTGGGAACAGAACATCCTTTCGGCCAGCGCATGGTCGGTTCCCAAGGGCAATCCCGCCGGCAAGAAAGTGTTCGATTTCATCAATTCGACACTCGATCCGGCAGGCCAGCTCGTGCTGCTGCAGATCATGGGCAACGGGCCTTCCAATCCCAAGACCCTGGCCTTGATGACGCCGGCGGACGCCGCCGTGAACCCGACGACGAAGGAGAACGCGGCCTCGCAGATCATGCTCAACCCCGCCTATTACGCGGAACACGAGACCGAGCTCCAGAACAAGTATCTGGATTTCATCTCGAGCTGATTGACGAGCCAACAGGGAAGGGCTGCCGCCGGCAAGGCGGCGGCCCCTCATCCGATGCGAATTTGATCCGATGCGCAATTTCAAGACAACAGCTCTGCTGCTGACCGTTCCCGCCAGCCTGGTGGCGATCGGCCTCTATGCAGCGCCGATCCTGCAGGTTCTGGCATTGAGCCTGACCGAGCCGAAGTTCGGCCTTGCCAACTACCAGAGCCTGTTCGCCAACGCAGCCGTGGGCCGCGTCGTCATGACGACGCTCAAAGTGTCTCTGATGACGACGGTGCTGACCGTGCTGGCGAGTTATATCGTCGCCTTCGCCATCATCCATATGTCGGCAGGCTGGCGCCGCATCTCGCTGTTCCTAGTGCTGGTGCCGTTCTGGATATCGGTGCTGGTCAGGGCATTTTCCTGGATCACCATCTTGCGCCGGCGCGGCGTTCTCAACAGCGCTTTGATGGAGATGGGCGTCATCTCGAGCCCGCTCGACCTCGTCTATAATCTCTTCGGCGTGACCATCGGCATGGTGCACTACATGATGCCGTTCGCCATCCTGCTGCTCTATGCCAATTTGTCCGACATCGACCGCCGCATCATGCAGGCGGCGCGCTCGCTGGGCGCGCGCCCGGCCACGATCTTTTGGCGCGTCTGGCTGCCGCTCAGCCTGCCCGGCATTGCGCTGGCGACGTTGTTCGTCTTCGTCTTCTCACTCGGCTTCCTGGTCACGCCTGCTCTGCTCGGCGCCGGCAAAACCTTGATGATCGCCGAATACATCTCGGTGCAGATATCGAGCACCTCGCGCTGGGATCTGGCAACATCGCTGTCGACGATGCTGCTTCTGGTGGTCGGCATTATTGTCTTCGCTGCCATGCGCAGCCCGGCGCTGCGCGCCGCCTTCGTCGCGAGGCCGCAGCAATGAGGCTCCGGCGCATCATAGAAGTCGGCCTGCCGCGCCTGCTCGCTTGGTGCCTGCTCGGCTTCCTGTTCGTTCCGATCCTGGTGGTGATCCCGGTCGCGCTCACCGACCGCGATTACCTGTCGCTGCCGCAGGACGGCATTTCGATGGAGCATTTCGCGGCACTGACCGACTGGAGCAAGGGCTGGCTGCCAAGCATGCTGACCAGCGCCGGCATCGCGCTGGCCTGCGCCGCGATCGCCACGGCTCTCGGCGTCGCCTTCGCCGTCGGCGCCTGGGCGGCGGGCGGCTGGTGGCCGTCCCTGATGCGCATCCTCCTGCTGTCGCCGATGATCGTGCCGCCGATCATCTACGCGGTCGGCATGGTCAAGCTGTGGGCGCGGCTGTCGCTGCTCGACAGCTACACCGGCGTCATCCTGGTGCATGTCGTGCTGGCCCTGCCGCTGACGGTGCTGGCCATCGGCGCGTCGCTCTCCAACCTCGACCAGCGGCTGGTGCAGGCGGCGAGAAGCCTCGGCGCCAGGCCGATGACCGTCTTCGGCAAGGTGATCCTGCCGAATATCGTTCCCGGCGTTGCCGCCGGCGCCCTGCTCGCCTTTGTCGCCTCATGGGACGAGATCACGGTGACGCTGTTCATCACCGGACGCGCCGTCGTCACGCTGCCACGCCGCATCTGGACGAGCATCCAGGATGCGGTCGACCCGGCGCTGGCGGCGATCGCCACTGTCCTGCTCGTCGTCACCGTGCTGGCGCTGGTCGCACGCGCGCTGGTTGAACGCAGGCAACAGCAACGGAAATTCTAATTCAGACACCTCGGAACAATCGAAAGGAAGGAATACCCATGAGCACCGCGATGAGTGACAACGAATACCGTGAGAACAAGTTCTTCAGCATCTTCGGCTCCGTTCCGGAACCGGGCTTCGACACCGCTGAGGAGCAGATCCCGGTATGGGGCCGCCATTGGGGCTGCTCGAACGATGTCGGCAAGCTGCGCGCCGTCCTGATGCATCGCCCCGGCGACGAGCTTTCCGTCGTCGAGAACAAGCCGATGCCCGAGGTCGGCGGCTTCGGCGATCCGGAAAAAGGCTGGTACTGGATGGGCCGCACCATGCCGGACCTGCCCGCCATGCAGCGCGCCCATGACGAATTCACCGGTTTGCTGCGTTCGGAAGGCGTCGACGTCATTCTCGTCGACAAGGCCGCTCCCGGCGCGATGAAGCAGATCTACACGCGCGACAGCGTCATCGGCATTCCGGGCGGCGCCATCGTCACCCGCCTGGCGCGGCGGGTGCGCCGTGGCGAGGAACTGCCGGTGACCCGGGCGCTGGCCAAGGCCGGATGCCCGATTCTCGGCACCATCCACGGATCGGCCGTCTTCGAAGGCGGCGGCTTTGCCTTCATCGATGCCAAGACCGCCGTCTGCACGGTCTCCATCGCCTGCAACCCGGAAGGCGTGCGGCAGGTCGAGAGCATCCTCGCCGGCCTCGGCGTGACGCTGATCAAGGTGCCGATGCCCGGATACCGTATTCACATCGACGGCGCTTTCATTATGGTCGACGTCGAGACGGCGATCGTCAATGTCAACGAACTGCCCTACCCGTTCATTGAATATCTGGAGAAGCGCGGCATCAAGATGATCGAACTGCCTCCCGAGGACAGCGCCATGTCGCTCAACTGCCTAGCCGTCGCGCCCGGCCGGGTGATCATGCATGGCAGCCGCTCGAAGCGCCTGGCCGACAGGCTCGACGCGGCCGGGATCACCGTGCTGACCTGCAATTACGAGACGGTCGAGCTCGGCGGCGGCGGCCTGCATTGCTCGACCGCACCGCTGATCAGGGACCCGATCTGATATGGTCTCGAACTGATGGCATTGCTGGTCATCGACGATCTCGAAAAGACCTATGACAAGGTCACCGCCTTGACCGGGATCAACCTCTCGGTCGAGGCGGGAGAGTTCGTCAC
This sequence comes from Mesorhizobium sp. M6A.T.Cr.TU.014.01.1.1, assembly GCF_004022765.1. Lineage (NCBI taxonomy): Bacteria > Pseudomonadati > Pseudomonadota > Alphaproteobacteria > Hyphomicrobiales > Phyllobacteriaceae > Mesorhizobium > Mesorhizobium sp. M6A.T.Cr.TU.014.01.1.1. The sequence goes on from NZ_RZPG01000003.1 coordinate 299,424, forward strand.
CTTGCTCGGGCCCTCGGGGTCCGGCAAGACGACCTTGCTGATGTCGCTGGCCGGCTTCACCACGCCGAGCAAGGGGACGATCCGCCTCGACGGCAAGGACATCACCAATGTCGACCCCGAGGACCGCAATTTCGGCTTCGTCTTCCAGGGTTATGCGCTGTTCCCGCATCTCTCGGTCGCCAACAACATCGCCTTCTCCCTCCGCGTCCGCAAATGGGAGAAGCCGAAGATCGCCGCGCGGGTGGCCGAGATGCTGTCGCTGGTCGGCCTCGACAATCTGGCCGGGCGCAAGCCGCGCGAACTGTCCGGCGGTCAGCAGCAGCGCGTTGCCATCGCCCGCGCCTTGGCCTTCGGGCCGCGCATCCTGCTGCTCGACGAGCCGCTTTCGGCGCTCGACCGCATGCTGCGCGAATCCATGCAGAAGGAACTGAAACGGCTGCATCGCGAGACCGGGGTGACCTTCGTCTACGTTACCCATGACCAGGAGGAGGCGATCGCCATGTCCGATCGCATCGCGGTGTTCAACCACGGCCGCATCGTCGAAATCGGGCTGCCCCGCGACCTCTACAAAAAACCGTCGACGCGCTTCGTCGCCGGTTTTCTCGGCGAGAACAATTTCCTGTCCGGCCATCGTGCCGATGATGACGAGACGATGGTCGAGGCGTTCGGCACGCGCTTCGGTTCTGCCGCCGTCAAGGGCCGCCGTGAGCGGCCCGGCGACACACTCACAGTCTGGGTGCGCCCCGAGGACATCCGCATCGGCCAGGCAACGGGCGACGAGATCGGCTTTCGCGCGACGGTCGTCGAGAATTCCTTTGTCGGCGCGCTGGAACGCATCCTGCTCAAGACGGCGACCGGCGAACAGATGGTGGCGACGCTGCGCTCGGAAGCAGCCGTCGCGGCCGTTCCCGGACAAGTCATCGACTGCCGGATTGACCCGTCCGCTATCGGCGTCCTGCCGAACGAAACCCGGGGGTCTTGAGCCGGCGAAACATATCTCGCTGGAGAAGAGAGAAAAATGATCAAGGCGACGCCTTTCGATTTTCCTTACGACGGCAGGCTGGTGCCTGGACATACTGCTCTTGTCGTCATCGACCTGCAGGGCGATTTCCTGTCGACATCTGGCTATTTCGCCAAGCAGGGATACGATCCGAGCCCGCTGCGAGCCATCCTGCCGGCGGTCAACCGCCTGATCGCGGCCGCCCGCGCGGCAGGCCTGAAAATCATCCACACCAGGCAAGGCTACCGGGCCGACATGGCCGACATGACGCCCTACGAGAAATGGCGCCGCAAGCGGGCCGGCCTTGAGGGTACCGACATCCTGCTGCGTTCGAGCCCCGGCTTCCAGATCGTTCCCGAGATCGACGTCGCGCCTGAGGACATCATCGTCGACAAGACCTGCAATGGCGCTTTCACCTACACCGATTTCGAGCACGTGCTGCGCGCGCAGGGCATCACGCATCTGCTGTTTTCAGGATGCACGACCGATGTCTGCGTGCACACGACCTTGCGCGAGGCCTGCGACCGGAATTTCCAGTGCCTGACGATCACGGATGCTTGCGCCAGCGGCGACAGATATGCGCATGAGGCTGCACTCCACATGGTGACGGTCGAAAATGGGATTTTCGGCGCGCTGACCGATTCAAGCGCCGTTATCGCGGCGCTGTCGCTACTCTCCGGCAAGGCGCACTGATATGCCCGAAGACACTGCCGACACACCTGCCGCAGCCAAGACCGGCCGGCTTTACGTCTCGCTGATGCGGTTGACCGATAAGGGGCTGGCTGAGCTTGCCGGCAGCCCCGATCGCCGGAAAATCAGCGAGGAGCGGGTTGCAGCCCTTGGCGGCAAATCCGTCGCCTTCTATGCCACGCTGGGCGCCTATGACTTCGTTCAGGTCTTTGAAATGCCTGATAACGAGGCCATGCTGCAATATGTGCTGACGGCCCGGCGCGACGGCTTCGTCGAGCCTCTCATCCTGCCGGCGTTCGACCCGCCGACCTTCGGCGACATTGTCGAACGCGTCCTGAAATAACCAGCGTTCAGCCTGCGGCACGTGTCTCCCGGACCACGCGGGACGCAAACGCCTCGGGCTGCGGGGCATCGGCCTCGCGACGCGCCAGCGAGTTGCGCAACAGCGCGATCACCTCGCGGCCAGCCGTCGCGATTTCGCGCGGCCTGTCGACGCCAACGATCATGAATTCCTGGATTCCCAAGGCCGCATAAGGAAGCAGCGCCAGCGCGACCTGCGCCGGAGGCCCGGCAATTTCGACCGCCTTCTGACAGGCGGCGTTGTCCTCCGAACGGATCCGGACGGGAAGCGCGAAACGCAGCTTGCCGGCCCGGCCGTGTTCGGCGGCGGCACTGCGCACCCGCTCCATCAGCTGCCGGATCTCGTCGAGCGAACCCGGCGTCAGCTCGAAGACATCGGCATGCCGCCCGGCGACCCTGAGGGCCGTTCCGGACTGTCCGCCCATGCGGATGGTCATGTCGGCGCCATGCGGTCCCTTGCGCGGCACATAGCCGGCCCTGACGCTGTAGAAGGCGCCTTCATGATCAAACGGCCTGTCGTTCGACCATAACCGCTTCAGCAGCACCAGATATTCGTCGATCCGCTGCCAGACGACCGTATGGCCGACCGGACGTGCCTCGGCGTCGTCGTCGCTCAGCGGCTCGCTGAGCATCCTGAGCGACAGCCGACCGCCACTTTCTGCGTCGAGGGCTGCCAATTGCCGCGCCGCCACCGTCGGCTCGATCACACCCGCCCAATGTGCGAGAACGACCTCCAGCGACGAGGTGCGGCTCAGCGCCTGGGCGGCAATATCCATATTGGTCAGCAGCCCAGCCGGATCGTCGACGACGATCTTTTGGAAACCGATGTCCTCGACCAGCGACAGCTTTGTCGCGGTTTCCGCGAAATCGTAGAAAAACGGCACGGTTGAGTCGGCGGGGTGAGCTTTACCGGGAACATGCGTGAACTCGATCGGCATTGCCATCTCCTCCATCACGTTGGGATCACGGGCGCGCAAAAGCGCACCTGAATTCGGTTCATTCAACTCCGGTATTCTGAAAGCGGCAGGTCGCTACCCCCTGATCATTCAGGGCCCGACGGCTCGGGACTTCATGGTCAAGGGATAAGGCCCAGAACAACCGCTCCGGTGAACACAAACGCAAGGGCAAAAACGAGGTAGGCAAAGGCGCCTGCATAGGCCGGCCGCCAAGTCTGGTCAGAACCAAGCCTTTGGCCTTTGCGGGCAGTCCGGGCGTTCTGGAAATAGGACATATCGACCTCCGTCTTCGGCGGTTAATCTATAAAATCAGTAGACTTTGTCGAGTGCTATTTTCCAGCGGTTCTTAGAATATTTTTCTCAATTCTGATGATAATTTGGTTTGTTTTCTGCTTAGAGCTGTGCTTCCGAGCCTGATCGGCCAAGTGATAAAAACCCGGGCTCCTGCAGGCCGAGGGACGGGGATGGGCGGAGCGGCCTCCTATTTGCTGGGCGGCCTGTAAGCTTCCAGACCGAACAGCATCAGCACGAGCGACACCAGGAAGAAGCCGACCGCAACGCCGAGCGCGATCCGGGCGTAGAGTTTGTAAACGTCGCTCATGACGGTGCTGAACACCCGTCGCGCCGGGCCATCGGCTGGGCGCGATTTCTCGTCGAGATAGAGCCAGACTTCGGTGTGCTTGGGATTCTTGCTGCCTGCGGTCGTGGCTTTCCACATCAGCGCCAGAACCATGGTCAGCGTAAGGAACGCGCCGGCGCGGAAGGCGGATACCGGGTTGAAGGAGAAGCCGATCATGACGCAGCCGATGGCAAGCGATCCGAACATAACGGCGCGCCCGATGCATCCCACAGCAACCCGCTTGATCTCGTCCATCGGCTGCCTCGGCAACAAACTGGCCGACAATGTGCGAGCGCTTCGACCGTATCAAATCACTTTAAGGCGAATATGCCGCCTGGACGGTGAACCTCCGGGATTCGGATGGACGTGCGGGCGCAGCTCCGGACCGACCGGCGCACTTTGCGAGCGCCACAGCCTAAAATTTGGCCATCGACGCGGCCCGGCGGCGCTGGCGAACCGGAATGCGCTCGGCCAGTCGGACGGAAATCGGCGGTGCTGGACTCATTGCCATGGACAAGGCTTAATGCTGCGCGGGGCTGGCGAGATCGCCGGGGGGGGCGATTATGAGATCACCGCAGCAAATGACTGACGGCGGCGATGTTCTCGATGCTGTCGTCATCGGGGCCGGCTGGGCCGGCCTGGGTGTCAGCTATTGGCTGGCGCGACGGGGCCTGCGCCACAGCGTATTGGAGCGGGGCCGCATAGGAGAGACCTGGCTTACACAGCGATGGGATTCATTTCGGATGAATACTCCCAACGTCCAGACCGTCATGCCGGGCGATTGCTATGACGGTCCGGATCCGGATGGTGCCCTGACGCGCGATCAGTTCGTCACTCTCCTTGAGGATTTCGCTGGGCGCAACGCGCTGCCGATCGAACCGGATACTGCGGTAAGCGAACTCACGCACGAGAATGGCGCCTATCGGCTGACCACCTCACACGGCACGCTTTGGGCGCGCAATGTGATCGTCGCAAGCGGCAGCCTGAATTGTCCGGTGCGCCCGGTCTGGGCCACCGCGTTGTCGCCAGCTCTCCACCAGATCGACGCCTCCGGCTACCGCAGCGCTGCCGATCTGCCCGATGGAGCGGTGCTGGTGGTCGGAGGCGGCCAATCTGGTGTTCAGATCGCGGAGGAATTGGCGGACGTGGGTCGAACGGTCTTCCTTGCGACCAGTCGTGTCGGACGGCTCCCACGGCGCTACCGGGGTCGCGACATCATGGTCTGGCTGCTCGAAAGCGGGTTTCTCGACGTGCGCCGGGAGGAAGTCATTCGACTTGCGGGACGCATCCCGCCGCGTGGTGTGCTCGGGTCGATGCATACGATAAGCCTTCAGGCGCTGAGCGCCCAGGGTGTCGTGCTTCTTGGGCGCCTCACCGGCATCGAGGATGGCGGCAGCCTCTCGTTTGCCGACGATCTCGAAGCGAATGCCCGCTTTGCGGATGAAGCCTCCGAAAATGTCAAACGCCATGTCGACGACTATATCAGCCGCGCCGGGATCGATGCACCCGTTGCGGAGCCCGACCCGGCGGAGACGGTCGCGATGCGTCAGCCGAACCCGACGATCGGTTCGCTCGATCTCTCCCGCTCCGGCGTAACGAGCGTGGTGTGGTGCACGGGTTTTAGGGGCGATTTCAGTTGGATGAGGCTTCCCGGTGCGCTCGACAGCGCGGGACAGCCTGTTCACGCGGATGGCGTGGCCGCCCTGCCGGGCCTTTACTTCGCAGGGCTGGACTTCGCCTCCACACGCAAGTCAGGCATCATCTTGGCGATCGCCGAGGAAGCACCTCGCCTTGTCGAACATATCGCAAGGCATTCGTGACCGCCTTTGGCATAGTCGAGAAGCTCTTGACCGTCAGGGCCGGGATTAGTGTCAGAGGCCGGCAGATCGTCAGCCACCGCCTTGCGCCGCCACCAGGGTCACGTCTCGCCCCTTAGCGACGTTCCTACTGAGCGAAGGCAAAGGCCCCCAACGATCAGCCAATAACTTCGCTCCTGCACGACTGAATGTCTGCTATGATTACCGCTGGAAGCGATCGGTCCCACTTCCGGCCCGAGCTAGTCGAAGATAGGCGAGGACCCCAATTACCGCTTGTGGCGCATTACAGCCGACATCGCGGCCGCCCTCCACTTGCGCGGCCAACGTCTTTTCGCGGCCCGCGCTTCTCTCTAGGATCGGCTATGCTGCAGGGCAAGCAAGATCGACCTTTCCGGCATCGACAGAGCGCTGTCTCGGCAAGCCGGGACATCCGGCAGAGGAATGCTATCGGCTATGCCGAAAGGGACGAAATTGAAGCCGGCGACCGGCGCGACACCGCTGATAGCAATTGCGGCTGCGGCCGTCGACACCGAAACAACCGGGCCCGACGCCACAAAGGCACGCGTGATCCAGATCGGCGCGATCGGCATCGCGCATGGCAAGGTCGTCCGGGAACGTCAGCTCGATCTCCTCATCGATCCCGGCGAAGCGATCCCGTCCGAGGTCTCGCTCGTCCACGGCATCACGGATGCCGATGTTGACGGGGCTGGGACCTTCCTGGACGCATGGGCGCAATTCCAGGAGTTCGTCGGGGACCGTATCCTCGTCGGCCACTCGATCGGCTTCGATCTGGCGGTATGGGAGCGCGAATGCCGACGCGCCCGTTTGCCCTGGAAAAAGCCTCGGGCGCTGTGCGTCCGGCTTCTTGCAACCATAGCAAATCCCAATCTGGCAGACCATTCGCTGGAAACGATCGCCGCCTGGCTTCGCCTGGAGATAGCTGGCCGCCATTCGGCTCTGGGCGATGCGATCGCGGCGGGAGACATCTTTGCCGCGCTGATTCCGGAACTGCGCAAGCGCAACATCCGAACACTCGGAGAGGCAGAGGTCGCCTGCCTTGCCCTTTCGGACGCTCTCGAAGCCGGCCATCGCGCCGGCTGGGCCGAGCCGGTGTCGCGACCCCAGGCTCCCGCGTTTCAGCCGGTTGATCCCTATGCCTATCGCCATCGCGTCGGCAGCCTGATGAGCGGCCCGCCGGTCGTGGTGAAGTCGACTAAGCCGACAAGGCAGGTCATCGACCTCATGGTGAAGCGCAAGATCAGTTCGGTCCTCGTGTCCGACCGAGGAGCGCCGGATCAGCCGATTGAGGACTATGGCATCGTTACCGAGCGTGACCTGCTGCGCCGCATATCGTCCGACGCCGAGCGCGCCTTTGACATGCCGGTCGCAAGCATCGCAACGCGACCGCTGATAAGCATCCGCGCCGCCGCCTTCGCTTATCGGGCGATCGGCCGCATGGATCGGCTGAAAGTCCGCCACCTCGCCGTCCGCGATGACGGCGGCATGCTGGTCGGCGTGCTTTCGTCGCGTGACCTGCTGAGGCTCCGCGCCGCCGCTGCCATCGATCTCGACGACACGATCGAGCATGCCAAGGACGCCGCCGAACTGGCGGCCACCTGGTCGATGCTGCCGGGCGTGGTGCGTTCGCTGATCGGCGAGGCGATCGACCCGCGCGTGGTGGCGGAAATCATCAGCGACGAACTTTGCTCCCTTACCCGCCGCGCCGCCGTGCTTGCCGAACAACAGATGCAAATCGAAGGCCACGGCCCGCCGCCCTGCGCCTATGCCACGCTCGTGCTCGGCTCAGGCGGCCGTGGCGAAAGCCTGATGGCCCCAGACCAGGACAACGCAATCGTCTTCGCAGAAGGCGAGCCGGACGGGCCCGAAGACCGCTGGTTCAAAATTCTCGGCGCCAAGCTCGCCGACATGCTCGACATATCAGGCGTGCCGTATTGCAAAGGCGGGGTAATGGCTGCGAACGCCGCGTTCCGCGGAAGTCTCGACACCTGGAAGGCGCGCGTCGAAGATTGGGTTCGCCGCCTACGGCCGGAGGACCTGCTCACCGTCGATATCGTCTACGATCTGCGGCCGGTTCACGGCGACACGACGCTGGCCGCGCAGTTCATCGAATATGCATATGAGCGTGGCCACGCCGAGCCGGTGTTCGCAAAGCTTCTCGGCGAGCAGATGACAACCGGCAATCCCTTCACTGTTTTTGGCGGCTTTCAGCTTGAAGATGGCCGGCTGAACATCAAAAAGCATGGGCTTTTTCCGATCGTCGCGACCGCACGCACGCTTGCAATTCGCCATGGCATCCGCGAGCGGAGCACACGTGCCCGGCTCGAGAAACTAATCGCGCTGGATATTGGCGGCGAGCGCGACATGAAGGCGATGCTGGCTGGTCATGCCATGCTGATCGGCTTGCTGCTCGCTCAGCAGACGCATGACATCTACGCCGGTATACCGGTATCCAACCGCATCGAGGTCAATGCCCTGACGCGCGAGCAGCAAATAGAGCTCAAGAGCCTCATCAAGCGCCTTCAGTCGGCACCCGACCTGGTGCGGGAGCTGATGTTCGCATAGGCGGCGACGCTTGGACAATGCAAGGCCGAAGGCGAAGCCCTGGATATCGGCAGGAACAAAGCTCAGATGCGCGCGGCGCCAAGCAGTTCGTCGACGAGGGCGCTGCGGTCAGCCTGCTCAAGGAAATCCTCATTCGCGCGCAGCAGATTCATTCTCAGGAAGTTGAAAATGTAATCGTAGTCGTTGGTCAGGAGATTGGGGTGGATCGGGACCATCTCGAAAACCGTTCGCGCCAGCGGCTCGGGGATTTCGCGCACCGGCCGCGGCGGACCGATCTGCGTGGCGGCGAGGCGCTGACGTGTGAGTTCGGCGGCGTCCTCCCAGAAAGTAGGGGGCGAGCCCTCCGGAACGGCATATTTGGAGAAGCTTGCCAGGGCCACTTTTTCCAGCGCCGCTGGCAGGCCTCGCTGGCGCAAGCCGGCAGGTTCGCGCAGCGCGCCCTCCACCATTTCCGCCACGATGGCGTAGCACGCAGGGTAGGCGCGCCAACGTGAATGGTTGAGCGCCGCCTGGAATTCCTTCTCGCTGAACAGCTTCTGCCAGTAGACCCCCGCCCTGACGCGGCAGAACTCGACGATGCTTTTCTGCGCCAGGAAGGCGGCGCGCGAATCCATGAAGTCAGCCAGTTCGCCGACGCTGCCGATCGGTTGCGGCTTGCGCAGGAACTCGGGCAACAAATCGTTCAGCAGGCCCATGGCGCTCTCCCTTCGGTTTTGTTTCCAACCGATGTTAACCGTTTAGCCTCCGCCACGCCGCACCGCCAGCCCTCTTACCGATTCAAGTCCTCTCACCAATTCTCCAGTCCTCCCACCGATTCTAAAGTCGTATGAACAGCAGCGACAAGAAGTGTTACTCCTATAAAGTTACGGTCGGCTGATTCTATACCTGGCCGCAACATATGCCGGAGGACTTCCGCGCTAGCGGAAGAGGCAAGCTTTAAACGGCGCCTTGCGCTCGAGACGGTTCGCAAGCTGCCAACCAAGGGAGGTTCAACGCTATGGCGACGCCAGACCGCGTAAGTTATTGGAACAAGACCAAGAGTCTCATGTTCGTCATGCTGGGACTGTGGGTGTTCTTCGGTTACGTCATCCACATGTTCGTGGAGCAACTCAACACCATCGTCATTTTTGGCTTTCCGCTCGGTTTCTACATGGCCGCTCAGGGCTCGCTCATCGCCTTCGTCGTCATGCTGTTCTGGTTCGCACGGCGCCAGAACGCGATCGACGAAGAGCATCATGTCAATGAAGAATGATTGGGGGGGCTTCAATGGCTAACACGACAGCGACTACGGCAGGCGGAGGCGATTTCACCTCCAACCTCGGCCGCATCTACGGCATCTACACCGGCGGCTTCATAGCCTTCATCATCCTGATGGCTATCTTGAGCGCCTTGGGTGTCGAAAACGTTGTAATCGGCTACCTGTTCATGGGCTTTACCATCGTCATCTACGCGGTGATCGGCGTCCTGAGCCGCACCATGCATGTTGGCGAATATTACGTCGCCGGGCGGCGCGTGCCGGCGCTCTACAACGGCATGGCGACCGGCGCCGATTGGATGTCGGCGGCTTCCTTCATCGGTATGGCCGGTTCGCTCTACCTGCTCGGCTATGACGGCCTCGGCTTCGTGCTCGGCTGGACCGGCGGCTACGTGCTCGTGGCCATCCTCGTTGCACCCTATCTGCGCAAGTTCGGCGCCTACACGGTTCCCGACTTCCTGTCGGCGCGCTATGGCGGCAATCTTGCCCGTCTGATCGGCGTGGTCGTTCTGTTCTCCTGCTCGTTCACCTATGTGGTCGCGCAGATTTTCGGCACCGGGCTGATCTCGGCCCGCTTCCTGGGAATCGACTTCAACGTCGCAGTCTATGTCGGCCTCGCCGGCATTCTGGTCTGCTCGATGCTCGGCGGCATGCGCGCCGTCACCTGGACGCAGGTCGCACAGTACATCGTGCTGATCATCGCCTATCTCATCCCTGTCATCTGGATGTCGACGGTGAAGACCGGCGTGCCGATCCCGCAATTGATGCAGGGCCAGGCGCTGGCGAACATCACCGCGCTTGAGACGGCGCAGGGCATCACGGTGCACCACATCACGCCATTCGTGCATGGTGGCTATGATGCCAAGAACTACTTCCTGCTGATCCTCTGCCTGATGGTCGGAACGGCGTCACTGCCGCACGTCCTGATGCGATACTTCACCACCCCGTCGGTGCGTGAGGCGCGCGTTTCGGTCGCCTGGTCGCTGCTGTTCATCTTCATCCTCTACTTCACGGCGCCCGCCTATGCGGCGTTCGCCAAGTGGACGATGCTCGACCTGGTGGCGTCCGGCCTGACGCCTGAAAACATCTCGGAGAAAGCCGGATGGATGATGCGCTGGGCCGCTGCCGACAATACGCTCGTGCAGATTTGCGGCAAAGCGGCGACAGACACCGCGGCGATCGTCGCGGCCTGCGCCGAAAAGGGCGTGACGGCACTTTCGTTTGCCGATATCAACCTCAACGCCGACATGATCGTGCTGGCCACGCCGGAAATGGCCGGCATGCCTTACGTCATCTCGGGCCTCGTCGCCGCCGGTGGTCTTGCCGCCGCGCTGTCGACGGCGGACGGCCTGCTGCTGGCCATCGCCAACGCGCTCAGCCACGACATCTACTACAAGATGATCGACCAGAACGCGCCGACGTCGCGGCGTCTGATCGTGTCGCGCATCTTGCTGGTTATGGTCGCGGTGCTGGCTGCTTACGTCGCATCGACCAAGCCGTCGGACATCCTGTCGATGGTGTCGTGGGCGTTCTCGCTTGCAGCCGGCGGGCTCTTCCCAGCCCTGGTGCTCGGCGTTTGGTGGAAGCGGGCCAATTCGGCTGGCGCTGTCGCCGGCATGATCGCTGGCTTCGGCATCACCATCTTCTATCTCGTCATGACGCAGTACGGCGCCGACTTCGACAAGGCGACGCCCAATATGGAACTGTGGTGGGGCGTGAAGAACATTTCGTCGGCGGCCTTTGGTCTGCCGGTGGGCTTCGCCGTGATGATCATCGTCAGCCTTCTCACCAAGGCGCCGTCCCGGGATATGCAGGATTTCATCGAGGAAATCCGTGTGCCTCGCGGCAAGCAGATGATGGAAGAAAAGATCGCCTGATCTCGCATAGCGATCGGCGCTCGAGGCGGGGTCCGGCGACGGACCCCGCTTTCATTTCGGGGGCGTCGCTGGCATAACGCGGCGCCGCCGCTCCTTGGAAAATCCACATGAACGATTTCTGGTCTTACTGGTATTTCCACCTACCGAATTTCATCCTTGCCGCGGTGATGTACACGCTGATGGGGCGTCTCCTGCTCGGCCTCTTCGTGCCCGAAAGCTGGGACAACTACATCTGGCGCTTCTTCAAGACCGTCACCGACCCATTCCTGCGGATCGTGCGGACCGTCACGCCGTCGATCCTGACCCAGCCGGTTGTGATCGTCTTCAGCGTGCTCTGGCTTATGGCCTTGCGCATCAGCTATCTCGTCTTGCTGATCAATTTCGGCATCGCGCCGATGACTTCACAGGGGGGTTGAGGCGATGGACAGAAACGCTCTTGTGCCTGTCATGGCGGTCGCAATCGTCAACGGTATCTTTTCGCCTTGGGTGCTGATGGTGTTCCTGTTCTATCCGGTTTGGTATCCGGCCTGGGCGCCCCCCCTAAGTCAGATCGTCTACATGGCAAGTGCGCTGATCCTGTCGACGATAACCATCATGCTCGCCGGCGTGCCGGCCGCGCTCTATGAGCGTTGGTCGGCGCAGCCCAGAAGCATCGTCGTCTCGTCCATCTGGCTTGCCGGCACGGTTTTGTTGACGCTGCCGGCGCTGCCGAATGTGGTGCGGGCGCTAAGCGGCGGCTGAGATTTCCCTTCGGCTCGGGCCGGATCAACCGGCTTTCAGCCAGCGGGCAGCGGCCGTGTCCTCTGGGCGCGTGTTGAACGTTGAAGGGGAAGCGGGGTTCCGGCCACGGCCATATTGCCGTGGTGTGCAGTTCATGACCCTCTTGAAGGCCGTGCTGAAGGCGCTTTCGGATTCGTAGCCGAGCGACAGGGCAATGACGGAAATTGGGTCGCTGGAATTCGCCAGCCTGTCTCCCGCCAGCAGCATTCGCCAGCTGGTCAGGTACTCCATCGGTGACGTCCCAACCATCTCCTTGAACTTCAGGGCAAAGGTCGATCGCGACATGCCGGCACGCGCCGCCAGCTCCTGCAATGTCCAGCGATGCGCCGGATCGTCGTGGATGGCGTTGATCGCAGCAGCCATCTGTTTATCTGCCAGGGCGAAAAACCATCCAACGCCTCCTCCCAGCCCTTCCGCCAGATGCAGGCGCAAGGCCTGGACCAGCATCATGTGGGCGAGGTGTTGCGCGACCAGGAAACCGCCCGGCTGCGGCTCGTGCAGTTCCTGCATCATCCGCTCCACCGACCAGCGCAGCGCCGCCTGATCCGTTTCTTTCCGGATATGCACGATGGGCGGCAGCATGCCCAGCAGCATGCCGGCATGATTGCCACTGACAGCGAAGCGGCTGCCGACAAGAAAGAAATCACCGCCGCCATTATACGTCACGACACCGCCAGCCCGCGCGGGGGGAAAAATCGTGCCGGCTCCGACAGGCGTCAAAGTCATGTCGCTTGCGAGGCGGAAAGGCCGCCCGCTCGGCAGCACGAAGCAGTCCCCCTTCTCCACCCGCACCGCATCGGCAACGCCTTCCACTGACAGCCAGCACCCGCCGGAAACCACAGCGTAGCATTTGATAAGTTCGTGCTGGTCGGAGAACTGGATCGACCAGTTTCCACCCGCGTCGAAGCCGGCGGACACATAACTGCGCGGCTTTAGCAGCGACAGCACATCTGAGAGCGGATCCATGGGCGTCCCGGACGATTGCGAAGATAATACGGACTTTACAGCATAGATCGCATTTCCTCAACAGGCTATTTTATAACAACGTCTCCGACGATGTGGAAACATCTGAAGTAATAATCAAATTCTTGAAATATTCATGATGGCATAGTCGTGGATAGTACAGAAATGTTTACGGATAGAGCGGATAACGTTGCCATCATCACTGGAAGAAATCCGATGATTGCGCCGGTTAAGGGAACAATAGCCATGACAGCGTTCACGATCAATGGACGGGCGGTGGATCTCGCCGCCGAGCCAGATACCCCGCTTCTATGGGTGATACGGGAGCATCTGAAACTCACCGGCACCAAATTCGGCTGCGGCATCGCGCAATGTGGCGCCTGCACCGTTCACGTCGACGGCGAGCCGACGCGCTCCTGCGTGACCATGCTTCAGGACGTGGCCGGAATGGAGGTGACGACGATCGAAGGCCTGTCGCCGGATGCCAGCCATCCGCTGCAGCAAGCCTGGATCGCCGAGCAGGTGCCGCAATGCGGCTATTGCCAGTCCGGGCAGATCATGCAGGCCGCGGCGCTCCTCAAGAGCAACCCCGACCCCACCCGCGATCAGATCGTCGAACACATGGACGGCAACATCTGCCGCTGCGGAACCTATGTGCGCATCATCAGCGCCATTCAGCGCGCCGCACGGGAGGCCTGAGCCATGACCGAGACATTGCAGCTGCACACCAGAGCGCTGTCGCGGCGCAGCTTCCTCATCACAGCCGGTGCCACCGGCATCGCAGTTGCATTCGGAGGCCTGCTCCAGGATGCCTCGGGCGCCAGCATTGCGCCGACGGTCGAGGGCAGTTACCGGCCAAACGCCTGGCTGACCATCGCCGCCGACGGCACCGTGACCATCATGTCACCCGCATCCGAGATGGGGCAGGGTATCATGACGACGCTGCCGCTGCTCATCGCCGAGGACATGGATGCCGATTGGCACAAGGTTCGCGTCGTCCAGGCCCCGTCCGACGCGGAAAAGTACGGCAACCCTGGCTTTTACGGCGTGCAGCTCACCGGCGGCAGCGAATCCACGCGGGGCTATTACAAAATGTTGCGCCTGGTCGGCGCCCAGACCCGCAAGATCATACTGGCAAGTGCCGCCGACATGCTCAACGTTCCGGTGAGCGAACTCACCACGGAGCCCAACCGAGTCGTGCACGCGCGGTCGGGCCGCTCGCTGGAGTATGGCGAGGTCGCCGCGGCCGGCGCGCTTCCGGATCCGCTGCCGCAGGCGACGGACGCCGATCTGAAGCCGAGCGATCAGTGGCGCTATATCGGAAATCTGACGGTGCCGCGCATCGACATACCCTCGAAGGTCGACGGCACCGCGATCTTCGGCATCGACGTGCAGCTTCCGGACATGCTGTACGGAGCGGTGCTGCGGGCGCCCGTTCAGGGCGAGCAGCCGGCAACCATCGACGATGCCGAAGCCAGGACCGTGCCGGGCATCACGCACATCGTGCCGCTGCCTTACGGCGTCGGCATCATCGGCGAAACGGTCGAGGCGACGAAGCGGGCCAAGGATCTGCTCAAAATCGTGTGGACCACGTCGTCGCGGATCCGCAATTACACCAGCGATCGGCTTTTGGAAGAGTATCGCCGCATTGGCCGCGACCTCGCCCAAAGCGGCGTCAGCGCTGCCACGGAAGGAGATGCACAGACCGCGATCTCGAAGGCCGCAACGGTCATCGCGGTCGATTACATGAGCGACCATGTTCACCATGCGACGATGGAGCCGATGAACGCCACGGCGCTCGTGGCGGGCGATACGGTCGAAATCTGGGCTCCGACGCAAGGCCCAACAGGCACCCAGGGCTTTGCCGCGGAGGTGGCCGGCACCACCCCTGACAAGGTCAAGGTGAACACCACCCTGCTCGGCGGCGGTTTTGGCCGCAAAGCCGAGGCCGACTTCATCATCGATGCAGTGTCGCTCGCCAAGGCGGTGCAGGGCCGCCCGGTCAAGGTCATCTGGAGCCGCGAAGACGACGTCCAGCATGGCAAGTACCGGCCGCTCGAAGCGCAACATGTGCAGGTCGGGCTCGACGGCGACGGCAACATTATCGGCTGGCGGCACCGCATCGTGGCGGATTCCATTTTTGCCCGCACGATGCCTCAACTGTTCGAGAGCGAAGGCGGCCACGACAGTGTGGTGACCGAGGGCGCGCATTTCAACTATGCCGTCCCTGCGCATCAGATCGAGTATATCCGTAGGGATAATGGCCTAGACATAGGCTTCTGGTTCGGGGTCGGCGTTGGCTACACCAGGTTCGGCATCGAATGTGTCATCGACGAAATCGCGACCGCCAAGGGGGTCGATCCTGTGGCGCTTCGGCTGGAGCTCCTGAAGGACCAGCCGCGGGCGCGCAAGGTCATCGAGACCGTCGCCCAGATGGCGGAATGGGACCGCCAACGCGACGGGCGGGCGCTGGGTGTCGCCTATTCCGATGCCTTTGGCTCCCACTGCGCTGAGATCGCCGAGGTCTCGCTTGATCGCGAGACCGGCGAGATCCGCGTGCACACCGTATGGTGCGCTGTCGATCCGGGAATAGCGGTACAACCGCGCAACATCGAAGCGCTGATGATTACCGGGATCACAGGCGGTGCCAGCCATGCCTTGTTCGAGCAGATCAACATCGTCGATGGCGAGGTGCAGGAAACAAACTTCGACACCTATCGGGTGATACGCATGTCCGAGGCGCCCGATATCCAGGTTACCGTGATTCCAACGCCCGAGAATCCGATCGGAGGCGTCGGCCAGGTCGGCCTGCCGCCGATCGGTCCGGCGATCGCCAACGCGGTGGCGCGGCTCACCGGCGGCGTGCGGCTCCGGCACTATCCGTTCCTGCCGGAGCGGGTGCTGGCGGCGCTCAACGCCTGAATTTAGAGGTGCTCACTCTCGCCCCGTTGCGCTCATGGCGGTCGTCTGAGTGACTCAGGCGACCGCCATCGGCGAGGGAACGCGAGAGTTACCTATCCCCGTCGATCGCGAAATACGGCCACGACAGCAAGTCAGAGATTCATATGATCGTCGTCACCACACCCACAGGCAGCATCGGCCGCCAAGTCCTCGAGACTCTCCTCGACAGCGGCGGACCCGTCCGCGTGATCGCGCGCGATCCCTCCCGTCTGTCCTCGCACACACGCGAGCGCGTCGAGGTGGTGCAGGGGTCGCACGGCGACATCGGCATCGTCAACGAGGCGTTCGCTGGCGCCGACGCCGTGTTCTGGCTGGTGCCCCCAAACGTCCACGCCGAGAACGTCGAGGCAGCCTATGTGGATTTCAGCCGGCCGGCATGCGACGCGATCAAGAGCCGGGGAGTGAAACGGGTGGTCGCGGTGTCGGCCCTTGGCCACGGGACGGCGGTGGCCGGGAAGGCCGGACATGTGTCGGCGTCGCTGGCAATGGACGATCTGATTGCGAGCACGGGCGTGAGCTACCGGGCGCTGACGATGCCTTCGTTCATGGACAACATCTTGCGCCAGGTGGTGCCGATCAAGAACCAGGGCATGTTCTTCTGGCCAATCTCCGGGAACCGCAAGCTCCCTACCTGCGCCACCCGCGACATTGCCGCTGCCGCCGCCAAGCTGCTGCTCGACCCCACCTGGAGCGGACAAGACCGTGTCCCAATCCTCGGCCCAGAGGACCTGTCCTTCAACGACATGGCGCAGATCATGTCGCAGGTGCTGGGAAAACCAGTACGCTTTGAGCAGGTCTCCTTCGAGGCATTCAGAGCGGGTTTCATCGAGCGCGGCGCCTCCGAGGCTTTCGCGCAGGCCATGGTCGACATGCTGGAGGCCAAGAACGAGGGCCTCGACAATGCCGAGCCGCGTACACCACAGTCCACCACACCCACCAGCTTCCGCCAATGGTGCGAGGAAGTACTGAAGCCCGCTGTCGCCAGCTAAGGACCCGGCATTTCGCCTGGCTGTCAGCGTTCTTCCCGGCGAAACGGTTTGAGCAACGCCGAAGGAGCGACGGCGTTGCGAGACATAACCGCCATGGCGACGATGGTGAAGATGAAGGGCAGCATCAGGAACGCCTCATAGGGGATATGGCCGAGTCCGCTCGCCTGCATGCGCAATTGCAAGGCATCGACGAAGGCGAACAGCAAGGCGGCCCCCGCCGAACGCCAGGGGTCCCAGCGGCCGAAGACGACGAGCGCGATCGCCACCCAGCCGCGCCCTGAAACGAGGCCGAAGGTGAAAGCGTTGAACTGCACCATCGACAGGAAGGCGCCAGCCAGCCCCATCAAGGCGCCGCCGAGAATGACTGCCTGGAAGCGTGTCGCAATGACGCTGACGCCGGCCGAGTCGGCGGCGCGCGGATTTTCGCCGACCATGCGCACCGACAGGCCCCATGGTGTCCGGTAGAGAACGAAGGCGGCCAGGGGAACCGCAAGGATCGCCATGTAGACCAGCGAAAACTGGTTGAACACCGCCGGCCCGAGCACCGGGATGTCGGAGAGAAAAGGAATCGGCAGCGTTTCGAAACTCTTGATGCTGGGCGGCACCGATTGCTGGCCGAAGATCAGCCGGTAGAGGAAATAGGCAAGCCCCGATGAGAACAGTGTCACGCCGATGCCGCAGACATGCTGGCTGAGGCCGAGAGCCACCGTAAACAGCGCATGCAGGGCACCCATCAGCGCACCGGTGACAACTGCCGCCAGCACGCCGAGCCACAGGCTGCCGCTGAGGCTGGTCGCGGTGAAGCCGGTCATCGCCGACAACAGCATGATGCCTTCGATGCCGAGATTGAGCACGCCGGCCCGCTCGGAGAACATCTCGCCCAACGTCGCAAAAGCCAATGGCGTGGCAATGCGGATGATCGCGGCCAGGAAGCCGACCTGAAAGATCTGTTCGAGCACCACGTTCATTTGGCTGTCCCCACGCGGCGGATGCGGTAGGCGGTGAACAGCAGCGCCACCAACATGGCGAGCAGCGCGGTTCCCTGGATGACGTCGCTGAGGAAGGCAGGAACGCCGGTGGCCCGCGACATCGCCTCGGCGCCGGTCATGACGGCGGCGAGGAAGATCGCCGCCGGCACCACGCCGAGCGGATTGAGCCTCGCCAGCATGGCGACGACGATACCGGAATAGCCGTAGCCCGGCGAGATGTCGCTCATCACCTGGAAATGCACGCCGCCGACCTCGCCGACGCCGGCAAGTCCGGCGAGCGCCCCGGACAGCAGCGCCGTCGAGATCAGCACGCGCTCGACATGAATGCCGCCATAGCGCGCCGCCTCGGGATTCTCGCCTATGACCCTGATCCTGAAGCCGAGCGTCGTGCGCATCACCAGGAACCAGATGACCGGCGCAGCAAGGAACGCCGCCACGACGCCGAGATGCAGCCGCGTGCCTTCGAGCAGCACCGGGAAATTCGCTGAATCCTCGATCGGCGGTGAGATCGGGTAGCCGCTGAAACTGTCTTTCCACGGGCCTTCGATCAGCGCCATCAGGGCGTAGAAGATGACCGAATTGAGCAGCAGTGAGCTGACCACGTCATCAACCCTGAATTTTACGCGCAGCGTCGCCGGCACCAAGGCGACCGCAGCGCCGGCTGCAGCACCCGCCACTGCCATGAGAAGTATGGCGAGCGGCCCCGGCATCGGAATGGCGCCGACCGCGCAGCTCGCCACCGCGCCGGCAAGTAACTGCCCCTCGGCGCCGATGTTCCAGAATTTGGCGCGGAAGGCGACGGCGATGGCAAGCCCGGTGAAGATCATCGGTGCTGCACGCACCAGCGTTTCGGTGATTGCATAGCTGTCGCCGAGCGACGCCGAGAACATCACGCCATAGGCCTCGATCACGCCGGCGCCGGCCAGCGCGATCAGACCGCTGCACAGCACCAGCGTCGCCCCGATCGCCAGCAGCGGCAGAGCCAGATTGAACCAGGCGGGCGTGCTGGTGCGGGTTTCCAAGCGGAACATCAACTATGGCCCTCCGCCCCGGTCATCATCAGGCCGAGCCGTGCGATGGTGGCGTCGGCGCTGTCCAGCGTGCCGACGATGCGTCCCTCATACATCGCCGCAATGCGGTCGCAGAGCATGAGCAGCTCTTCGAGATCCTCGCCGATGACGATGATGCCGCAACCCTTGGCACGCATGTCGAGGAACTTTTCATGGATAAAGCGCGCCGCACCGATGTCGAGGCCACGCGTCGGCTGCGACACGATCAGCACCTTCGGATCGAAGGCAAGTTCGCGCGCCAGCAGCGCCTTTTGCAGATTGCCGCCGGACAGGGCGCCTGCCCGCGTCATCGGCCCGGGGCAGCGTATGTCATAGGCCTTGATCTGCGCCTCGGCGAAGGCGCGGATCGCGTCGGGCCTGAGCAAGCCGTTGCGGCTGAATGCCCCCGTGCCGATGCGCGGCAGCACCATCGAATCGGCGAGCGGCAGGTTGGTGACCAGACCGGTCGTCATGCGGTCTTCCGGAATGCGTCCGAGACCGAGCGCCTGCACCTCGCGCGGCGAAAACCGCGAGACAATTTTGCCGGCTATCGTCATCCGGCCGGCATCGGGCGCACGAATGCCGGAGATCACCTCCGCCAGCGCTCGCTGGCCATTACCCGAGACACCGGCAATGCCGAGGATCTCGCCGGCACGCACAGAGAGCGACACGTCACGCAGCGCCATGCCGGAATGATGCGACGTCGAGATGCCGTCCAGGGTCAGCACCGCGGCACCCGGCGTCGATGGTCCCCTGGCCGGCGGAACGATCTCGTGGCCGCACATCAGTCGCGCCATTTCCGAGGACGTCGTGCTGGCAGGTGCGTCGACGCGGCCGGCAACGCGGCCATGCCGCAACACGACACAGCGATGGGTCAGCGCGCGCACCTCGTTGAGCTTGTGCGAGATGAAGATGATGCCAAGGCCCTGGGCCGCCATCGACCGCAGCGCCGAAAACAGACCGTCGACCTCGGTTGGCGCCAGCACCGCCGTCGGCTCGTCGAGGATCAGCAGCCTTGCGCCGCGAAACAGCGCCTTGACGATTTCGAGCCGCTGCTGCTCGCCGACCGACAGCGCCGAGACGGGAAGCTCCGGATCCAGCGCGAGCCCGTGCTGCCGGCCGATCTCGGCGAGCCGCGCCAGCCCGCCGGCGCGATCGATCCGGCCCGACTTTCCGGGAATGCCGATCAGCAGGTTTTCCAGCACCGAAAGCCGCGGCGCCAGATGGAAATGCTGGTGCACCATGCCGATACCGGCGGCAAGCGCATCGGCCGAACTGTTGATCGTCACCGGCCGGCCCTGGACCAGGATGTCGCCGGCATCGGGCGCATAGGCGCCGAACAGCACGTTCATCAGCGTCGTCTTGCCGGCGCCGTTTTCACCCAGCAGCCCGAGAATTTCACCGGGTGCCACGCTCAGATCGACGGCTTCGTTTGCCTTGACGGCGCCGAAGCTCTTGGAGATGCCACGCATTTCGATGAGTGGGGCGGGCCTCGGCACGGGTGCTCCTGATCGGAATTGGCTCTACGATTCAGCTTTGATCGACGGGATGCGCCGCACCCCCCTCTGGCCTGCCGGCCATCTCCCCCTCAAGGGGGGAGATTGGATGTCACTTCGGCTTTCGCAAATCGTCAACGCTGAAGAAAAGGCGCTGTCGGCGAAGCTGCAAATCTCCCCCCTTGAGGGGGAGATGGCCGGCAGGCCAGAGGGGGGGTGCGACAAGCGCCAGACCCCCAAAAAAGACAGCGCTCTAATCCGAAACCGGCGTATTCTCATCCACATCGACGCGGAAATTGCCGTCAAGAATTTCGGCCTTTTTCTTCTCGACCAGCTGCTTGACGTCGGCGGGCAGCGTCTTATCGAACTTGTGGTAGGGCGCCAGAAAGGAGCCGCCCTTAGCCATGCGCGAGAAATCGCCGTAATCCTGCGCGGTGAAGACCCCTGCCTTGACCAGCTTGATCGCGTGCTCGACCGTCGGATACATGTCCCAGACCGGGCCGGTGATCACCGTGTCCGGGCCGAGGCTCGACTGGTCGGACATGTTGGAGATGGCGAGGATTTTCCTCTCGACCGCCGCTTCGATGACGCCGAAGCGTTCGGCATAGATCACGTCGACGCCGGCGTCGATCTGGGCGATAGCCGCTTCCTTCGCCTTTGGCGGGTCGAAGAAAGAGCCGATGAAAGCGACCTTCCTCTTGATATCCGGATTGACTTCCCTGGCGCCGGCGAAGAAGGCGTTGACCAGCCGGTTGACCTCAGGAATGCCCATCGCCGCGACGGCGCCGATCGTGCCTGATTTCGACATCTTTCCGGCGATCAGGCCCGAGAGATAGGCCGGCTCGTGGATCCAGTTGTCGAAGACTGCGAAATTCGGCTCGGCCGGCCCGGCGCCGGAGCCGAACAGGAAGGCGACCTTCGGAAATTGCTTGGCGGTTCGGCGGGATTCGCGCTCGGCGGCGAAAGCATCGCCGAGAACCAGCTCATAGCCGCCTTGCGCATATTCGCGCATGACCCGGCTGAAATCGGCCGATTGCACCTTCTCCGACCATTTGTACTCGATGCCGAGTTCCTTCTCGGCCCTCTGCAGGGCGACATGGATCTGGTGGTCCCATGGCTCCTCGATCGGCGTGGCGAAGATCGCCGCCACCTTCAGCTTCTTGTCCTGCGCCAAGGCACTGCCCGGCAGCATGGCTGCTGCCAAGCCTAGCGCGCCCAGCTCCAGCAAATTGCGTCGCGAAAGTCCTTCGCGTTTCGATTGGATTTTGCTCTTCCCATTTTCCATTGCATGCCCCTCTGATTGACGCCGTGTCGAGCCGGCTGTTTCTTTGAATTATCAGCGAGGGAACTATGGAACGGCGTCCGACCTTTGTCCACATGGTCAAATTTGCCGGGAAGCTGCAGGGCCGCGCCTCGCGGCGGCGACCGTTTGATTGCAGTTTGTTTTACAGCCTTTCCAGCGCCACGGCGATGCCTTGGCCGACGCCGATGCACATGGTGGCGAGCGCATAGCGGCCGCCGCGCTCGCGAAGCTCCAGCGCCGCGGTGCCTGATATGCGCGCACCCGACATGCCGAGCGGGTGGCCGAGCGCGATGGCGCCGCCATTCGGATTGACGTGCTCCACGTCCTCGGCAATGCCGAGTTGGCGAAGCACGGCGATGCCCTGGGAGGCAAAGGCTTCGTTGAGCTCGATGACGTCGAAATCTGTCGGCTTCAGACCGAGCCGGGCACACAGCTTCTGCGTCGCCGGCACAGGGCCGATACCCATGATGCGCGGCGCCACGCCGGCGGCCGCACCGCCGAGGATGCGGGCGATCGGCGTCAGGCCGTATTTCTTCACGGCGGCTTCCGAGGCGACGATCAGCGCCGCCGCGCCGTCATTGACGCCCGACGCGTTGCCGGCGGTGACCGTGCCGCCTTGCCGGAACGGCGTCGGCAATTTCGCCAGCGCCTCGATCGTCGTGCCGGCGCGGGGATGTTCATCTTTTTCCACAACGACCGGGTCGCCCTTGCGCTGCGCGATCGTCACCGGGGTGATTTCCTTGGCCAGCCGGCCATTGGCCTGCGCGGCGACCGCCTTGTCCTGACTGCGCACGGCAAAGGCATCCTGGTCCGCGCGGGAGATGGCGAACTCCTCAGCAACGTTCTCGCCGGTCTCCGGCATCGAATCGACACCGTATTGCTTCTTCATCAGCGGATTGACGAAACGCCAGCCGATGGTGGTGTCGTGGATCTCGGCATTGCGCGAAAACGCCGTCTCCGCCTTGGGCATGACGAACGGCGCGCGCGACATCGATTCGACGCCGCCCGCTATCATCAGCTCCGCCTCGCCCGCCTTGATGGCGCGCGCGGCGATGACCACCGCATCCATGCCGGAACCGCAGAGGCGATTGACGGTCGAGCCGGGAACCTCCTTGGGCAGTCCGGCGAGCAGCAGCGCCATGCGCGCCACATTGCGGTTGTCCTCGCCAGCCTGGTTGGCACAGCCATACATGACGTCATCGATATCAGCCCAGTCGATGCTGGGATTGCGCTCGACCAGCGCCCTCAGGGGTATCGCGCCAAGATCGTCGGCGCGGACCGACGCCAACTGCCCACCAAAGCGCCCGATCGGCGTGCGGATGTAGTCGCAGATGTAGGCTTCGGCCATCTATGCAGCTTTCTCTTTTGCGTTTCCCTGGTGCGGACTCACTTGCCGATCCTCAATGCTTGATGCGATCGCGCATGGCGTACCAAAGCATGCCGAGCACATACAGCGGACCGCGCAGGGCGGTGCCGCCAGGAAACGGCATTGGCCTCAGGGTCGAAAACAGATCCAACCGCGAAGCGTCGCCGGTGATCGCCTCGGCGAGCAGCTTTCCCGACAGCGTCGACAGGATCACGCCCTTGCCGGAATAGCCATGTGCAAAATAGACCTCGCCATAGTGGCCGACATCCGGCAGGCGCGATGTCGTCACCGAGACGAGCCCGCCCCAGGCATGGTCGATGCGGCGACCGCGCAATTGCGGAAAAGTGTTTTCCATATGCGGCCGCACGAAGCCGGCAATGTCGGTGGGCGGTGACGGCGTGTAGCGCTCGCCGCCACCGAACAGCAGGCGGCCATCCGCCGACAGCCGATAGTAGTTGACCACGAAGCGTGTGTCGGAAACGGCCACATTGCTTGGAATGACGTCGCTCGTGTCGTCCAGCGGCTCGGTCGCGATGATGTAGTTGCCGACCGGCATGATGCGGCTGTTGACGCGCGGCTCGAGCCCCTGGAGCAGCGCGTCGCCAGCCAGCACGACATGCTTGGCCCGGACCGAGCCTTTGGCCGTCGAAACCCTGATGGCTGGTTCCCGCTCCAGCCGCAGCGCCACCGAATTTTCGTGGATGGTGACGCCCGCCGCTGCCGCCGCGCGGGCAAGACCCAGCGTATAGTTCAGCGAATGCATATGGCCGCCGAGCTTCTCGTACATCGCGCCGTGATAGGGCGTGTTTACCATTCCGCGCGCCTGCGCTGCCGACAGCATCTCGATGTCATGAAAATTCATCACGGTGGCAAGGCACTCGGCCTCTTCTTCGAGGTCGCGCAGGTCGGAGCTATTGACCGCACCGGCGAGGTGGCCGGTCAGCCGGAGGTCGCAATCGATGGCGTGGCGCTCGATCAGGTCGAGCACCAGCCCGCGCGCCTCGAAGGCGAGGTCGAACAGCGCCCGCGCCCGTTCGGGCCCATAAAGCTTGACCAGACCCTTGGCGCCCTTGCGCAGGCCGGGGATGATCTGGCCGCCATTGCGCCCGGACGCCCCCCAGCCGATCTTGCCGCCTTCGAGCAGCACCACCTTCAGCCCGCGTTCGGCGGCATGAAGAGCCGCGGACAGGCCGGTGCAGCCGCCGCCGACCACCACCAGATCGGCGTCAACGTCGCCTTGCAGCGCCGGTTGATCGGGCGCCGGATTGGCCGTCGCGACGTAGTAGGACTTGCCGATATCCAGGCCGGAGTTGAAGCCCATCATCACACCTTGAGCAGCAGATGATCGCGTTCCCAGCTCGTGACGACGCTCTGGAACAAGTCGAGTTCGACGCTTTTGACGCGCAGATAGGTCTGGAAGAAATCCTCGCCGAGCAACTCCCGGACCGGACTGCACGCGGCGAAACGGTCGAGCGCCTCCTCCATGGTTTTCGGCAGCGTGCTCTTGCTGCGATAGGCGTTGCCCGATGCCTCTGGCGAGCGCGAGAGCTTTTCCTCGACGCCGAGATAGCCGCAGAGCAGCGAGCCGGCCATCGCCAGATAGGGATTGGAATCGGCGCCGGGCAGCCGGTTTTCCACCCGACGGGCGGCGCGCCCACCGGCCGGCACGCGCAGGCCGCAGGAGCGGTTGTCATGCGACCACTCGATGTTGGCCGGCGCGCTGTGGTTCGGCCGGATGCGGCGGAACGAATTCACGTTCGGTGCAAACAGCGGCATCACCTCGGGAATGTATTTCTGCAGGCCGCCGATGAAATGCCCAAACATATCGGTGTCGGCATCATCACGCCCGGCAAACAGCGTATTCCCGGCCTCGTCGATGACCGACATGTGGAGATGCATGGAGCTGCCGGCTTGTGCTGCGATCGGCTTGGCCATGAAGGTTGCATGCATGCCGAATTCCTGTGCGGCCTGGCGCGTCAACCGCTTGAACAGCAGCACCTTGTCGGCCAGCGGCAGCGCGTCGCCATGCAGGAAATTGATCTCGAGCTGCGCCGTGCCCGATTCATGGATCAGCGTGTCGAGCGGCAGCCCGGCCTTTGCGGCGTAGTCGTAGAGTCGCTGGATCACCGGCTCGAACTCCTCCAGCGCCGCCATGTCGTAGGGGTGCTGCACGGTTTCGGAGCGGCCATTGCGCCCGACCGGTGCTGTCAGCGGCCGATCAGGATCGGGATTGGGCGCGGTCAGGTAGAATTCGAGCTCAGGCGCCACCACCGCCCGCCATCCGCGCTGGCGATAGAGATCAAGCACGGCCCTTAGGACATGACGCGGCGAGGCCATCCACGGCCGATCGTCCATGTGAAACGCATCGGCAAAGACATAGGCTCTGCCTGCTCCGGCGCCAGGCGCAAGGCAGAGCGTCGCAACATCCGGCACCATCCGCATATCGGGGTCCTGGTAGCCAAAACCCTCGTCGTTGGAACCGGAATAGCGGCCGTCGATGCAGACCAGGAAGGCGCTGCTCGGCAGATAGAGCGCGCGATCCTCGAGTGACTTCAGCAGCTTGGCCGTCGGCAAGGTCTTGCCGCGCAACACGCCATTCACGTCCGGCACCAGGCACTCGACTTCCCTGATCCCCTGCTGCTCCAGCCATCCTTTCGGATCCTCCATTGGGGTCATTTCAGGTGCATCCGTTGTTGTGGTCTTGAGCATCAGGTCACGTCCTTACAAGGGCGAGAATGGCTTCGGCGGCGGCGTCCGTTCCCGGCGCCCGTGCCATGGTGGCGGCATTCTCCTTGAGACGAAAGCGCATTTCGCCGTCGGCCATTAGGCCAAGGATGGCATTTTCAAGTTCATCGTCGCTCCAGCCATCGCGGCTGAGGTGGCGGCCGACGCCGGTTTCCTCGGCACGTTGCGCATTGTCGTGCCCGTCCCAGCAATAGGACATGATCAGCGACGGCACGCCGAAACGCAGCGCTTCGCAAAAGCTGTTGTTGCCGCCGTGATGGATGAAGAGGTCGGATTTCGCAACAACCGATGGCTGCGGAAACCAGGCATCGAGATAGACATTGTCCGGAACCGCGCGATAGGTGTCGCGCAGACCGCCGACATTGACGATGAAGCGGGCCGGAAGCCGGTCGAACACGGCGAGCATGCGCTCGATCAGCCCGACATCCATGGCGCCCAGGCTGCCGAAGCTGAGATAGACCAGCGGCCCGTCATTACGCGGAAACACCGGCACATCGAACGGCCCTTCCGAGCGGACGCAGCCTTCGAGATAGACGAAGCGGGCCGGGTCGAGCGGCTCGGCGCGTTCCCGCCGCACGATCGTCGGGGTCAGCAGCAGATTGAGGTCGGGCGAAGCTTCGAGAAAAAGACCCTTCGGCAAGGACGCAAGATCGGCATCCGCCCGAAGCCGGTTGAACCGGTCATGGGCCGGAGCGACCGCTGCCAGATAGCGGGCCTCGAAGGCCGCGCGGCTCGGATCGTCGGCGGCGAGACCGGACAGATAGGGAGGCACATCGGGGTCGGGCAACTCGGTCTCGGCGCAGGAGACGACGCGCACCCATGGGCAGCCGGCGGAAGCCAGCGCCGGAAACATGATGACATTGTCGAGCACGACCGCGTCCGGCTTCAGCCGCGCCAGCAATTGGCGCAGCGGCGCCTCGGCATTGACGGCGGTGTCGACAATCGCTTCCCAGGTCGGGGCGACGTAGGTCTCGAGCTGGTCGATCGGGCTCAGCCTGAAATGCGGCAGATGCCGGCGCACGAAAGCCTGCCAATAGCTCTGGCGTTCGCTGTCGGTCAGCGGCTCGTCGGTCGGCAACTGGTATTCCTGAAAACCATAGTCGGCAAACACGCCGGAGAAGCCGGCATGGCAGATGAACACCGGCCGGGCGCCACGAGCGCGCAAGGCCTGCGCGATGCCGACGCAATTGAGCGCCGCGCCAAAGCTCGCTTCGGGAAACAGCGCGATGGTCGGGCTGGCTTTGCGCGTCACTATGGTCCTCGTCAAGCCGGCCGGCTGATCATGCCGAACAATGCGGGGGCCCCGCGACTGGCCGCCTGCGGCCGCTGGCTGCGGGAAAGCCGCAAGTGGACGCGAACCAGGTCGGCCGCAACCTCATACTGCCGGCTTTCCAATTGGTCGAGTATGGTCAGGTGCTCGCGCAGCGACTGCTTCAGCCGGAAGACGTTGACGCCGGCATAGGTCCCTGGCAGCCGGCGCAGCCTGAGATGGTCGGACAGCGCGTCGGTGACGAACCGGTTGGCGGCGCCATCGGCGATTAGGCCGTGAAAGTCGATGTCCAGGCGCTGGAACTCTTTGGTGTCGAATGCGGCATCGGGCAGCGACAGCAGTGCTTCCATGCCCTGGCGCAATGCCGCCGCGCGGGTCCCGTCCAGCCGGAAGCCAGGCGCCAGAATGGCGGCAGGTTCGAGCAGCAGGCGGAACTCGTAGCTTTCCCCTTGTGCCTCCGGATCATCGGGCGCCCGCCTGAACAGCCAGGACTGACCCGGCGCGCGGTCCAGAAGATTTTCATCTGTCAGTTTCTTTAACGCTTTTAGTACCGTCTTCCGCTCGGCATCATACCGCCGCATCAGCGCGCCGATGGTCACCGTCTGATCCAGCCGGCGCGCCGACCGATCACGCAGGATCATCTCCGCGAGCTCGTCCTCCTCGGTAACAGGCAGATCGGTGGCAAGAGTCGCCTGGCTGGTTAGGTCCACCGCAAGGCGGTAGCCCGATTCAGCCTCCCAGCGCACGACGCCTTTTTCGGTGAGCAGGCGCAATGCGGCCCGCACCGGAGTCCGCGAAACGTTGCAGAGAGACGCGATCTGCTGTTCCGGAAGATGAGCACCGGCTTCGAAGCCGCGTTGCCGGGCCACATCCAGGATGCGCTGAGCGAGATCGAGATGGTTGGTGCGCGGTCGTCTGGCAGCGGCTTGCATGGCGATTTCTCATGAACGGACTTGACCGCTGCGGCTTGACCGATCGCCCTTGCAGACACAATCGGCCAGGTTTCGCAGCGATTTTCCAAATTATGGATTGACGTACTTTTTTCTGCAATAGTACTGTCAGGTCAATCGGCAATAAAAAGACCGGGGAACAGGATCGAAGCGGCGGCATGGTCGCAAGCGCTGGTCCGACGATTGATTGAATTCGACGATCAACCAGAATGGGAGTCTGTCATGACCGCCTCAACCCGCCTGCGCCATCCGTTAAAGATATCTTCGATTGCGCTTGGCCTCGCCCTGGCGCTGTCGGCGCCGGCTTCTGCCGCCGACCTCGTCATTTCCAACTGGGATGGCTACATGGCGCCGGATGCCATGGCCGCCTTCAAGGCCGCGACCGGCGTTTCCGGTGAGGTCGTCGTCCACGCCACCAATGAGGAGATCATGGGCAAGCTCGTCGCTTCGGGCGGTAAGGGCTATGACGTGGTCTTCGTCTCCTCGCCCTTCGCCGAAGTGCTGAACAAGCTCGGCCTGATCGAGACGATCGACCACGCCAAGATCCCCAACCTCGCCAATCTTTATCCCGAGGCGGCGAAGCTGCCGCACGACGCCGGCAACAATTTCTCCGTGCCTTACACCTGGGGCACCACCGGCCTCTGCTACCGTTCGGATCTGGTCAAGACCGAGCCGGCGAGCTGGAACGATCTTCTCGCCCCATCCGATGCGCTCAAGGGCAAGACCACCATGCTGGCGACCGACCGCTGGCTGCTTGCCGCCGGCCAGCTCGCCAAAGGCTATTCTGTCAACGAGACCGATCCGGCCAAACTCGCCGAGGTCAAGGACCTGCTGATCTCGGCCAAGAAGACCTTGCTCGCCTATGACGACACCACCTTCTATTCGAAGCTGGTCTCGGGCGAGGCGCTGATGGTGCAGGCATGGGATGGCTGGTGCAATTATGGCATCGCCGAGAAGCCTGAGATCAAATACGTCATCCCCAAGGAGGGTTCGGACCTGTGGGTCGACACGATGGTGGTGATGAAGGCGTCAGCCAACAAGGACGCCGCGTTCCAATTCATCAACTTCATGCTGGACGCCAAGAACCACGCCTGGGCGGCCCAGAACATCGACTACAAGGTGCCAAACAAGCCGGCCATGGAAAGCCTGCCGGCCGATTTCCTTGCCAAGTTTCCCAATATGGGCATGCCGGTGGCCGAGCTCGTCAAGTTCGAGCAGTTGCGTGACGTCGGCGACGCCCAGCGCGACTATTCAAAGATCGTCAGCGAGATCAAGGCCGCGCAGTAAAATCGATTACTGGAAGTCAACTTGCGTTCCTTCACGCCCCCCTCTGGCCTGCCGGCCATCTCCCCCTCAAGGGGGGAGATTGGCTGTGGCGTCGCTTTCGCCAATCTTCAATATTTGAAGGTAAGCGAGAGGTTGGAACTGCTAATCTCCCCCCTTGAGGGGGAGATGGCCGGCAGGCCAGAGGGGGGTGCGACTTGACGCAACCTTCCCGCTCCTCGTTGCTGATGGCGCCTGCGCTGGCCTGGCTCACTGCCTTGATGGTGGTGCCATGTGCGCTGGTGCTGGCGCTCGCCTTCTTCCGGCGCGGCATCTATGGCGGCATCGAATACACCTTCACGCTGGAGAATTTCGGGCTGGTGTTCGACCCGCTCTATGCCGGCATCTTCCTCAACTCGGCACGCATCGCCGGCACGGCAACCCTGATCGCGGTGGTGATCGGCTATGCCGCTGCCTATGCGATCGCGGCAGCACCGCGCCGGTGGCAGCCGGTGTTCCTGTTCTTCGCTGTCTTGCCGTTCTGGTCCAACTACCTGATCCGCACCTACGCCTGGATCGTGCTGCTCAACCGCGAGGGCCTGATCACCCAGCTCTTGCGCTGGCTTGGCTACACCGGCGAGCCGCCGTCGATGCTTTATACCGAAGGCGCCGTCATCGCCGGTCTGGTTTACAATTATTTACCCTTCGTCATCCTGGCCTGCTACGCGCCGCTGTCGCGGCTCAACCCGGAGCTCGCTGAAGCCTCGCGCGACCTTGGCGCTTCGGCCATGACAACATTTCGCCGGGTCATTCTGCCGTTGACGGTGCCGGGTATCGCCGCCGGGGCGGTTTTCGTCTTCGTGCTGTCGATCGGCAATTTCGTCACGCCGGCGCTGCTCGGCGGCGGCCGCTTCCAGATGATCGGCAATCTCGTCTACGACCAGTTCCTGACCGCCAATGACTGGCCCTTCGGCGCGGCGCTGGCGATGGCGCTGATCGCTATAATGCTGCTGGTGCTGACCGCGCAGGCTTTGGCCGCAGATCGCGCCGCTGGCCGTATCGCCGAAGCGAAAGGAGGCGCCGATGGCTGAGCGTTCCCCCGCCACGCGTCGCACGCTCTGGCTCGTGCTTTCGTTCGTCTTCGCCTTTCTCTACATCCCGATCGCCGTGCTGGTGGCGCTGTCCTTCAACCAAGGCGGGCTGCCGACCGTCTGGTCGGGCTTTTCGCTGAAATGGTATGCCTCGCTCGCCGGAAACGCCGCGATCCTTTCCGCCGCCCTTAACACGCTGATCGTGGCGCTTGTCTCGACGGCAATCGCCACGCTGCTCGGCACGCTGCTGGCCATCGGCGTCGAAATGCGCCGGCAGTATGGAAGAGGCCTCGAGGCGCTGATCTTTGCGCCGATGATCATTCCCGACATCGTGCTGGCGATCGCGCTGCTCAGCTTCTTCTCCATGCTCGATTTCACCCTGGGCCTGCACACCATCCTCCTCGCCCATGTCGTGTTCAACCTCGCCTTCGTCTGCTCGGTGGTGCGCGCCCGGCTGAAAAGCTTCGACTGGTCGATCGTCGAGGCGTCCGCCGATCTCGGCGCTACCGCGCTCACCACCTTCAGGCGGGTGACATTGCCGGTCATCCTGCCGGCGGTGGTCGCCGGCGCGCTGCTCGCCTTCACCCTGTCGGTCGACGAGTTCATCATCGCTTTCTTCACCGCCGGCGCCGGCCGCGCCTCGACCACGCTGCCGATGCAGATCTATTCGATGATCCGCTTCGGCATCACGCCGGAGATCAATGCATTGGCGACTATCGTCATGGCGGTCTCGATCACCGCGTTGACCCTGTCGCAGCGGCTCAACCGCGGGGTCATCGGCCAATGAACGAGCCCCGCACGCTGCTGGCGATCGACAAGGTGTCGAAGAACTTCGGCCGGGTGACCGCCGTCGACGGCATATCGCTCGACATCCGCGAGAACGAGTTCTTCGCCCTGCTCGGACCTTCGGGCTGCGGCAAGACCACGTTGCTGCGCATGCTGGCCGGCTTCGAGACACCCAATGAAGGTCGCATCCTGCTCGACGGGCGCGACATCGCCAGGACCCCGCCCAACAAACGGCCGGTCAATCTGATGTTTCAGTCCTATGCGCTGTTTCCGCATATGAGCGTCAGGGCCAATGTCTCCTACGGCCTCGAAATGGAACGCTTGCCGGCAAAGGAAATCCGCTCCCGTGTCGACGCCATCCTGGCGACGACCGAGCTCGTCGCCTTCGCCGACCGCAAGCCGGAGCAATTGTCGGGCGGGCAGAAACAGCGGGTCGCGCTTGCCCGAGCGCTGGTCAAGCGGCCGCGGCTGCTGCTGCTCGACGAGCCGCTCGGCGCGCTCGATAAGAAATTGCGCGGCGCCATGCAGCTGGAGCTGAAGCGCCTGCAGCACGAGGTCGGCATCACCTTCGTCATCGTCACCCATGACCAGGAGGAATCGCTCGTCATGGCTGACCGCATGGCGGTGCTGAGGGACGGCAAGCTGCTGCAATGCGATACACCGCACGCGGTATACGAGTATCCGGCCGATCGTTTCGTTGCCGACTTCATTGGCGTTATGAATTTCGTGCCGGGCAAGGCCGCCAGCGACGGCGTGTTGGCAGCGGATGGCACACGGATCGTCGGCACAGTTCCCGCAACACTTTCGCCCGGCGCTGCGGCGGTTGCTTCGGTGCGGCCCGAACGCATCCGGCTGTTCCCGTCGCCAGAAACGGCCAACCGTGTTGCCGGCACCGTCGAGGCGTTGGCCTATCAGGGGCTCGACCTGCAGCTGCATGTCCGCACCGCTCTGTCGCCAAAGCCGTTCCTGGTGCGCGTCACCGCCGACGCCGCTGACCGGCGCCCGGTCTCGTCAGGCGATGCAGTCGAGCTCGGCTGGGATGCCGCCGACGTCAGAATTTTCGCAGATTGATCGAAGGAGAAGCTTTCATGGCGCAGAAGACGATCGCGTTTTTTCCGGAAGCGGCCTATGGCCCGGCGCTCAATTCCGTCGGCATCGCCCAGGCAGTCGAGGCGCGCGGCCATAGAGCGGTGTTCCTGTCGGATCCCGGCTTTATCGACGTCTACAAGGGCTATGGCTTCGAAGCCCATCCGGTGAACCTTTCCGAGCCGATGCCGCCCGAACAGATGGCCAAGTTCTGGGAAGACTTCATCAACGGCCATATCCCGAACTTCCGCAAGTCGCCCTATGACCAGGTCGACAATTACGTGAAGGATTGCTGGACGGCGATCGTCGACAGCGCCAAATGGGCTGAGAAGGACCTGCCCGGTGTGCTTGCGACGATCAAGCCCGATGTCATCTGCGTCGACAACGTCATCCTGTTTCCGGCGATCAAGCAGTATGGCAAGCCGTGGGTGCGCGTCATCTCCTGCTCGGAGAACGAGATCGAGGACGAGGACATCCCGCCGCATCTGTCCGGCTGCGGCGAGAACGATCACGCCTGTCATCAGCGCTACCGCGACCATTTCAACGCGGTCATCAAGCCGATCCATGACGGCTTCAACGCGTTCCTCACTGCCAACAACGAAGCGCCTTATCCAATCGGCCAGTTCTTCGAGGCCTCGCCCTACCTCAATTTGCTGCTCTATCCCGAGGCGGCAAAGTTCAAGCGCCGCCATCCGCTCGACCCGGCAAAATTCCAGTATCTGGAAGGCTGCGTGCGGCAGGAGAAACCCTACACGGTGCCGACTTTTACGAAGAATAACGACGGGCCGCTGCTCTATGTTTCCTTCGGCAGCCTTGGCGCCGGTGATGTCGACCTACTGAAGCGCATTATCGCGACGCTAGGCAAGACGCGCTACCGGGCGCTGGTCAATGTCGGCGGCTACAAGGACCAGTACGCGCAAGTGCCCGAAAACGTCATCGTCGAGAGCTGGTTTCCACAGCCCTCGGTCATCCCGCAGGTCGATGCGGTGATCCACCATGGCGGCAACAACTCATTCACCGAGTGCCTCTATTTCGGCAAGCCGGCGATCATCATGCCTTATGTCTGGGACGGCCACGACAACGCTACACGGGTCGAGGAAACCGGCCACGGCTTCGGCATGCCGCGCTATGATTGGAGCGACGCCGCGCTGATCGCGAAGATCGAAACCTGCCTGACGGACCCCAAGATGAAGGCCAAGCTGGCGAAAACCTCGGCGCAGATGCAGTCGCAGAACGGCCCGGAGAAAGCGGCGGGGCTGTTGGAGCAACTTCTATGAGCGCGATGTTTGACGTGCGGAGCCAAGGCACCCCCCTCTGGCCTGCCGGCCATCTCCCCCTCAAGGGGGGAGATTGGATGTCACCTCGGCTTTCGCCAATCACCAGCATCGCAGGAGTGAACAGGGCGCCGAAGCTGCTAATCTCCCCCCTTGAGGGGGAGATGTCCGGCAGGACAGAGGGGGGCGCCGTAGAGCGAAGCCATCTCGAAAATGAGCGTCGAACCGGAGCACCCGCATGACCTCCTCGGCGCCGCATCTCCACCAGGCCTCGACCCGCACCGACCTTGTCGACTGGGGCGCCCAGCCCGACGCGCTGGAAGGCGCGTCCCACTCCACCGGCAGGCTCGCCCACAAGGGACCGAACAACCAGCCGGAATCCGGCATTTGGGTCTGCACGCCCGGCCGCTGGCGTCTGGCGATTCCGCGCGACGAATTGTGCCATTTCGTTGCCGGCCGCGCGACTTACAGATCGGACGACGGCGAGGTGATAGAAATCTCCGCCGCCACGCTTGTCATGTTCCCGGCCGGTTGGACCGGCGAATGCACCGTCCATGAGACCATCCGCAACGTCTACATGCTGGCCTGACTCACGCCTGCCGCACTGGAGCTTCACGAAATGCCAACGCCAATCATGAAATCGCCGCTCGCCATCACCGACCTCGTCGACTGGGGCGTCATTCCCACCATGATCGAGGGCGAATCCCGCACCTCCGGCAAGCTGCTGCACAAGGGGCCGGACGGTCTCTCCGAATGCGGGCTGTGGGTCTGCACCCCAGGCAAATGGCACTGCCATGTCACCCGCGACGAGTTCTGCCACTTCCTTGAGGGACGCTGCACCTATGTCCACGAATCCGGCGAGGTGATCGAGATCGAGCCGGACACCGCGGCGTTCTTTCCGCAGGACTGGAAGGGCGTCTGCACCGTTCATGAGACGATCAAGAAGGTCTACATGATCCGCTGAGCGGGGTTGAAAGGAAGACCATGGAATTCTCTGCTGACCGGCCGACCTTTTTCGTCAATCCGGACTATCGGCCGATGACCGGTGCGGCAAAACCGGTGATCGATCCGGCGACGCTCGAAACCGTGGGCGCCATCGCTGCCGCAGCCGATGGCGAGATCGACGCTGTGTTCACCGCGGCGACCAAGGCGCAAGCGGCTTGGAAAAAACTCGACGCCAAGAGCCGTGCCAAGCATCTGCATGCAGTAGCCAATGCCATCGAGGCGGCCGATTTCACGCGTTGCGCCGAGCTGATGGTGCGCGAGATGGGCAAGCCCTATCCGGAAGCGATTGGCGAGATCGCCAATTGCGCGCCGATCTTCCGCTACTACGCCGAGATGGCGCGCGACGATGCCGGCAAGATTGCTGGCACGACGCAGGCCGGTTCGTTCCAGTATGCGCGCTACGAGCCTTACGGCACGTCGGTGCACATCATGCCCTACAATTTCCCGATCCTGCTGATGTGCTGGACCGTCGCCGCCTCGCTTGCCGCCGGCAATGCCTGCGTGATCAAGCCGGCTGAAGCGACGACATTGTCGACGCTGGATTACATGACCGTGTTCCGCTCCCTGCCTGATGGCTTGGTTTCCTGCCTGCCCGGCGGGGCGGCCACCGCGCAGGCGCTGATCGCTTCAGATCGTATCCACGCGGTCGCCTTCACCGGCTCGGTCGCCGCCGGCAAGGCTGTCGCCGTCGCCTGCGCCGAACGCATGAAGCCTTGCGTCATCGAGGCGGGTGGCAGCGACCCGATGATCATCAGCCAACACGCCCCGCTGGACGTGGCGGCCGCCGGCAGCGTCACCGCCGCGTTCCATCTCACGGGCCAGGTCTGCACTTCGGCCGAGCGGTTTTTTGTGGTCGATGCCGTTCACGACCGCTTTGTCGAGCTGTTTGCGCAGAAGACACGTGCGCTGCGCATCGGCAACGGCCTCGACAAGACCGAGATCGGGCCGCTGGTCAGCGAGGCGGCGCGCGCGAAAGTCATGCGGCTGGTTGACGATGCGGTGCACAATGGCGCCAAGGCGGTCACCGGCGGGCGCATTCCCCCGGCGCACAATGTTGGCTGGTTCTACGAGCCGACGATCCTGACCGGCGTCACCCCCGATATGGCGATCGTGCGCGAAGAGTGTTTCGGACCGGTCGCCGCGATCTGCCGGGTCAAGGATTTCGACGAGGCGATAGAACTTGCCAATGACAGCCCGTTCGGGCTCGGCGCCTCGGTCTTCACCACCGACCTTGCCGAGGCGCATGAGGCCGCCGAACGGCTCGAAGCCGGCATGGTCTGGGTCAACAATCCGCTGATCGACAATGACGCGCTGCCTTTCGGCGGCTGGAAGGCGTCGGGCCTCGGCCGTGAGCGCGGTCGCCAGGGCCTCGATGCCTTCCGCCGTTCGAAGATGGTCATCATCGACCACAAGCCAGCGATCCAGGACTGGTGGTATCCCTATCCCGACAGCTGGTTTCGCGAGGCCGGCGGACGCAAGCACGTATGAGATATGAACGGCTGCGTCAGCCGATGCTCTCGCCGCCGTCGATCACCAGCGCCTGGCCGGTCATGAAGGACGAACGATCGGAGACGAGGAACAGGATCGCTTCGGCTATTTCTTCCGCCGCGGCCCAGCGCTGCATGGGAATCTTGGTGCGGACATAGCGTTCGATCGCGTCGCGCCCGCCCATCTGGGCGATGAACGGCTCGTTGAAGGGCGTGTCGACCCAACCCGGACAGAGTGCGTTGACGCGGACATTGTGCTTGGCATAGTCGAGCGACATCTGCCGGGTCATCGCCACCACGGCATGTTTTGAGGTTGCGTAGGCGATCATCTCGCGGTCATAGAACACACCCGAATTCGAGGCGGTGTTCACGATGACACCGCCGCCCTGTTCGATCATCGACGGCATGACGAGCCTGGCCGCGAGGAACTGCGCCCGTACGTTGATCCGCCAGGAGGCATCCATGCCGTCGACGCCGACTTCGGTCAGCGTGCCGCCGACCTGGACCCCGGCATGGTTGTGCAGGACATCGATCCGACCATGTTTGCCCAGTGTGCCCGTAATGAGTTGCTCGATCGCCGCATCGTCGCCGACATCGGTGGCGACCGCTTCGGCCCGGCCGCCGGCGGTACGGATGTCGAAAGCCGTGGCTTCGCCCGCAGCCTGATCCCTGTCGGCGATCACCACCACCGCGCCTTCCCTAGCCATGATCATCGCACCGGCGCGCCCGATGCCCGACCCGGCGCCGGTCACCACGGCGATGCGATCTTTCAGAATCATGATGCGACTTTCAGTTTGATGGTTTGCGTTGGCGCAATTGCCATTGGGCAAGCACCACAAGCAGAACGGAGGCGACGAGGACGATCGTCGCGATGGCGTTGATTTCGGGCGTCACGCCGCGCCGGATCGAGGCAAAGACATAGATCGGCAATGTCGTCTGCGCGCCGGCGACGAAGAAGGCGACGATGAAATCGTCGAAGGAGAAGGTGAAGGCAAGCAGGAAGCCGGCGATCACCGCCGGCATGATCTGCGGCAACACGATGCTGCGGAACGTCGTCAGCGGGGTGGCATAGAGATCACTTGAGGCCTCGACCAGATTGCGGTCGAGGCTGCCGAGGCGTGTGCCGACGATCATTGCCACCAGCGCCATCGAAAACAGCCCGTGCGCGGCGATAATTGAGCCGTAGCCGAGTGCGAGGCGCGGCGGCTGGTCGTTCGGCCACAGCGACGCGAGAAACGGATTGAGGACCCCAAACAGCTGGACGAGCGCGACCAGCGTCGAGATGCCGATGACGACGCCCGGAACAACGATCGCAGCACCCAGGAGCGCATCGAAAACGGCGCGTGTCCGCGCGCCGACGCGCGCCAGGCCAAGCGCCGCCGCCGTGCCGCACAGTGCTGCGAGCAAGGCGCTGGTGGTGGCGATGAACAGGCTGTTCTTCAGTGCCTCGACCAGAAACGGGTTCGACAGCGCCTTGCCGTACCATTGCACCGACAGGCCGGTGAGCTCGCTGGCGTGGCGGCCGGCATTGAAGGAGAACAGCACCACAAGCGCGATCGGCAGGTAGAGAAATGCAAAGACCGCTATGACGAAGGCGCGCATCAGATCAGGTCCACCCGGCGCGCTCCGGAAAGCCGGGTCGAAATTCGGTTGGCGGCAAGCAGCACCACCACGGAAACCAGAACCAGCGTTATCGCGATTGCCGACCCGAACGGCCAGTTGCGCGACTGCAGGAACAGGTCGACCAGCGCGTTGCCGATGAAGAAGACCTTGCCGCCACCGAGCAGCGTCGGGATCAGATATTCGCCGAGCAGCAGGATCATGACCAGCGAGAAGCCGGTCATCACACCCGGCAGCGACAGCCGCAGCGTCACGCCTAGGAATGTCGAGATCGGCGTGGCGCCGAGATCGGCGGAGGCTTCCAGCAGCCGGCGATCGAGCCGCTCGAGGCTGACATAGATCGGCAGGATCATTAGCGGCAGATAGCCATAGACGATGCCGAGCAGGACCGCGCCCGGCGTGTTGATCAGCCGCACGTCTTCAAACCCGACATAGGCCAGCAATGCCGGGATGCCGCGCCCGCCCAGAACATACATCCAGGCATAGGTTCGCATCAGCAGGCTGGTCCAGAACGGGATGACGACAAGCGCAAGCAGGATCAGCCGCCACCGCTCCGGCGCGCGCAAGGCGAGGTAATAGGCGACCGGATAGGCGACGAGGAGACAGGCCAAGGCGCCTGCCGGCGCCAGCACCATCGTGTTCCAGAAGGCAGTCGCCCGTGCCGGAAGATTGGCATATTGCGTGAGCGTGAAAGCAGCCTGATAGCCGCCTTCCGGCGCCCGCTCGCCGACGCTGAAAACGGCGATCGCGACGAACGGCAGGACCAGAAACACCACCAGCCACGCGGTTGCTGGACCGAGCAGCAGCGCGGTCAGGAGATTATGACGAAGGACATTGCTGCGCATTGAAAACCGCCCCGGTGCCGGCGGACGTCTGCCCGCCGGGTGCGTTGCCTGCATCGGACTTATGGCCCGTTCAAGCCGACTTGAAGCGGGCCATCAGTTCGGCCCGGGCCGGATCGGTCAGCGTCGCAGCCGCACCGAATTCCAGCGGAGATAATAGTTCCGCCGCCGGGTAGAGGATCGGATTGTCCAGCACCTCCTTAGGCAGCAGCGCATTGACCCGCGCGTCGGTGGAAGGCGCGCCGTTGGCCAGGTGCTCCTTGACCGCGACTTTCGGGTCCATCAGGTAGTTGAGCAGGGCATAGCCGGCGGGCTTGTTGGGCGCATCCTTCGGAATGGCGTAGAAGTCGGTCCAGATCTCGCCGCCCTCCTTGCCAAGGACATAGGCGATCTCGGGAATGTCGCGGTGGAGCTGCGCCCCGTCATTGGTCCAGCACATCGTCATCCAGGCGTCGCCGGCACGCATCGACGGCTGATAATCGCTGGAAACCGCGAACAGATGCGGCTTGACCTTCAGCAGCAATTCTTCCGCCTTGGCGAGCTCGTCCGGCTTCAGCGAGTTGAACGAGAAACCGAAATATTTCAGCGCATTGCCGATCGTGGTGAGCTGGTAGTCATGGACCATGGTCCGGCCGTCGCCGTCCGCCATGGCCGTGTCCCAGAATTCCTTCCAACTCGTTATCGGCTTGGTGAGCTTCTTGGTGTTGACGGCAAATCCGGTGGTGCCCCAGTTCTTCGGCACCGCGTAGGTCGCGCCGTCGATCGTGCCTTCCCCGGTGAAGCGCGGGTCCTGTTGCGAGCCGTCGAAATTGGCAAGCTTGGCCATGTCGAGCGCTTCGATGATATCGAGCTTCTTGTAGGTGGAGATCGTGTAGTTGGTCGGCACGAAGAGGCTCCAGCCCGAGGCGCCGGCCTGCAGCTTGGCCAGCATCTCCTCGTTTGACCCGAACACATTGACCTCGACAGCAACGCCGGTCTCCGCCTTGAAATTCTCGAACGTCGCCGGGTCGTGATAATTGGGCCAGGTGGCGATCGACATGCGGTCGCCAAGACCCTCCTGGGCGAAGGCGGGCGACGGCATGATGCCGAGCTCGCGGGCCATCACCGCCGTTGCGATGCCAAGACCGGTGAGGCCAAGGAACTCGCGGCGGCCGATGGAACCGCGCTTGAGCCGCATCAACTGATCGACGAATTTTTCAGGGCTTATCGGCAGTCCGTCACGATATGATTTCGACATGTTTATTTTCCCTCTGGTTGGTCCCGTTATTCTTGGGGTCCGGGAACGCGAGCGGCGTTCCGGCTGTAAAGCCGATGGCGACGGGTTCACCCGGCTTGAAGAGGTTGCCACTGCCGATCAGGTGATCGGCCTTGGCGAGCAGCGTTCCGATACCGCCGACCTCGATCGCATATTCCGCGGTCGAGCCCAGAAAGATCCGGTTGCGGACAATGCCGTTCAGCCGGCCGCTTCCCGGCGCGCCGAGGCTTAGGGATTCAGGACGCAGGCTGACGGCAACGGCTTCGTCCTGCCGCAGCGAAGTCCGCTTGCGCGCGGCAATGACGGTGCCGTCGGCAAGCGCCACCTCGACGAGGTTGCCCGAATGCCCCGCGACCTTGCCGCTCAAGAGATTGGTCTTGCCGACGAAGTCCGCGACGAAGAGATCGGCGGGCTCGTCGTAGATTTCGCTTGGCTGTCCGAGTTGGACGATGCGCCCGCCATTCATGACGCAGACGAAATCGCTCATCGACAGTGCTTCTTCCTGATCGTGCGTGACAAGGACGAAGGTGATGCCGATCTCGCGCTGCAGGTTCTGCAGCTCTATCTGCATGTCGGAGCGCAGCTTCTTGTCGAGCGCCGCCAGCGGCTCATCGAGCAGCAGCACCGCCGGCTTGTTGACCAACGCGCGCGCCAAGGCGACACGCTGCTGCTGGCCGCCGGAAAGCTCGTGGATCTTGCGGCGGCCGTAGCCGGCAAGCCGCACCATGGCGAGCGCCTCGCCTGCTCTCAGGCTGATCTCCCGCGACGACAGCCGCGGCCTTGCCTGGCGCAGCCCGTAGGCGATGTTGTCCTCGACATCCAGATGCGGAAACAGCGCATATTGCTGGAACACCATGTTGACCGGCCGCCGGTAGGGCGGCGTGCCGGCCATGTCGCGGCCGCGGATGAACACCGCGCCTTCGCTCGGCTGTTCGAAGCCGCCGATCATGCGCAGGCAGGTTGTCTTGCCGCAGCCGGACGGCCCGAGCAAGGCGACAAAGGCAGACGGCGGGATGGCTAGATCGATGCCGCTGACCGCAGTCACGCTGCCGTAGCGTTTGGTGACCCCGCGAAACTCGATATCTGGCACTGCGGTCAAAGCTGCGGGCTCCAGCGAAGGCGATTTTCAAGACGCTATCAGAGCCAACGGTGACTAGTATATACCTCGCAGGTGGTATATTTGGTCTATTTTCTCGTTTAAAGGGGTATAAATTGAGCGGATCGCGCGGCGACGAATACAATCAGCTCGCTGCGCTCATCGCGGCGACACGGGAGACGAGCGGCGAGCTTTTCGGCAAGGCGATGGTCGCTTGGCTCCGGCGGCATGTCAGCTTCGATCACTGTGTGATCTTCGGCTATCGCGGCGCCTCGCGCCCGCCGCTGCTGTTCGAGACGTTCTCGCCGGCCGAAAGCCACGTCTTCGTCGCGCTCTACCAGGAAGGGCCTTATCTGCTCGACCCGTTCCACCACGCGGCGGTCGAGCGCAAGGAAGGTTTTTGGCGCATGCGCGAGCTGGCGCCGGACCGCTTCTACGCCAGCGAATATTATCGCTCCTACTATAGCCAGACCAAGCTGGCCGAGGAGGTCGGTTTCTTCGTGCCGCTGCCGGGAAAGGACGCGCTGGTGGTCTCGCTGATGCGACTGCATGCTTCGGGACCATTCGGAACCGCCGATGCCAGGTTGCTGCGCGACATGGCGCCGGCGGTGATCGGTCTCGCCAGGCTGCGTTGGCCGGCCCTTCCGGCCGACGAACCGGCAGCGACGAAGCAGGACGAGGCGATTGCGCCGGTCAACGAGTTCGAACGTGCCCATATCTGGAAGAGCCTTTCGCTCACGCCGCGCGAAAAACATGTCGTCGACCTGGTGCTTCAGGGCCATTCGACGGAATCGATAGCCAGGGCGATGCGCATCGTGCCGGGAACCGTAAAGGTCCACCGCCGCAACATCTATCGCAAGCTCAAGATCAAATCGCAGGCTGGTCTCTTCGCGCGTTTCGTCGAGATCATCGACGCGCGGATTCGGTAGTCAATGATTTCGAAAATGGCTTCGCTCAGGGCAGTTTTAGCTGGCAACGCCTTCCCAGGAGCCGGTTTCAGCCATCTGCCTGAGCAGGGGGGCCCGCTTGAAAACGTCCTTGCCGGTCCGCTCGTGCCAGTGGTCCAGCCGTCCGATGATCTTGTCGATCCCTTCGAGACCGGCCCAGAACATCGGCCCGCCCTTGCCCACGGGAAAACCGTAGCCGTTGACCCAGACGATGTCGATGTCGGAGGCGCGGGCGGCGATTTTCTCCTCGAGGATTTTCGCGCCTTCGTTGACCAGGGGATAGAGCGTGCGCTCGATGATCTCGTCAGCAGCAATCGTGCGGGGTGCGATGCCCTTCTCCACCGCCTTGGCGCGGATCAGCGCTTCGACACTCGGATTGGCTACCGGTATACGAGACCCATTCTCGTATAGGTAAAAGCCGCTGCCGGTCTTCTGGCCGAAATGCCCCTGTTCGCACAGTGTGTCGGCGATTATTGCCGTCTGGCCGCGCGCCTTGCGGTTGCGCCAGCCTATGTCGAGGCCGGCGAGATCGCCCATCTGGAACGGGCCCATTGGCCAGCCGAAATCGGTGAATACCTGGTCGATCTGCTGTGGCGTTGCACCTTCCAGCAAAAGCGCCTCGGATTCCGAACCCCGCGCGGCCAGCATTCGGTTGCCGACGAAGCCATGGCAGACGCCGACGACGACCGGCACCTTGCCGATCCGCCGCGCCAGCTCGACGATTGTCGCCAGCGCATCGGGCGCGGTCTTCTCGGCACGCACGATCTCCAGCAGCTTCATGACGTTGGCCGGCGAAAAGAAATGCATGCCGACGACATCCTGCGGGCGCGACGTCGAGGTGGCGATTTCGTTGACGTCGAGATAGGAGGTGTTGGTGGCGAGGATCGCGCCCGGTTTGGCCACCGCGTCTAGCCTGCCGAACACCTCGCGCTTGACCGCCATCTCCTCGAACACGGCCTCGACGATCAGGTCGCAATCGGCGAGGTCGCCATAGTCGGTGGAACCCTTGAACAGTCCGAGCCGCAGGCGCTTGGCGTCTTCGCTGAGGGAACCGCGTGCGACGGAGACGGCATAGTTCTTCTCGATCGTCGCCAGCCCGCGTTCTAGTGCCTCCTGCGTCGTTTCCAGCAGGGTCACAGGAAACCCGCCATTGGCGAACGCCATGGCGATGCCGCCGCCCATCGTGCCGGCGCCGATGACGCCGACCCGCGCGATCTTGCGCCTGACGATATCTTTAGCCCCAACCTTCGCCGCCTCGCGCTCGGCGAAGAACAGATGGCGCTGAGCGCGCGATTGGTCACCAGCAACGAGTTTGACGAACAGTTCGCGTTCCGCCGCCAGCGCCTCGTCGAACGGCAGCGTGATGGCGTTGCGAACCGACTGCGCGCAGGCGATCCGCGCTTCGAGCCCGCGCGCCTTTTTGACAAGCTCCGCTGCTTGCCTATCGAATTCAGGCAATTCCGCCCGGTCGAGACGGCCGTCACGGTCGCGCACCGGCGTGAACGGTCCGCCCCTGCCAACCATTTCGCTAGCGAAACGAACCGCTTGCGCAGTCAGGCCATCCTCGAAGACGGCGTCCACCAGCCCGGCGGCGAGCGCCTCTGCCGCACCGATCGGCGTGCCCGAAACGATCATGCTGAGCGCCTTCAGCGCGCCGACGAGACGCGGCAGCCGAACCGTGCCGCCACCGCCCGGCAGCAAGCCGAGCTTGACTTCCGGCAGGCCCAGCTTGGCGCCGGTATCCGCAGCGCGAAAATGGCAACCAAGCGCCAGTTCCAGGCCACCCCCCAACGCGGTGCCGTGAATGGCGGCAACCGTCGGCTTGGCGATGGTTTCCAGCACGGCAATGATGGCGCGCAAAT
Source organism: Mesorhizobium sp. M6A.T.Cr.TU.014.01.1.1 (assembly GCF_004022765.1). Taxonomy (NCBI): domain Bacteria; kingdom Pseudomonadati; phylum Pseudomonadota; class Alphaproteobacteria; order Hyphomicrobiales; family Phyllobacteriaceae; genus Mesorhizobium; species Mesorhizobium sp. M6A.T.Cr.TU.014.01.1.1. The sequence goes on from NZ_RZPG01000003.1 coordinate 343,056, forward strand.
CCGGCTGCTGCACCGGCTTGCCAAATTCGGTGATGTCGGCGCCGGCGACAAAGGTCCGCCCGGCGCAAGCGATGACGATGGCCGCGACATCAGGCTCGTCGCGCAAGGAGACAAGCGCCTGCATCAGCGGCTCGCGAACATGGAAGCTCAGCGCATTGACCGGCGGATTGTCGATGGTCACGACGGCAATGCGGCCGTCCTTTGTAACGCTCACGAAATCGGACAAGCATACCTCTCGCAATGATGTTGGCCGAAACGATTTACAGGGCCGATGCCCGGATGGGAACTGCGATGTTTTTCGCGGAAGACCTCGCGGCAGCAGCGATCGTCATCCTGGGGCGGAGCAAGGAGCGAAGCGACGCGGCGCAGACCCCAGGATCCATGCCGTGACGCTTGCGTTTCGCAGCGGTGCAGAATCCGTACCCGCCGCAATCTTCGGCGAGGGTCACGGCAGGATCCTCGGGTCAAGCCCGAGGATGACGAAGGTGTGATCAGCGCAGCGCCTTCTGGCCGCCGGCGGCGGTGATGACGCCGACGATGATCAGCCCCGTCAGCAGCAGCCGGACGCCGGCGCTGACGCCGAACGTGTTGAGCATGGTCAGGAGCAGCACCAGGAACAGCGCCGCGCCCCAGACACCCGGCACATTGGCCTTGCCGCCCGCCACCGACGTGCCGCCGATGACGACGACGGCGATCGAGGCCAGCAGGTATTCATTGCCGATATCGACATTGGCGCCGCGGAAATAGCCGGCGAGCAACGCCCCGTCGAGGCCGCCGAGCGCGCCCGACAGCGTGTAGGTGAGGAAGCGGATGCGGCCAACATTGATGCCGGCCAACCACGCGGCGCGGAGGTTCTGGCCGATCGCCAGCACAGAGCGGCCATAGATCATGCGCTGCAGCGCGATGGCAGCGCCGATGGTGAACAGCACGGTGAGGATCGCCAGGACCGGAATGCCCAGAATCTGCCAGTTGGTAAAACTGGCGAAGCCCGGCGGCGGCTTGATCTGCAAGCCGCGACCATAGCTGATGTCGATCGACTGGATAATGAAGCTCGCCGACAATGTGGCGATGATCGGCGGAATGCGCAGCGCCCAGATCAAGAGATAGTTGGCGGCACCGACCGCCATGCCGCAGGCCAGCGCCGCCAGAAGCCCGACGGCGATCATCGAATCATTGCCGTCCATCACCTTCATGGCAACGGCGCTGGCGAGGCCGATATTGGCCGGCAGCGACAGGTCGACATTGCCCGGCCCGAGCGTGATGACGAACATCTGGCCGACACCGACGATGACGGTGAAGACGGCGAGCGAAAGTGCTGCCGTGATCATGCCGCCGCCGCCATATCCGCCGGTGAAGGCAATCGTCGCCAACCACACCAGCAGCGCGCCGATGAAGGACCAGATCCACGGTTTGGCGAGCAGCAATCGCAACGATGCCATCGCTCACCTCTCCCTGCGGCTGATCAGCACCCGGGCCGCCAGCACGATGATCAGGATGGCGCCATTGGCGGCCACCTGCCAATCGGGCGGAATGTGCATGAAGGTCAGCAGTGGCGACGCGGCCAGCGCCAGCGTCAGCGCGCCGATCACCGCGCCGATCGGCGACACCCGGCCGCCGACGAATTCGCCGCCACCGAGGATGACGCCGGCGATCGAAAGCAGCGTGTAGCCATTGCCGATATTGGCGTCGGCCGAGGTGGTGATGCCGATCAAGGCCATGCCGGACAGCACCCCGAACAGGCCGGCGAGTGCAAACAGGATGATCTTGGTCTTGAGCAGCGACCAGCCGGCACGGCTGAGTGCCGCGGCATTGCCGCCCGATCCGCGCAGGATCACGCCATAGGAGGTGCGCATCAGTCCGAAATAAACGACCGCCGCGATCAGCAGCGCGGCAATGATCGGAAAGGGAATGAAAGGCGGCTTGAAAGCCATGAGCGACAGCAACCAGTCCGGCGCCTTGCCGCCGGGCTTCGGCAGGATGAGGATGGCGAGCCCCTGCCAGACAAAACTCATGCCGAGCGTCACCACGATCGAAGGCAGGTTGCGCAGATGGATCAGCGCGCCGAGCAGCGCGTAGACACCGATCGAGCCGAGCAGGATCAAGATGCCGACCAGTGGCGCGTCCTTCAGCCACGTCGCCGTGACGCAGCCGACGAAACCGACGAAGGTGCCGATCGACAGGTCGAGCTCGTTGCCGGCGATGACGAACATCTGCGCGATCGTCGCCAGGGCGATCGGGATCGCCAAATTGAGCATCAGGCTGAAGCCGAAATAGCTGATGGCGCGCGGGTTGAGCCACGCGATCGCCAGCAGCACAAGCACCAGCGATAAAGCCGGCAGCAGGCTGCGCAACAGGCGCGCCCGCGCTAGCCTGTCACGCTCGGCGGAACCTTTGAGCCCGGTCTCGACAGGTGCTGCCGTCATCTCAGGCCGCGTCGCCGAACGAGGACTGGATGATCTTTTCCTCCGTCAGCTCGTCGCGCCCAAGATTGGCGACGATCCGGCCGTTCTTGAAGACGTAGATATGGTGGCAATTGTCGAGCTCTTCGGTTTCCGTGGTGTACCAGAGGAAGGTGCGGCCGCGCCCAGCTTCTTCGCGCACGAGGTCGTAGACCTCAAGCTTGGTGCCGATATCGACCCCCCGCATTGGGTCGTCCATCAGCACGATCTTCGCGTCGGAGCCGAGCGCCCGGGCAAACAAGGCCTTCTGCTGGTTGCCGCCGGACAGCGAGAAGATGTTGTTGTTCATGTCCGGAGTGCGGATGCCGATTTTCCCTCGCCAGAAGTCGGCGAGCTCGGCTTCGCGCTGCGGCGAGATCAGCAGGCCGTTGCGCAATCGCTTCAGCGAGCGGATGCCGATGTTCTGCGCAATCGACCATTGCGGGAAAATCCCGTCCGACTGCCGGTCACCGGCCACCAGCGCTACCGGCGCGGTCACCTCGATGCCGGTTTTAGAGCGCGCCGCAGCGGCGAAGATCGCCAGCAGCAGGTCGGTTTGTCCATGGCCGGCAAGCCCGGCAAGGCCGATGATCTCGCCCGCATGCGCGACAAGCTCGTTGCCGTCCTGCTGCCGCGCTGGGCGGGCCCGGACCCGCAACGGGCCGGTCTCCGGCTTTTGGGTCGCAATTTCGGCCGCGATCTTCTCACGCGCTTCCGCTCCACCCATGGTCGTCACCAGCCTGTCGCGATCGAAAGCCGTTGCCGCATCTGACGCAACGACCTTGCCGTCGCGCATCACCACGATGCGGTCGGCATTCCCGAGCACCTCGCCAAGAACATGCGAGATCAGGATGCAGCTCTTGCCCCCGGCGACAAAGCGCCGGACGAAGGCCAGCAGCTGGCCGGCCGTATGCGCGTCGAGCGACGATGTCGGCTCGTCGAGGATGACCAGTTCGAGCGGATCCTGCGTCACCGTGAAGGCACGCGCCACCTCGACCATCTGCCGCCTACCGATGGAGAGGTCGCCGGCGATATCGGAGGCGGAGATGCTGTGGTCCGGGAAGATCTCGTCGAGCTTGGCGGCGATGAGATCGGCCGCCTTGCGCCACCAACTGAGGCCGCGCAGCGCCGGGTGGTTGATACGCGTGTTCTCGGCAACGCTGAGGTTCGGACAGAGCGAGAGTTCCTGGAACACGCAGCGTATGCCGAGCTGTTGGGCGCGCGGCACCGAATAATTGTTCTCGATGCCGCCACGCACCGCGATCTGGCCGCTGTCGGGCACAAGCGTGCCCGCCACCATATGCATGAGCGTCGACTTGCCCGCGCCATTATGGCCGACGAGACCAACGCATTCACCGGCACCGACATGGAAATCGACGCCGGCGAGCGCACGGACAGCGCCGAAATGTTTTTCGGCGCCGTCCAGCCGGATGATGTCTGCACCGGCCTCGGGCATCCCTAGCGATATCCGGTCGGCAACGCGTGCGGCATTGGATGTGCCATGCTCACTTGATGTTGGCTTTGATCGCCGCGATGGCGTCTTCCTGTGTGTATTCGTGGCTGGCGACACCACCCTTGGGGATTTTCGGCAGCGCGGCCTCGAAATCATCTTGGGTGAAGGCGAGGTATGGCACCAAGAGATCATGCGGGATGTCGGTGCGGCCGTCGAGCACCTGCTGCGCTACCCAGAAGGCCAGCGACGATACGCCCGGCGCGATCGAGGCCGACCAGGTCTGGTAGCCGTCCTTGTCCTTTTGTTCCTTCCACCATTGCAGCTCGTCCTGACGATTGCCCATGATGATGGTCGGGCGCGGCTTGCCGGCGGCGGCGAAGGCTTGTGCCGCGCCATAGCCGTCGCCGCCCTGATCGACGACGCCGACGATTTCCGGCAGCGACGGCAGGATCGTCGCGACCGCCTTTTGTGCTGTGGTCTGATCCCAGTCACCGGTCACCGAACCGACGATCTTGAACTCGGGATGAGCGGCGACGCCTTCCAGAATTCCGGCATGGATGGCGTCATCGATCGACGTGCCGGCAAGGCCACGGATTTCCAGCAGATTGCCGCCCTTGGGCTGGAACTTGGCCATCTGCTCGACTTCCTGCTTGCCCATGTCCTTGAAGTCCACGACCACACGGTAGGCGCAAGGCTCGGTGACGATGCCGTCGAAGGAGACGACGACAATGCCGGCATCGCAGGCCTGCTTGACGGCGCCGTTGAGCGCATCCGGCGAGGCGGCGTTGATGACGATCGCGTCATAGCCTTGCAGGATCAGGTTCTGGACTTGGGCCGCCTGGGTCGGCACCTCCTTGTCGGCCGTCGTGAAGATGTCCGCGGCTGCCACCACCCCGTCCGCGACCGCCTTCTTGGTGACGATGGCATAGCTGTCGAGCATCGCCTGGCGCCACGAATTGCCGGCATAGTTGTTGGAGAAGGCGATCTTCTTGTCGCTGGTATCGGCCAGTGCGGTGCCTGACGCGAGCATCGCCGCGAATGCCCCCAAAACGAGCATTTTCTTCATGTCATACTCCTCCCTGAGTTGCTGATCTTTTGTTGACTGCTGATGGTTGTTAAAATTCGCGTCCCTGTTTTTTATCTATTGTCAGACAAATGCAGATGGCTCGCAAGCTGTCAACTGCAATCCGCGCAGAGTTGGCGATCAACTTGCGGTGCATGATTGAAAAGCCTTTGGTTCATGGGCTAGGGAAGGGTCTGGAGGCCCAAATCGAATGGCAGTGACGCCGACTGATGCGCCGGGCGCACCCGGAATTGCGGCGCGCTGGACCTCGAGCGCCAAGAGCGGTGTCGGCACCGCGCTTTCACTGGCTAGCCGCGTCTCGTTCACGATCAGCCACGGCATCCTCAACGAGATCTACTATCCCCACCTGGACAGCGCCTGCACGCGCGACATGGGGTTGGTCGTCACGGGACCGGGCGGCTATTTCTCGGAAGAGAAGCGCGATGCCGAACACAGCATCGAGCCGTTCGAGGACGGCGTGCCCGCCTACAGGTTGGTCAACACCGCGGCTGATGGCACCTACCGGATCGAAAAGCGGATCATTACGGATCCGGAACGTCCTGTTTTGCTGCAGGAAATCAGCTTCACGCTGCTGAGAGGCACGGTTGCCGACTACCGCGTCTACGCGCTGCTGGCGCCGCATCTGGTCAACGCCGGCATGGGCAATACCGCCTGGGTCGACGACTACGAGGGAAAGCCTGTCCTGTTTGCATCGGGGCGTGGTGTTTACTTGGCGCTCGCCTCGTCGCTGCCTTGGGGAGCCTGCTCGGCCGGCTATGTCGGCGCCTCCGACGGCTGGCAGCAACTCCATTGTGACGGCCGGTTCGATCCGGCTTATCAAAGGGCAGAGAACGGCAATGTAGCGCTGACAGGGGAGATTGGCTTTTCGGCCGAGAACCCAAAAGTCTTGCTGGCGCTGGGTTTTGGGGCCACACCGCAAGAGGCGGCGGGGGTTGCTTCCGCCAGCTTGAAGCAAGGCTTCGATGCCGCTGCCGAGGTCTATGTCGAAAAATGGCGCAAATGGCAGAAAGGGTTGCTTCCGCTCGACCGGCATGCAGTGTCCGGGATCAACACCTATCGCGTCAGCACGGCTGTTTTGGCAGCGCACCGGTCGTCCGCGAAATCCGGCGCAGCCGTCGCCAGCCTGTCGATCCCATGGGGCTTCAGCATGGGCGACGACGATCTTGGCGGCTATCACCTGGTCTGGCCGCGCGACCTAGTCGAAACCGCGGGCGGCTTCCTGGCCGCCGGCGATCCGGCGCAAGCGCTAGAGATTCTCGCCTATCTCCGTTCCATCCAGCAGCCTGACGGCCATTGGCCGCAGAATGCCTGGCTCGACGGGTCAGCCTATTGGCCCGGCATTCAGATGGACGAATGCGCCTTTCCGCTGCTGCTCGCCGACGCGCTGCGCCGGGCCGGGCACCTGCCGCACGCCAAGCTGCTCGCCTTCATGCCGATGATCGAGCGCGCCGCTTCCTATGTCGTGCGCAATGGTCCGGTCACCGGCGAGGACCGCTGGGAGGAGGACGCCGGCTACAGCCCGTTCACGCTTGCCGTCGAGATCGCAGCGCTGCTTGCGGCGGCCGACATGTTCGGTGTTTGCGGCAAAGCAGAGCCGGCAAATTATCTGCGTGAAACCGCCGATGTCTGGAACGACCAGATCGAGCGCTGGACCTATGTCACTGGCACTCCACTGTGCGAAGAGGTTGGCGTCGCAGGCTACTACGTCCGTATTGCGCCGCCCGACACCGCCGGCGCGGCGTCGCCGAAACACGGTTATGTCCCGATCAAGAACCGACCGCCCGCCGATACGGACCGGCCGGCCGAGGCGATCGTCAGCCCGGATGCGCTGGCGCTCGTCCGCTTCGGCCTCAGGGCCGCCGACGATCCGCGCGTCGTCGACACGGTCAAGGTCATCGATGCGCGGCTGCGCTGCGACCTGCCGCAGGGGCCTGTCTGGTATCGCTATAGCGGCGACGGCTATGGCGAACACGCCGACGGCGCGCCCTTCGACGGGACCGGGCAGGGTCGCGCTTGGCCGCTGCTCACCGGCGAGCGCGCGCATTACGAGCTGGCGGCGGGGCGCAAGGACAGAGCGGCGAGCCTGCTGAAGACGTTCGAGGCCTCGGCCGGGTCTGGCGGCCTGCTGCCCGAGCAGGTCTGGGACGGTCCCGACATGCCGGAAAGGGAATTGTGGCGCGGCCGACCATCGGGCAGCGCCATGCCGCTGGTCTGGGCGCATTCGGAGCACATCAAGCTGCTGCGTTCGCTGAGCGACGGCGCCGTCTTCGACATGCCGCCGCAAGGCGTGAAGCGCTACATCGAAGACAGGACCGTGTCGCCGCGCCGGACATGGCGCTTCAACCACAAGGTCCGCATCCTGCCCGCCGGCAAGATGCTGCGCGTCGAGCTGCTGGCCCGAGCGGTGGTGCATTGGAGCAGCGACAATTGGGCGACCGCCCATGACGCCGAGACGACCGAGAATGCCTTCGGCATCCATCTCACGGATCTGCCGGTTGCCGATGTTTCGCCGGGCAATACGATCGTCTTTACTTTTTTCTGGTCCGATGCCGGCCGTTGGGAGAATGTCGACTTTTCCATCGGTATCGACAAGCTGGATTAGAGCATGATCCCGAAAAGTGGAACCCGGTTTTCGGAAAAGATCATGCTCCAACAATAGAGCCAATAGGTTTTCTATCCCTCAAGAATCAGGACGAGAAACATGCAGATCGGAATGATGGGACTGGGCAGGATGGGCGCCAATATGGTGCGGCGCCTGCTGCGCGATGGTCACGAATGCGTGGTCTACGACATCAACCCGGCCAGCGTCGCAGCCCTTGTGACGGCAGGCGCGATCGGAGCGGCGTCGATGGAGGAGTTCGTCGGCAAGCTGACCAAGCCGCGCAGCGCCTGGCTGATGCTGCCGGCGGCGATCACCGGCCGAATCGTCGATCAGGTGGCCGCATTGATGGAGCCGGGCGACATCATCATCGATGGCGGCAATTCCTATTATCACGAGGCTGTCGACCATGCAGCGCGTCTGGCCTTGAAAGGCCTGAGCTATGTCGATGTCGGCACCAGCGGCGGCGTCTGGGGCCTCGAGCGCGGCTATTGCCTAATGATCGGCGGCCCCGACAGTGCGGTCCAGCATCTCGACCCGGTCTTCGCGACCCTGGCGCCGGGCACCGATGCCGGGGCACTTGCTCCGGGAAAGGATGCCGGAACGGCCCCGTTCGGTTATCTCCACTGCGGACCAAGCGGCGCCGGCCACTTCGTCAAGATGGTCCACAACGGCATCGAATACGGCGTCATGGCCGCCTATGCCGAGGGCATGAACATTTTGAAGTCGGCCAATGCGGGCAAGCGGCAGCGGACGGCCGATGCTGAAACCAGTCCATTGGAAAATCCCCAATATTACCAGTTCGACATCGATATCGCTGAGGTGGCCGAGGTCTGGCGGCATGGCAGCGTCATCGGCTCCTGGCTGCTCGATCTGACGGCGGGCGTGTTGAAGGCCGATTCGGGGCTGACGCAGTTCGGCGGCCGGGTTTCGGATTCTGGCGAAGGCCGCTGGACGCTGAAGGCGGCCATCGACACCGGCGTGCCGGCGCCGGTTCTGTCCTCAGCCCTGTTCGACCGCTTCTCCTCGCAAGGCGAATCCGAGTTCGCCGACAAGCTGCTATCCGCCATGCGTTACGCTTTCGGCGGCCATGTCGAAAAGCCGAAGGCCGGCTCGTGACGGGGGAGACACGCTCATGAGCCTGGAACGGTCCGATACGCTGGTGCTTTTCGGGGCAACCGGCGATCTCGCCCACAAGAAGATCTTCCCCGCACTTTACGCCATGGTCGCCAAGGGAACGCTCACCGAGCCGGTGATCGGCGTCGCTTTCGACGCCTGGGACCTGCAGCAGTTGCAGGCGCGAGCCCGCGACGGCATCGTCAAGGCGACCGGCAAGGTCGACGAAAAAATCTTCGCGAAACTCGCCTCGCTGCTTCGCTATGTCAGCGGCGACTACCGTGGCGCTGCGACATTCGAGAAGCTGAAAAGCGTGCTGGGGACCGCGCAGCATCCCCTGCACTATCTGGCGGTTCCGCCGACCATGTTCGAGACGGTCATCCAGGGGCTGGAGCAGTCGGGTGCGGCCCAGGGTGCGCGCCTGATGGTGGAAAAGCCCTTCGGCCACGATCTGCAATCGGCGCGCTGGCTGAACCGGGTGCTGCATCTGGTATTCGATGAGCAGTCGATCTTCCGCATCGACCATTATCTCGGCAAGGAGGCGATCCAGAACCTGCTCTATTTCCGCTTCGCCAATTCCTTTCTCGAGCCGATCTGGAACCGCAATTTCGTCGAAAGCGTGCAGATCACCATGGCCGAGGATTTCGGCGTCGAAGGCCGCGGCCGCTTCTACGACGAGGTCGGCTGCATCCGCGACGTCATCGAGAACCATTTGCTCAACATCCTGTTGCTGCTCGCCATGGAACCGCCCGTTGGCCGCTCGGCTGACGATCTGATCGACGAGAAGGTGCAGGTTCTGCGGGCAATCCGGACACTGACCAAAGACGATGTCGTGCGCGGCCAATTCAAAGGCTATCTCCAGGAGCCCGGGGTGGCGCCGAATTCGCCGGTCGAGACCTTCGCGGCGGTGCGTTTCTTCGTCGACACATGGCGCTGGCAGGACGTGCCCTTCTTCATCCGCGCCGGCAAATCGATGCCGGTGCACGCCACCGAGGTAATCGTGCGGCTGAAGCGGCCGCCGCTCGACGTCTTCGACCCGATCAAGCCCGACGACGCCAACCACGTGCGCTTCCGCATCGATCCGCAAGTAGCGATCTCGATCGGCGCCCAGCGCAAGGCCGCCGGTGACGACATGATCGGCGAGCAGGTCGAGCTGACCGCGCTCGACGACAGCAAGGACGACATGCCGCCCTATGAGCGCCTGATCGGCGATGCCATGAACGGCAACGGCCAGTTGTTCACCCGCCAAGACGCCAGCGAGCTTGCCTGGCGGATCGTCGGCCCGGTGCTTGGCGACACCACGCCGCCCCCGCGTTATGAGCCGGGGACATGGGGGCCTGCCGATGCGATGGCCGGGTTTGGACCGCCGAACGGCTGGATCAATCCGGCGAAATGAATTGGAGAGGCGACGCAATGGCCAAGGTGGCGAAAAAGCCGGCACAGGACAGCGAAAAGATCGTGCTTGCGATCGATATTGGCGGCTCCCATGTCAAGATCCTTACCAGCGCCGGCGGCGAGGAGCGCAAGGCCGATTCCGGACCCGGGCTGACGCCGCAGCAGATGATCGCGGCCGTGCAGGCACTCGCCGATGGCTTGCCCTACGACGTCGTCTCGATGGGTTATCCCGGCCCGGTGCATCACAACCGGCCGCTGACCGACCCGGCCAATCTCGGAAAGGGCTGGGTCGGATGCGACTTCGCAGCGCAGTTCGGCAAGCCGGTGAAGGTGATCAACGACGCGTTGATGCAGGCTGTCGGCAGCTACGAGGGTGGGCGCATGCTGTTCCTGGGTCTGGGAACGGGCCTGGGTGCTGCGATGATCGTAGACAACGTCGCCCAGCCGATGGAGCTCGCGCATCTTCCTTACAAGAAGGGCCGCAGTTTCGAGGACTATGTCGGCGAACGCGGCCTGGAGAAGCGCGGCAGGAAGAAATGGCGCAAGCACGTCTTCGACGTCATCGAGCGGCTTCGCGCCGCCATGCAGCCTGACTATGTGGTCATCGGCGGCGGCAATGTCGACGAACTCGACGAGTTGCCTGCCGGTTGCAGGCGCGGCGACAACACACGCGCCTTCGAAGGTGGGTTTCGACTGTGGCGCGACAAATCCCTGATTATCTGATATTATGGCGGTTTGGGGTCAGACCTGTTGAACCGACCCTGCCGTTAGTATTGTTATTCAAAATAATGTGCGACGTGGCTCGGCGTCATTGCGTTACGCAGATTTGCCGACTAGGAACTCTATGACCCCCACGGACGGAGAAAATAGATTGACCGACGACAGCAACAAGGCCCGCAAGGACATCGACCTTCTCGAGCTGACCGCTCACATCGTGTCCGCCTACGTCGAGAAGAACCGCTTGCCCGCTTCCGGCCTCGGCGATCTCATCGCGAGCGTCAGCGCGTCGATAGGTGGACTCGGACAACCCGCCGTTCCGGTGGCAGCGCCGCTGATCCCCGCGGTCAACCCAAAGAAATCGGTAACGCCGGACTACATCGTCTGCCTTGAGGACGGCAAGAAGTTCAAATCCCTGAAGCGCCATATCGGTGTTCATTTCGGGCTGACACCGGACGCCTACCGCGCCAAATGGGGCTTGCCGGCCGACTATCCGATGGTTGCCCCCAACTATGCGGCCTCGCGCTCGCAACTGGCGAAGGCAATCGGCCTCGGCCGTAAGGCCGCCCCGCCGGCGCCCGTCAAGAAGACCAGGAAGCCCAAGGCCACGGTCTGACACGCCGTTCGAAGCCCGGCGGACATCTCCCTGATCGCTTCAGGTTTGCGCTGCCCTCATCGCCCTGCCGGGCACTTCTCCCCGTATAGTGACGGGGAGAAGGACGCCTTCGAAAAGAATTTCGCCAATCTCACCTGGAAACCCTTGATCCAGAGCCGATTTTTGCGCGCGCCCCGCACCGAACTGCGCTAGAGCGGTTCACGGCTTGATGGAATCGAAGGGGATTCCAGATTTGTGGGTTTTGTGATTCAAGATGCTGGCTGGAGTGGAGGCCAGAATCTGATGACTCGACCCCTTTCCAATGATCTTCGCGAGCGGGTGGTGGCGGCGGTTTTGAGTGGTGAAAGCCGCCGGTCTGCCGCCAAACGGTTCGGCATTTCGGCTTCGGCGGCGGTGAAGCTGTT
>NZ_RZPG01000041.1:0-44655 GCF_004022765.1 Mesorhizobium sp. M6A.T.Cr.TU.014.01.1.1
TGGCCACGCTGGTCGTCAACAAGCTGCGTGGCGGCCTGAAGATCGCCGCCGTCAAGGCGCCGGGCTTCGGTGATCGCCGCAAGGCCATGCTGGAAGACATCGCCATCCTCACCGGTGGCCAGGTCATTTCCGAAGACCTCGGCATCAAGCTTGAGAATGTTGGCCTCAACATGCTCGGCCGCGCCAAGAAGGTGTCGATCTCCAAGGAGAACACCACCATCGTCGACGGTGCCGGCAAGAAGGCCGAGATCCAGGGCCGCGTCGCCCAGATCAAGCAGCAGATCGAGGAGACCACCTCGGACTACGACAAGGAGAAGCTGCAGGAACGTCTCGCCAAGCTGGCGGGCGGCGTTGCCGTCATCCGCGTCGGCGGTGCGACCGAGATCGAAGTCAAGGAAAAGAAGGACCGCGTCGATGACGCCCTCAACGCGACCCGCGCGGCCGTCGAAGAAGGCATCGTTCCCGGCGGCGGCGTCGCACTCCTGCGCGCTTCGCTGAGCATCAAGGCGACCGGCGCCAACTCCGACCAGACCGCGGGCATCGCCATCGTGCGTCGCGCGCTGCAGGCTCCGGCCCGCCAGATCGCGGCCAACGCCGGTGCGGAAGCATCGATCGTTGCCGGCAAGATCCTCGAGAACAAGGGCCCGACCTTCGGCTTCAACGCCCAGACCGGCGAATATGGCGACATGATCGCCATGGGTATCGTCGATCCGGTCAAGGTCGTGCGCACGGCTCTCCAGGATGCGGCCTCGGTCGCCGGCCTGCTGGTCACCACCGAAGCCATGATCGCGGAGGCTCCGAAGAAGGAGTCGGCTGGCGGCGGCATGCCTGGCGGCATGGGCGGCGGCGGCATGGGCGGCATGGGCGGTATGGATTTCTAATCCACGCATCCATCAGCCTTCAGATACGGAAAGGGCGGCCGAGAGGTCGCCCTTTTTCGTTGTCATCGGTCGATTATTTCGCCGGATCGCCCCAGGCTCGGATGCTGCCGTCAATGCGCTGTGACAGCGACCCCTTTGGCTGGCAAGGCACTTTCTATCAACGCGGCGACCTCATCGGCCACCGCCAGTATCGGGGCGCGGTCGCGGGTGGCGCGCGCGATCACCATCAGCCCTTCCAGCGATGATTCGACAAGCAGCGCCAGAGCGTGGGCGCGGCGCTCGGACACCCCTGCCTTGACGAAGGCAGCCTGCAGCAAACCTATCCATTGCTCGAAAGCCGACCGGCACAGTTCGGCCAGCTCCGGCACATCGGTTGGCGAGTCCAGCACCACAGGCGCGATTGGACAGCCAAGCGTGAACTGGTTGTCCTCCAGCATACGCGCGACCGACTGGTAGATATGGTGGACGGCCACCGCCGGATCTTTTTCGGCGGCCAGCTCTTCGCCAAGCCTTTGCGTGACCTTTTCGACGCTGTCGCGCGTCACCTCGATGACCAACTGGTCCTTGCCGCCCGGAAAATGAAAGTAGAGCGATCCTCTTGGCGCACCGGAGGCGCTCAAAATATCGTTGAGCGAGGTGCCGTGATAGCCGCGCTGCCTTAGCAGCAGCGCCGTCGCCTCGATCATGCGGGTTCGGGTATCGTTCGCCATCTCGACCTCTGTCAGGAGCGAGCATTATAGGCCTTGCGCCGAATATGACAACCGGTCTATATATTATGTAGATCGGTCTATATATAGGATTTCATCGAAGAGGAGAAAAGCGAATGACCATCCGTGAGGCAGAAGCCCAATGGCAAGGGTCGTTGAAAGAAGGTTCGGGCCGGCTGCGGCTCGGCAGCGGCGTCTTCGAAGGTGCCTATTCCTTCCCGTCGCGCTTCGAGAACGGTCCCGGCACGAACCCCGAGGAACTGATCGCGGCGGCGCATGCCGGCTGCTTTTCGATGGCGCTGAGCGCCATAGCCGGCAGCGGCGGCCATGTCCCCGCGCGGATCCACACCGTCGCCAAGGTGCACCTCGGCACGAGCAAGGCGGGACCGACGATCATCCGCATCGATCTTGAAACGGAAGCCGAAATCCCGGGCCTGGCGCCCGAGGAATTCCAGCGCCTTGCGCAGTCTGCGAAAGCGACATGCCTGGTCTCCCGCGCTTTGGCTGGTGTGGCTGACATCAGGCTCAAGGCCGACTTGGCCACGGCCGCGGAGAAATGAAATCAGGAGATACTGAGATGAAACAGGATAGCATCATGGTTGTCCATCCAGACGACCAATCCAGACAGACGGCCGAGATCATGCGGCGCTACAACGACGTGTTCCAGCTTCATGATCCATCGACACTCCCGGGCCTGGTGGCCGAGGAGTGCGTCATCGAAAATACCGTGCCGGCGCCGGACGGCGCCCGCCATGCCGGCCGGGAGGCGTGCGTGCGCCTGTGGTCGGCGATAGCCAGCGAACCCGGCACCCGCTTCGACATCGAGGAGACTTTCGTCGCCGGTGAACGGGCGACAATCCGCTGGCGTTACTGGCGTGCCGACGGCAACTCCATCCGTGGCGTCAATCTGATGCGCGTAGCGGACGGGCTGATCGTCGAGGCGATGGGTTATGTGAAGGGATAGGTCTGGCGCTGCCCCTCATTGCCCTGCCGGGCATTTCTCCCCGTATAGTGACGGGGAGAAAGCTGCCTTTGTCCGAACCGGATAGATAGGTAACGGAATGGACCGATTGCATGGGTGACAGTTTTCTTGTCCGCCGGGAGGACCGGCGATGGTTTGGCAAGAGACTGGCATCATGGACGAGCGGCTTCGGTTTGTTGTGGAGTGCCTGGCAGGCGAGGAGACGATGACGCAGCTGTGTGGAGACTTCGGCGTGTCGCGCAAGACCGGCTACAAATGGCTTGGTCGCTATCGCGCGCTCGGCCCGGGAGGTTTGCGTGATCTGCCACGGGCGCCGCTCAATCATGGCCGAGCGACGGCCCTGGATCTGGTGGAGCGGATCGTTGCGGCCAAGGAGACGCACCCGCTGTGGGGCCCGAAGAAGATCATGGCGCGGCTCAAGCGCACCGCTCCCGAGCTGCTGTGGCCGTCGGCCTCGACGGCTGGTGCGATCCTTGCGCGGCACGGGCTTGTCAGCGTCCGCAAGCGGGCACGGCTGCGGGCCTGTGGCAACGGACCATGGCCGCAAGCCGAGGAGCCGAACGCGGTATGGACGGGCGATCACAAGGGCTGGTTCCGGACCCGTGACGGGTGGCGCTGCGAACCGTTGACGGTGATGGATGCGTCGAGCCGCTACCTGTTGGCGCTCGAAGCGACGGGCTCGACGGCGGACGATGAGGCCTGGCCGGTATTCGAGCGGCTGTTTGAGGCGCATGGTCTGCCAGATCGGCTCAGAAGTGACAATGGCCCGCCTTTCGCGTCGGCCGGCGTCACCGGGCTGACGCCGCTTTCGGTGCGCTTCATCAAGCTCGGCATCACGCTGGAGCGGATTGCGCCCGGCAAGCCGCAGCAGAACGGACGGCACGAGCGCTTCCACCTGACCATGCTGCCGCTGGCCAGGGCGCCGGAGGCCGACAGAATGGCCCAGGGCCAGGCCTTCGAGGCCTTCCGGCGCAGCTACAATGAGGAGCGTCCGCATGAGGCGCTGGCCATGGACACCCCGGCGCAGCATTACCGCGCCTCGCCGCGCGCCATGCCCGCGACACCGCCCGAGCCCGACTATCCGGCCGAGGCGGCGGTGCGCAGCGTGCGTCACAACGGCGAGATCAGGTGGAACGGCGGCTTCGTTTACGTTTCCAAGACGCTGGCCGGCGAAGCGGTCGCCGCCACCGAAACCGAGGATGGTGAATGGGCGCTCAGCTTCCATGCCCATCCGCTCGGCATCCTCGACACCAGGCGCATGAAGCTCGTCCGCCGCAGCGCCGCGCCAACCAAACCGCTTGGCGCTGCGGCCGACAGCACAGGGGGAAACTGTAACCCATGTATCCGGTTCAAAGTGTTACCCATCTATCAACTGGACACCTTCGCGAAAGATTTCGCCAATCTCACGCGTTGAAGGAAGGATGCCAGGTTGCGGCCAGCCCCCTTCTCCCCGTCCTAGACGGGGAGAAGATGCCAGCAGGCAGATGAGGGGCGGCGCCAGCTTCGATGACTGCCCGCGATCCTTACTGTCTACCGGTCAGTCAGCGCCAGTTTTGCGCCGAGCGCGACGAAGGCGCCGGCGAAGGTGCGGCGCATCCAGGTCAGCACCATCGGCCGCGATACGACATGGCTGCGGATCGAGGCGGCGAAGATGCCGTAGCCGACGAAGACGACAAAGGTCAGAAGCATGAAGACGGTGCTGAGCTCCAGCATCTTCGACAGCGCATGCGGTTCGGTGGTGCTGACGAACTGCGGCAGGAAGGCGAAGAAGAAGATCGACAGTTTCGGGTTGAGGATGTTGATGAGGATGCCCGAGGTGATCACCTTGCCGACCGAGCGCGGCGCGACATCCTGCCCGACGTTCAAGCCGCCGCTCTCCTTCAACGTGTTCCACGCCATGTAGAGCAGGTAGGCGACGCCCAGATATTTGATCGTCTCGAAGGCGAGTGCGCTGGTGTGCAGCAACGCCGCCAGCCCGGTGATGGCGGCCGCCATATGCGGAATGATGCCGAGCGTGCAACCAAAAGCAGCGACAATGCTGGCGCGCGCGCCACGCGAAAGCCCGGCGCTCAGCGTATAAAGAACGCCGGTGCCGGGCGAAGCCACGACAATCAGCGACGTCAACAAGAATTCGATGCTCACGGATGATCTCCCGGCGTTGTCCCTGCCGCCGGCAACGTAGCCAGCCAAACGCGTGGGCACAAGCCAGCCCGAGGGCCGTTAGTGCCTCATTTCGAATTTCGGCTCACTACCCTTCTTTGCCCTTTGTTCGGAGGACTTCTAAGGCAAGCATTGACCCTGAAGCGACATTCGCATTGAGGTCAACAGCGAGTCTGATTGACTGGCTGCCGCATCGGCGCATAGTCGTCGACTAACGCGATGTCCCCTTTGGGGAACAGTCGTATGAGGGGAGGCAAGCCATGGAAGTCGCAGGTGGCGCTCGTGCCGACGTCCACGTCCCGTATATTCTCGTCCATTCCGATCGCGAGATCAGGCGTCTCAGCCATCAGGCGGGCATCATTAACCCGATCACGCGAAGAATCTTGCTGTCTGCGGGCATAAGTCCCGGGATGCGCGTGCTCGACGTCGGCTGTGGCGCGGGCGACGTTACATTCCTGGTTTCCGAGATGGTAGGCAGCGAAGGTCAGGTCATCGGCGCTGATCGGGCTCCAGCGGCCCTTGCGGCGGCGGAGGGGCGCGCGGCGACGCATCCGATCCAGAATGTCAGCTTCCGTGAAGGCGATCCCGCGGCACTCTCGTTCGACCGACCGTTCGACGCCGTGATCGGCCGCTATGTTCTGATGTTTCAAGCCGATCCTGTGGCCATCCTGCGAGGCGTCGCTCGCCATCTCCGGCCTGGAGGGATCATCGTCTTCCATGAGCCGGATTGGGACGGCTGTCGATCCAGCCCGCCGGCGCCGAGCTACGACGACTGCTGTCGATGGATCGTCGAGACGTTCCGGCGCAGCGGTATCGAGACCAACATGGGTATCAAGCTCGATGCGGCATTCCGCGCGGCTGGATTGATCGCGCCCTCAATGCACTTGGAGGCGGTCGTTGGAGGAACCAAGAGCGGTTTCGAATGGTCACACCAGACCGCTGAACTCATTGTCACGATGCTGCCGGAAATCCAGAGCCGGGGAGTTGCGACGGCCGCTGAGGTCGATATTGAAACCTTGGGACAGCGCATGCAGCGCGAAATCGAGGCGGGTAGCGTGATCGTGAGCCGCTCGGAAGTGGGCGCCTGGTCGCGTGCCCCGACCTAGCCATGACAAGACTGGAGCGACAGGGTAGCCCGTAACAATCCTTCTCCTGGGTTCTGGGCGGCTGCCTTGCAGGAAAGACCAAGGCGAATGTCCCGCTCTTGGCAACGTGCTCGTTCTGGCAGATGAGCCGAACGGCGACTTCCCAACCCATTCCGGGCGCGCTCCTCACGCCTTAGGTATCTCCTTAGCAGCACCACGTTTTCTAGTGGTGAAAACCTGACGGCTGGTACCCGTCGTGGAAGACCGCTCCGGATAGGATTTCCGTCAGCGTACTGTGCTGACTTCGACGACTACGAGGGAACGGCCTGTCGATGGTGCCGGTTGGCTGCTACGCCGTGCCGACCTGGGGAGTGCTGGGGCGGGTTGTGCAAAGAGATGCTGTTTCGGACCGAGGTTCAATCATGATCGACGACCGCCTCACCATCCTGAATTTATACGAGCTGAAGAAGACGCCGGAAGACTTCGAGATAGCGGTAGGCGCGCTGGCAAGGCGGGTCGAAGCCGAAGGTTCATCCGGGAGTCCTGTCCTACAGGTTCTTCGTGAACGCCACGGAGAGGACAGCGCGCGGCGTCATCGACTATAAAGATCCTGACGCTTGGATCGGGCACCACGACATTGCCATGAACTGGCCCGAAATGACCGCGTTGCATGCGGCGGCGACGTTGGCGGAAGTCATCTTTCTCGGCCCGCTGACAGCCGAAATCCAAGCCTGGATTGAAAGCTCGGCGCTGACGGAACGAGTTCGTAGCGGGAATATATTTGCAGGCGGATTCCAGAGGCTGAGTGGCTGGTCGAACGAATGACTGGATGGCGTCACCACTTCCCGTTCGGACTCTCCGGCGGAAGGGTAGAAAAGGGCTCGTGAGCTGTATTCGCCTCGGGCACCAAGCGTTGGATTTTCGCCACTCGAATTCGGCGCGCCAATGTCGACTTTCCACCCGAAGTGGAAAGTCAAACTAAAACACTACCTGAGAGCCGGACTCGTACTACAGCGTCGACAGCCCATGCGCCTTGCGCGCCATCAGGCAATCGTCGCCACCGGGCATGCAGGTGCGGCAGACGTCCGGTCGGACCTCGTAGATGCCACAAGCGGTCGACTTGCCGACCTCGCCGGAAAGTGCCGAACAGCGCACGCCGTCGCAGCGCATGCCGGCTTCGTCGGCGGCCACATAGTCTTGCGGGATCCGGTCGAGCTGAGCGTCATCCTCGGTCGAAAAGCGCGGCCATTCGGCCGAATAGGAACAGCAGGCGCCGCAGCTCTGGCAGTCGAAGAGAGGAGCGGCGCTCTCCTCCAGAGACGAAAAGTCCCCGGCGCTCGCCAGGGCAAGCGGCCCTGACGCAACGGGATCGGCGTTTCGCGGCAAGGGCGCTATTTCTTCTTCCTGGTCTTGCGCGATGCGACATCCGCCGGCGACTTGAACAGATCGGTCGCGGCCTCGGCGGTGACGTCGGCTTTCGGTGCGGCGGCCGGCTTGGCCGGCTTGGCGGCAGCGGTTGCTGCCGGCTGATCCTTGGCGGAAAATTTTATGGCCATATCAATCCTCGTCGGAGAAACGCGATGATGGCGCATTCGGGTTGCGAAGGCGGCCGATCAGCGCCGAGACCGCCGTGATGTTCATTTCCTCGGGCGACCAGTTCCTGGCCTCCTCGATGTGCCGGGGCGCCAGCTCGCGATGCGTGCTGCCGCTATAGGCGGCATCCTGATGGGTGACGCGCTCGTGGGTCTTGGCATTTTCGCGGACATACTCGATCAAATAGTTCGGGCATTCGGAGCGGCCACGCACGCCGAGCCTGACCTGGGCATCGCCATGGGCGCGCCTGCAGCGCTCGAGCTTTTCGAGCACGCGGCGGACATATTCGACCGGCTTGTCGAGTTCTCCCACGACATCGGCGATGGTCGAATCGGCGGCGATCGCCTTTTGCGGGACGCGCTTGGTGGCCATCAGCGTTTGCCCACACGCTTCGGCGAGGCGGGGAGCGCGGCGGCCGCAGCCATCTCGTCGGCTTCCTTTTCCAGGCGCAATTCGCGCAGCCGCGCGGTCTTGGCTTCCCGGGCCTGGCTGACAGCATCCTGTTCGGAAATGATGCGGTTGAGCGACATGGACTGGGTCTGGGTCTTGCTGAAGATGGATTCGGCCTGGTCGCGGGATTTCTTTGAAGTGGCGGTCAAGGTCTTTCTCCCGGTTCGGAGCGTAATGCCGAAAAATGGCGAGACCGGTCTTTCGACCAGGACCACGCACAAAGCAATACGGCAGTCGGATTCAAATTGCTGGAGCACCCTTAACACGTTCAAGCGAACGCGCGGTGCTCTTTTCGAACTTTTGAAGCGCCCCAAACGCAAAAGGCCAGGCATTGCCTGACCTTCCGCTGGAGCGCCGCGCGTCCTTTTGGACGCGCTGACACTTTTTCATCTGCGCATGATCCTTCGGAAACGATGTCTCCGGGATCACGCGCTGGAATCCGCCATTCACCGGTGCCGGTACATCCGTGGTCACCGGCGAGGCTGAATTCCGTTTTAGGCCGCCTTCAACTGATCGGCGGACATCTTGCCCGACTTGTTGTCGCGGACCATCTCATAGCCGAGCTTCTGGCCCTCGACGATGTCGCGCATTCCGGCGCGCTCTACGGCCGAGATGTGGACAAAAACGTCGGCGGAGCCGTCGTCAGGTTGAATAAAACCAAAACCCTTGGTGGCGTTGAACCATTTAACTGTGCCTGTGCTCATAACGAACCCTTTCCGTGGCAAATATTCGTTCGCCGTCATGCGAATGCACAACAACGTTTGTCTCGATTTTGATGGGGGAAGTTCGTCAAAGGCGCGCCTGAGCACGCGGATAACAAAAGTCAGTCAAACAAATATCGACGAATTTCTTATAGACTTCTTTTGACGCCGTGTCAATTTTTGCTTTCGCCGCCCGGCGGACCGATCGCCGCCAGGTTGGATTAAGCAGGGATTCGATGGCGGATTTGGCGCCGAAACCGGTCGAGCGTCAGCTGTCGAAAAAAATCGCACCATGCCGGGAACCATTTTGGCATCCATGCATTTTGGGTATCGTCAGCAGTTCACGAGAGCAATCTCAGGAAAGGCTGACACAAAGGACGCCTCCCGTGCAATAAAACGCGCGAGGGGCGTTCTTTTATGGCGAGCGGCAATCGCCGCTTAGCGCCGGCGAGCCGGACGGCTCTGGCCATCGCGGACCCGTGGCCTCGGAACCGAAAAACCAGCCGCCCGTTTGCCCAGGACAAAGGCAAATTAAACCCCAGGAGATGCGGCCATGGTGAACAAGGATCAGGTTGCGGGCCTAGCCAAGCAGTTAAAAGGCTCCGTGAAGAAAGCCGCCGGCAAGGCCACCGGCAACAGGCGCGTCCAGGCTGAAGGCTCGGCCGACAAAATCGCCGGCAAATTGCAGAAGGCCTATGGCGACGTGAAGGATAGGGTCAGAAAGGCGCTCTGATCGCTGCGCTGCCGTTTTCAACAGCGATGAGGAAGCGGCTTAAGTAGCGGTTCAGCTTTTGATAAAAGCGCCGAACCGCTCTAAGTGTTTGTTTTTACGCAATTCCGGACGGAAAACCGCTACGCACTTTTCCTGGAATTGCTTTAGGCGGTTTGCTGTCTGCTTCAGTTGCCGCCGTTAGAAGTTCAGGCTCTTCGAGAAAGCGTTGGTGAAGGCGACCTCGCCATGATCGCCGATGGCTTCACCAAGCACCACGTCCATGCTGTCGCTGGTCACCCGCGCCAGCGCGAAGCCGCCCATATAGGCGGCCTTCGGCTTGAACAGATCGACCCCGTCGCGGCGGTAGATCATCGGCACCTCGTGCTGGTGACCGTGCAAGATAGCGACGACATTGTAGCCCTTCAGCGCCGCCAGCAGCGCCTGCCGGTCCGCTTCGCTCCACCAATGCGGCGGGCCAGGACCGTCATCGTCGAAGGTTCCTTTGGCGGCATCCCATCGTTCGATCGAAAAAACATCCCAGCCATAGTGTTGGAAGAGGATGACGGGGCGGCCATCCGCCGCATAGGTCGCCAGATCCTGCTTCAGCCATGGCAGGCTGGAGAGCGCGCCATGGCCGGTGTCGCCGGCAAAACGGTGCGTCTGGATGAGATGCAGGCCACCCCAGTCCCAGGAATAGTAGTCGGTATCGACATCGTAGTCGGTCGCCGGCACCGGCGGCTTGAAGAACACGCCCGGGCGGTGGTTGACCTCGACATAGTCGCGCAATTCGCGCCGATACCAGTCGACATGAGGTGGTGGGCCATTCTGGTCGAGATCGTGGTTGCCGAGCCCGACATAGACCGGCATGTGCACGCGATCGGGGCCGACGCCTTGCTGATAGCGCTGGCTGAACTGGAGAAGCTGCGTACCCTCGCTGGGCTGGGTGATCTGGCCGCCGCCATCGTCGGTCATGTCGCCGCCGACGACGAGGCCGAGCGGCGTGGCGATGCGGCTGCCGGCCGAACGCAAACCGGTGGCGGCGCCGTTGATTTCGGCCGGCCATTCCTTGTCGTCGATGGCGTTCAAGGCAGCGACACTGCGCAGCAGGGCAGCGTCGGTCTTGCCTTCCTGCTGGCAATTGGGGCTCAACCCGCTGGCCATACGGCAGGCATGGACATCGGCAATGAACAGGAAGGTGGCGTCGACTGGCGGACTGCGCTGCCCGGTCTGACCGAGCGCCGGTCGCGCAACGGCGCCGGCCGCAGCAAACCCTGCCGCCTGCGCCAGGAAGCTGCGCCGGGAGAGTGATCCTGCCAAGATGCGATTCATGGCGCGAAATTCAGCACAGCCGGCGCCTCTTCGTCTAGTTGCCTCGAACAGTATGTCGACACGGTGCCACAGGTCTGGCATTGCTTCCGGTGTCTGAACTCAACTTACGCGGGCAGAGGAGGACGCCATGAAGACTATATCCATCGGCACGACACTCACCATCCTGGCGAGCGCCGCGCATGGTGCCGAGTGCATCGACGCCAAAGCCGCCAAGGCCGGCTTCGTTCTCGAAAGGCCCGGCATCCACAGCGAGTTTCGACCGGCGGCGGGTGGAATGGTGTCGGTTGCCAACGAATACCAGTCTCAATCGCCGCAGACGCAGTTTCTGTTCGGCGGCCTGATCGAGGTGTTTCGCGACAGCGAGACCGGTCAGCTTGCCATGATCCCGCTTTCCGATCTCAGAAAGCTGTTTCCGCTCAAGGCCGGGGCGAAAAGCAAGACCGTATTCGTTCGCCTCGCACCCAACAAACAACCGAAGGGCACCGAGACGCTCGAGATCAACGTCAAGGGCAAAGAGACGTTCAGCCTGGGCGACTGCAAATACAACGTGCTCGCTGTCAGGCAGTCGATCAAGAATGAGGCCGGCAAGACACAGGATGAATTCACCGCGCTCTACGCGCCCGACCTGCAGGCTGTTGTGGCCAGGCGCTATGACGAGGGCACCAACGCCGAAAGCGTGGTCGGCTACGAGGTCATCAAACCGCTGCCGAATTAGGCTCCGGGACGGAGGCGGCTGACGCTCCGATGTCAAAAGGCTCGATACTGCCGCAGCACCCTGCGACGTCGCTTCGCTCCTGCCGAGGAAGCTCCCTGCTCCAGCGC
Source organism: Mesorhizobium sp. M6A.T.Cr.TU.014.01.1.1 (assembly GCF_004022765.1). Taxonomy (NCBI): domain Bacteria; kingdom Pseudomonadati; phylum Pseudomonadota; class Alphaproteobacteria; order Hyphomicrobiales; family Phyllobacteriaceae; genus Mesorhizobium; species Mesorhizobium sp. M6A.T.Cr.TU.014.01.1.1. The sequence goes on from NZ_RZPG01000041.1 coordinate 11,423, forward strand.
GCTCAGGCAATCGCGCAGCACGCCTGAATCCTGCGTCGTCTTGGCCATCGACATGGCGCCGGAATAGGTGGCGACCGCGAGCGCGGCGAAGCGCTGCGGATCGGTGTCCTGCTCCCTGCCCGCTTGCTGGTCGGCCCTGATCTTGTCGGCGATCGCCTCGCGCCACGCCGAAAAAATGGCGGCAAGGGCAGTGCGAAAATCCGGATCGGCGAGCGACAGTTCATGCGCCAGATTGTTGAGCGGGCAGCCGCGCACGAAACCCTGTTGCTCCAGTTCCGTTGCCACGGCCTCGAACACGCTGCGCACGCCCTCGCGTGCCGAGCCTGCCGCCTGCAGCGGCGCGATCCATGTTGCTTCGACGGCAGCCGCCACCCGCTCCTCGATCACCGTCAACGCAAGCGCCTTCTTGGTCGGGAAATGATGATGCAGCGCGCCGCCAGTGACACCCGCCGCTGCCATCAGGTCACCGAGGCTGGAAGCGTGGTAGCCGCGCGCCTGAAAGGAGGCTTCGGCGACATCGAGCACGCGTTTGCGGAGGCCTTCCGGGTCGTTGGTGCGTTTCCCGGGCCGCACCTTTGGGCGAGCGGTAATCTCTGCTGACATCTCCACACGATAGCAGATTGACAAAACAGGACAACCGGTCTGTTTTAGAACAGGATGATCACCCTGTTTTGGAGATTACGCGATGAGCCTGCCCCTGAATGCCCCGTCGAAATCCAGCTTCAACGCCTCGCCGATCGTCGAGCTCAGGCAATACACGCTGAAACCTGGCCGGCGCGAGGCGCTGATCAGCATCTTCGACGGTCACCTGATCGAGGGTCAGGAAACGGCAGGGATGACCATCATCGGCCAGTTCCGCGATCTCGACCGACCAAACATGTTCGTCTGGCTGCGCGGCTTCGACGGCATGGAAGCGCGCAAAAAAGCGCTGACCGCGTTTTACGAGGGATCGGTGTGGGCCGCCTGGCGCGATGCCGCCAACGCCACGATGATTGACTCCGACGACGTGCTGTTGCTGAAACCGGCATGGCCGGGCGCGGGCTTCGACCTGACGGGCTCGCAACGGACAGCCTTGCCGGCTTACGAAAAGCCAAGCAGAGACAACCGCTTGTCGGATATTGTTGTCATTAAGATTCATCATCTGCGGCCCGGCGCCGAAGTCGACTTCGCCAGCCGCTTCGAAACTGATGCCGAGTCCGTGCTGGCGGCACCTGGCGCGCGGCCACTCGCTGCGTTTGTCACCGAGCATGCCGAAAACAGCTTTCCCCGCCTGCCGGTTCGATCAGGCGAAAACGTTTTTATCAGCGTCACGGGTTTCGACAGCGCCGACGCCCATGCCCGTCATGAAGCAGCGCTTGCCGCCGCGCCGGCCTGGCAGGCATTGCAGTCGGACCAGGCCAGACCGACGGAAACGCTGCGTCTTTCGCCCACCTCACAATCGCTGCTCGGACGGTGACCTGTCGTGAGGACGTCTCACGATCAGGCCTTCGCGACCCGTATGAAACGTTGCCTTCGTTGGACTACCGTTTCGAACGCGTCAGTTTCCGAAGATTGGACTTCAAATTGCCGCCGGCAGCCACGTGGCCTTCAAGCAAGCGGGCCCATGTGGCCACCGCGGCCGAGCGCGTCAGGTTGGTTTGCGCGAATTGCTGCGCCTCCGCGGCTATTTCGGCCTCCATTTTCGGATTGGCACGCAACCATTCGATACGCTCGACCAGGTCGGACATGTTCCGTGCCACCGGGACGTAGTGACGAAACGGCTCGATATCCCCGAAGAACCACTCATGCCATGGTCGGTCCTGCATCAGCACGACGCGCTTGGTGTGCAGCAGCAATTTCAAGCGCCCGCTATAGCCGGCACCTTCGACATCAATCATGTATCTGAATGTGGCGACCTGCTCCTCCATGGTCTTGAAGGTGCCGGAATATTGCACGGAGGCGGAGTCGTAATCAGGCGCGGTGTCATAAGCCTCCAGGAGATCGGGCCGGGCTGTCGCAGCCTGGACCGTTGCCTTACGCGCATCGTTCATGCAGCGCCCTGCCCAAAACGCGCTGTTCTTGCGCGGCTGCCCCTCCGACGCGGCTGCCATCGCCGACGTTTTTTGATCGTAGTCGTCGAATTTCGCCTCTGGCCAGCCATTGAACGTGAAGTCAGGCGCGGCGATCTCGGCATAACCGTCTGCCGAAGCAAAGCCGAACCGCGTCCGGAAATACCTGGATCTTTTTGCAAACGGCACATCGGCCAAGTTGACATAGAAAGATGGGATGCTACGAACGCCGAGCAATGCCAGCGCCTCGGCAATAAGGGTCAGGACCTGTATGTGCCTTTGAAGCCAGACGGCGCGGAAACTTGCCTGCAGCCTTCCCTTGCTGAATCGGCAGTACATTTCACCTCGATTAAGCCTATGCACCAAGCCCCGCCCCTGTTCGGCGACGCGAACAGGTATGGGTAGATTCGGGATCGCTGCGTCGAGGCCTGCCATTTCAATGATGCTCTTCTGCGAGGTTATGTGCGGATTTTAATCGTAGGTGCCGGCGTGTCAGGCGCGACTTTGGCCAGATCGCTGGCTGACGCCGGCTATGCCGTTCGGGTTGTCGAGGCAAAATCGCATCCCAGTGGACACTGCCACACCGAGCGAGACGCGCGGACCGGCATCATGAAGCATGTGTTCGGACCGCATATTTTCCATTCCGACGATGTGGATGTCTGGTCGTTCGTTTCGCGATTTGCAGAATTCAGGCCTTTTGCATTGGAGGTAAGGGCCAGTGTGGCCGGCCGGCTGTTTTCGCTTCCAATCAATCTAAACACGTTGAACCAATTTTTCGAACGGCAGTTCACCGCAGAGGGCGCGCAGGCTCATATTCGGAATCTTTCGGTACCGCTGGACCATGACCCTCGAAATTTCGAAGAACAAGCAATCTCAAGTATAGGTGAGGCGCTTTATAACGCGTTTTTCAAGGGCTATACGCAAAAGCAATGGGGACGTCCACCCGACCAATTGCCGAGCGATATTTTCAAGCGCCTGCCACTGCGCTTTACCGAAGACAACAACTACTTTCACCATTCCAGGATCGGAATTCCGCAAGAAGGCTACACCGCCTTGGTGGAAAAGATGCTTCACCATCCGCTCATCACGGTCGAATACAATACCAAGTTCCACCGTGACGGCGTCGACCGCGAATTCGATCATATCTTCTACACAGGTGGACTGGATGCATTTTTCAATTTCGAGTTCGGGCGGCTGCCCTATCGGTCGCTGCGATTCGAGGATTTCGTCGTCGCTGGAGACTTTCAGAAAAGCGCAATCGTGAACTATCCCGATCCCGAGGTTCCATACACTCGGATTTCCGAACACAAGAAGTTCTCGCCGTGGGAAACACATGAAAAAAGTCTGTGTTCCCGCGAATTCAGCTTTGAATGCGGCGAGAATGACGTTCCATTCTATCCGGTCAATCTGGCAGCCGGATCGGCGTTGCTGGATCGCTACCGGTATGAGGCCACGCAACTCCGCAACGTGAGTTTCGTAGGCCGCCTTGCGACGTTCAAATACCTGGACATGGATGTTGCCATTGGACAGGCGAGGCACGCGGCGGCAGTTACGATGGGCTGTCTTACCACCGATCTCCCGGTGCCCGCCTTCTTTCAGCCATGAGAAGTCAAGAGAGCTACGTCACAGCTTTCCGCGCCTGCGACAGCAAGCAAAGCAGTTGATGAGCATACGCTCTGAGGTAAGTCTATATATGTCGCAAAACCCGTGCTTCTTTTTCGCTGCCGATCAAAATTACTTTCCGTACGCTTGCTTGGCGGCGCGCCGCGTGTTGGACGTATCCGGCCCAATCAAGGGCTTTCTTCTTCAGACTGGTGCCGGCGCAAAGGACTTGGAGGTCGCTGAACGCTTGCTCGGCTCCGCGGTCAGCATCCTCGACGTGTCGAGGTTCATGGAGGCGACAGACTTCAATCCGGGTCATCTGACCTTGGCGACCTATATCAGGCTGTTTGCAGATCAATTGCCTGAGTTCGAGCCCTACGATCGCATCGTCTATGCCGACAGCGACGTGCTCTTCAATCGATCGGTAGCCGACCTCGCCCACACGCAACTGCACGCGCCGTTGCTGGCCGCTCACGACGAGCAGAGCTATTTCGACGCGAAGTACCGGAAGCACCTGCCGATGAAGCCGGGCGCACCGAAATTCAATGCGGGCGTGCTGGTGTTCAACATGCCGCTGGTGCGGCGAGAGGGGTTATTGCAGAGGACTCGGCAACTCTCCTCGCAGCATACCTACGGTCTGGACCAAGGTGCGCTCAACGTTGCCTTTGAAGGCAGATGGCAGACTATGCACCCCTACTGGAACGTCATGACGAATTTCAGCAGTCAGATATCGTTCGGCAAGTCGTTCGCGCGTCATTTCACGCGGGGTAAACCCTGGTCGCAGCGTTCAATCGGCGTCGAGCCCGAAGCCTTGGCCATCTATCGCCAACTCGCAAAGGATACGCCTTGGGCCGGTCATTTCGCCCGGCAGCCGCGGTTCGCCCTCAAAAGCTTCACCCGAAAGCTCGATGCCATCACCGGCTTCCTCATCAATGACGAGAAGCGCAAACGAAGGTCCCGGTTTGACGCCGAACAGGTCAGCAGGATTTTTGCCGATCATGCGGACCGGTTCATGATGGCCGCGCAATATCCCGAGCGCGTTGCCGGGATCGCAAGGTAAGACCAAAAGCAGCCAGTCGGCCGGCTAGGCGCGTGTATCGCTCAGTTAGCCGAACATCAGTCGGCAATGCTTGGGGGAAGCGAAATCGTGTATTTCGGTGCCCGGCTCCTTTTGAGCTTGCGCCACGGCCTTAGCCGGTCTTTCAACGGGATCACAGGTGTTTTGTAAGACTGCGGGACAAGGCCGGCGAGCCTATAGTAGCTGTCAAGAATATTGGTTTGAAGCAGACGGCGTTCCTGGGTGAAGAAGCTGAAATGCGCTACGACCAGATCGCCGAGCACTTTGCCCGGGCGATCGAGCATCGCCGGCAGCGTTGCTGATAGCCACTCTTCCTCGCCGCCACTACCGCTCTTCGGCGGAATAAAAAGATCACCCAGTTCCACTATGTCGGATCCAAAGAAGCCGATCGCGTTGATCGAAAAGCGCGACAGCCGGATCTCCCGGTCCGGCACGCGGAAATCGCCGAGTCTGTTGGCTTTGACGGCTTCGATGAAGACCGGGTGAAGCGCCATCGGAAAACTAGCGTGGGCCCACGAGAATTCGCATGCCGCCTGACACGTAAGTGGCCCGTCGACCAAGACCCTGGAAAGATACTTGATCAGCGTGTTGCAGATTGCGTTGTTGATGATCAACGGCGCATACCACAGAGCCGACCCCCTTTCGCTTGCTACCCTCTCCATGAATCTAGGGAAGAAGCCATCTTCCAGAAAAACCACATCGTCGTCGAGGCGCAAATAGAAAGCGTCCGGATCGTCGCAGAAGCGAAAGAAGTCGCCGATCGCGTTGTTGCTGCCATCAGCATCAGGAAGCGTTTTTATCCTGCAACGCGTGTCTGTCGCAGCCAGCTGTTGGAGATAGGCACGATCGACCTCGTTGCGGCAATTGTCCCACAAATGCCATTCGTATACTTCAGGGCTCTTCAGTACATAATGGCTGAGCAGGCGGAGATATTTCTCGCGACCGGCCGGTGTCACAACAATCAATTTCACGAATAGGATGTCCTGTCATAGCCGCGCATCGGCTCGGCTGTTGCCTTGCCGTTTCTACTCCCGGCGAGATGATCGATATAGCCGCTTTGCTCAAACCACAGCGGTGGTCACAGTGCCAAGAGAATCGCCGGCATAAATGTCTCCCTGATCGTCGCGCAGGATTTCACGCACCGCTCACAGGGCGCATCGCAGGCACAGCCGAAGATTCCATGTTGGCCGAGCGCCATTCAGAAACCTGTTCTCGAAACCATTCAAGGGTCAGCCTAACGCCTTCTTGATAGCTGACCTTCGCTCCCCAGTCTGGAAGAACACGCCTGGCCAGAGTCAGGTCCGGGCATCGATTTGTGGGATCCTGGGGAGCTGGCGGATGATGCTCGACCCGGGAACCTGGAACGAGCGAACAGACGAAGTTTGCGATCTCCAGCACAGACACCTCGCAATCGTTTCCGATATTCAAAGGGCCCCGGTACGATATGTTGTCGCGCCAGAAAAAACGCTCCAAACCGTCGACGATATCCTCGACATAACCCCAACTGCGGGATTGAAGACCGTCGCCATAGACCGTCAGGATTCCGGTGGTCAGGGCTTGGCTGATAAAATTCGATATAGCGCGACCATCGTCGATACGAGTTCGCGGTCCATATGTGTTGAACAATCTCGCGACACGGACATCGAGTCCGCTGATGCGCTGAGATTCAAACAACAGCGCTTCGGTGCAGCGCTTGCTCTCGTCGTATGACGATCGGGGTCCTATGCAATCCACCGAGCCCCTGTAGCTCTCCGGCTGCGGAGAGACCAAGGGATCGCCATAGACTTCCGACGTCGAAGTGAAGCAGAAGCGACCACCCGGTTTGAGTAGCGTCAGAAGATTCAGCGCGCCCCCGATGTTGGCCTTGATCGTGCGTACCGGCTCGCGCATGTACCATGATGGAGAAGCAGGCGACGCCAAGTGCATGATTTCATCGAAGCGCTGGTGCGATGCGAAGCTCTCGGCGTCTTGTACTTCCAGGCTCAGTCGCGGATCATTGATATGCTCAATGTTCTGCTGCACTCCGGTCCACAGATTGTCGACGACAACCAACTTTCCCAGGTCGGCGCGCAGCAACAGGCGATCGACCAAATGCGATCCGATGAAGCCGCAGCCTCCAGACACCAACACGCTCCGCGACATGGAGTTTCTCCTCGACATTCGGCCATTCAACAAACAGCCGAACTGTTTTCTCGGAGGACGCCATACACGCATTCAGTCCAAAGCCATAAGTTTTTCCTGCCAGTGCACTTTATCCGCGCCGCGCTAGTTCGGATGAGGGTGTTCGAGTGGATCGCCCGCGTTGGAGTTTCTTCCACATACCTCAACCGTCTCGGCGCCAACGCGCCGATCCACCTTCTCGATAGCGAGAGAAGAAAGAAGATTCTCCTTCAACCGATTTGCATCCTTGCCGCCCGCAATCTCCGCTTGAAGCCATTTGTGCAACGCGATACGCCGGTGCCGAATTCGACAGACCGGAGAGACCAAGTGAGCGCGCCAGAGACCAGAACCGAAACCGACACGTTCGGTCCCATCGAGGTCGCCGCCGACCGCTACTGGGGCGCACAGGCGCAGCGTTCGCTGGGAAATTTCAAAATCGGCTGGGAAAAACAGCCAGCGTCGATCGTTCGCGCGCTCGGCATCGTCAAGCGGGCGGCGGCCGAAACCAATATGGAGCTGAAGCGGCTCGATCCGGCTATCGGCAAAGCGATCATCGAAGCCTCTCAGGAAGTCATCGACGGCAAGCTCAACGATCATTTCCCGCTGGTCGTCTGGCAGACCGGCTCGGGCACGCAATCCAACATGAACGCCAACGAGGTGATCTCCAATCGGGCGATCGAACTGCTGGGCGGTGTCATGGGATCCAAGAAACCGGTGCACCCCAACGACCACGTCAATATGAGCCAGTCGTCGAACGATACCTATCCGACGGCCATGCACATCGCCTGCGCCGAGCGCATCGTGCACGACCTGTTGCCGGCGCTCAGGCATTTGCACGCCGCGCTGGAGGCCAAGACCAAAGCTTTTGCCCACATCATCAAGATCGGCCGCACGCATACGCAGGACGCGACGCCCCTCACCCTTGGCCAGGAATTCTCAGGCTATGCCGCGCAGGTCGCCTCATCGATCAAACGCATCGAGATGACGCTGCCCGGCCTGCAGGAACTGGCGCAAGGCGGCACCGCCGTCGGCACCGGTCTCAACGCGCCGGTCGGTTTTGCCGAGAAGGTGGCGGCGCGCATTGCTGACATCACCGGCATCGGCTTCGTCACGGCGCCGAACAAGTTCGAGGCGCTAGCGGCCCATGATTCCATGGTGTTCTCGCATGGCGCCATCAACGCCTGCGCTGGCGCCCTGTTCAAGATTGCCAACGACATTCGTCTGCTCGGCTCCGGCCCGCGCTCCGGCCTTGGTGAACTGTCGCTGCCGGAAAACGAGCCGGGTTCATCGATCATGCCGGGCAAGGTCAACCCCACCCAGTGCGAGGCGTTGACGCAGGTCTGCATCCAGGTGTTCGGCAACAATGCGGCTGTGACCTTCGCCGGCAGTCAGGGCCATTTCGAGCTCAACGTCTACAACCCGCTGATGGCCTATAATTTCCTGCAGTCGGTGCAGCTGCTCGCCGACGCCTCCATCTCCTTCACCGACAATTGCGTTGTGGGCATTGAGGCGCGGGAGGACAACATCAAGGCCGCCCTGGACCGTTCGCTGATGCTGGTGACAGCACTGGCGCCGACCATCGGCTACGACAATGCCGCCAAGATCGCCAAGACCGCGCACAAGAACGGTACAACCTTGCGCGAGGAAGCGCTGGCCACCGGGCTGGTCACCGAAGCCGACTACGACCGCCTGGTGCGGCCGGAGGACATGACGCATCCCGGGTGACGTGACGTCATCCCCGATGATTTTTGCGCTGATCGCAGAAACGTTACTGCTGTGAACGATCTGTAACCAAATCCGCATCTTTGGTGAACAGTCGACCTGCTCTATCTGGATGGCACTACAACCCCTTCCGGAGAGAGTCACCATGTCCACCAACACGTCCGTTGCCGGTTCCGGCACCGTTTCCAACGCCTCGGCCACCATCCTGCTTGGCCGCGTCCTGCTTTCAGTCATCTTCGTGCTTTCCGGTTTCGGCAAGCTTACCGCGATCGCCGGCACCGCAGGCTACTTCGGCAGCATGGGCCTGCCGATGCCGACCGTAACGGCTGTTGTCGTCGGCCTGATCGAGCTGCTCGGCGGTCTCGCCATCCTCATCGGTTTCCAGACCCGGATCACCGCCTGGGTGCTGGCAGTCTTCACTGTCGCCACGGCGCTGGTCGCCCACACCGGCTGGGCCGATCAGATGCAGATGATCAGCTTCATGAAGAACCTGGCGATTTCCGGCGGTTTCCTCGTGCTGGCTTCCTCGGGCGCCGGCGCCTATTCGGTCGACGCCAAGCGCGGCTGACGCAAGCTAGTAGCTGTTGCAGCAAGGGGCGCGGAATTTTCCGCGTCCCTTTTTCGTTGTCGATCTACCAGACTGTCGATTGGCCGGGCCGAGTGGCCTGGCCCGAATTTCCGCTAAGATCGAGGGCGTCGGGGAGGAACAGACCAACCGGCGTGGCCGACATCGGAGGTGACCAATGCCCCGCAATGCGCTGCTTCTGCTTTCCCGTCTTCTGCTTGCCGCCCTGTTCGTTCCGTCCGGCTTCCACGCGCTTACCGACATTACCGGCACATCAGGCTATTTTGCCGGCCTCGGCCTGCCGCTGCCGACGCTCGTGGCCTGGGTGACGGGGCTGTTCGAGCTGGTCGCCGGACTGCTCATCCTCGTCGGCCTCAAGACGCCGATCGTGGCACTCCTGCTTGCCGCCTTCTGCATCGCGGCAGGCTTCATCGGCCATTATGGCCAAGGTGGCGACGATCCGACGCTGGCCTTCATGCATTCACAGATGCTGATGAAGGACATCGCGCTATCCGGCGGTTTTCTGGCGCTGGCGATGGCTGGCGCAGGCGCCTATTCGATCGACGGGCGGGCTTTTAGGATCGGCCCTGAAACGACTTGACCAGACTACTTGGCTGGCATATTGGGGCCGCCCTCGACCGCCAGCACCAGTCGGCGATTGGTGACCCTCGCCAGTTGCGCCAGGCGGCCGGCAGGCCGCTCGCCGTAAAGATCGGCCAGCGACGCCGGCAGCACAAGCGCAAGCACGCCATTGCCGCGATTCTCCCATTTCAGCCGCGGCATGACGCCCGGCATCGCCGCCGTCAGCACGTAGACGACGCGCATCACCGCGGCCAGTGCGCGGGCGCGCTCGAGATAGCGCGGCGTCGCCAGCCCCCGGATTTCCGGAGCGGCATCGTTGAACAAGCCCTCGTGGCGAAACAGGTTGACAAGCGCCAGGAAGGCGCGCCCGGGATGGTCGACGCCGATGAAGGAGGCATGAGCGATGATGTTGAGCGACTGCTTGCCGCGATATTCGGGATGCGCGCGCCAACCGATGTCGGCAAGCAGACAGGCGGCCTGGCGATAGCGCCTCTCGTCGTCGGTCTCGTCGATGCCGAAGGCGGCAAAGGTCTTGCCCGTCCACTCGACAAGCTCATGCGCGTGGGTGACCGAGCGCGAGCGCAGCCGGGCGAGTTCCTCCGAAGCCGAGATCAGCGGATCTGCCTTCTGCTCGGCCTCGCCGAGCAGCGAATAGAGAAAGCCCTCGCGCACGCCCAGCGCCGAGACGATGATCTTGGACGGCTGCATCGCCGCCATGATCTCCTGGAGCACGATGGCGCCATAAGGCAGCAGCGAGCGGCGGTTCTTCGAGACGCCTTCGATACCCTTCACCTTCTCGATCTCACCCTTGGCCACCTGCTTGAGGAAGTTCGCGGCGCTTTCGATGCCGATCTCGTAATGGTGCATGACGCTCAGCGGATAGTTGGTCATTTCCATGTGCAGCCGGGCGAGGTTTCGCCAGGTGCCGCCGACCGCATAGAATGGCCTGCCCCGCCCGCCTTTCAGGAGCTTTGCCTTCGCGAGCTCGTCGCGCGCTATCTTTCCGGCCTGGGCCAGTGAGTTCTTCGCCATGTCCTGCAAGCGCAGGCCGCCCAGCGGCAGCGTGATGCCGTCGCCGATCGTCTCGCCGTCGACGTCCACCAGCTCAAGGCTGCCGCCACCGAGGTCGCCGGCGATGCCGTCAGCCGGATGGAAGCCGGAAATGACGCCAAGCGCGGAATAATGGGCTTCCTGGCGTCCGCTCAGCACCTGGACCTCGGTCTTGAGCACATCTTCGGCGCGGTGGATGAAATCGGGACCGTTGACCGCCTCGCGGGCAGCCGCGGTCGCCAGCACATACATGTGCTCGGCGCCGGCCTGCTCGGACAGCGCACGGAAACGGCGAAACTCCTCCATCGAGCGCGTCACCGCCTCGGGGTCCAGCTTTCCGGTCGACACGATGCCGCGACCGAGGCCAGCCAGCATCTTTTCGTTGAACAGCGTGGTCGGCGAGCGCGCCAGCCCCTCATAGACGACAAGACGGATCGAGTTCGACCCGATGTCGATGATGGACAGCGGTCGGCGGTCCTGAAGCCGGCCCTGGGACGTTGAAATCATCAGCCGGTCGCTGCGCCGTTTTTCTTGCGGCGCTTGAACTGCGCGATGCGCTTGGGCGCATGCGATTTCAGCGCATCACCCCGTCCGGAAAGGCTCGGATTGGTCATGAAATATTCCTGCGCGTTGAACGGTTCCTCGCCCTCCTCAAGCACGGCGCGCCGGGAGGTTCCGTCAGCCAATACGTCGAAACTTTGCTGGTTGTCCATGATGTTGCCCAGCATGATCTGGCCGAGGACTTGTTCATGCACCGTTGGATTGGTGATCGGCACCATGGTTTCAACACGACGGTCAAGATTGCGCGGCATCAAATCGGCCGATGAGATGTAGACGACCGCCCCGTCCGACGGCAGTCCATGGCCGTTGCCGAAACAATAGATGCGGCTGTGTTCGAGGAAGCGGCCGACGATCGACTTGACCCTTATGTTTTCCGACAGGCCCGGCACCTGAGGCCTCAGGCAGCAGATGCCGCGCACGACTAGATCGATCTCGACGCCAGCGCGGCTGGCGTCATAGAGCGCGTCGATGACGATCGGGTCGACCAGCGAATTCATCTTCATCCAGATGCGGGCCGGCCTGCCCTCCAGCGCATGGGCAATCTCGGCCGAAATGTGCTTGAGGATGCGCTTGCGCAGCGTGAAGGGCGAGATGGCCAGCCGCATCTCCTCGGTCGGCTCGGCGTAGCCGGTGATGAAGTTGAACAGCTGGGCGACATCGCGGGCGATCGTCGGATCGGTGGTGAAGAAGGACAAGTCGGTGTAGATGCGCGCGGTGACCGGGTGGTAGTTGCCGGTGCCGAGATGCACGTAGTTGCGCAGCTTGCCGTCCTCGCGCCGCACCACCAGCGACATTTTTGCGTGGGTCTTCAGCTCGAGGAAGCCGAACACGACCTGAACGCCGGCGCGCTCGAGATCGCGGGCCCAGCGGATGTTGGCTTCCTCGTCGAAACGCGCCTTGAGCTCGACCAGCGCCGTCACCGACTTGCCGGCCTCGGCCGCGTCGACCAAGGCGCGCACGATCGGGCTGTCGTTCGAGGTGCGATAGAGCGTCTGCTTGATCGCCACCACTTCCGGATCGGCCATCGCCTGGCGCAGGAACTGCACCACCACATCGAAGGATTCGTAGGGGTGGTGAACGATGATGTCCTTCTCGCGTATAGCAGCGAAACAGTCACCGCCATGCTCGCGGATGCGCTCGGGAAAGCGCGGATTATAGGGCGTGAACTTGAGATCGTCGCGGGCGATGGCGACGATCTCGGAAATCTGGCTGAGCGCCAGCGGACCGGTGAGCACGCTGATGCGGCTCGACGAGACGCCAAGCTCGCCGGCGACGAACTCGCGCAGCTCGGCCGGCATCAGCTTGTCGAATTCGATGCGGATGACCGAGCCGCGGCGGCGGCGCTTCAGCGCCGTCTCGAACAGGCGCACGAGATCCTCGGACTCCTCCTCGACCTCGATGTCACTGTCGCGGATGATGCGGAACGTGCCGGAGCCCTTGACTTCGTAGCCGGGGAACAGCTTGCCGATATAGAGGCCGACCGCCTCTTCCAGTGGAATGAAGCGGACATGACGCTTGCGGTCAGGCAAGCGGATGAAGCGCTTCAGCGCCACCGGCAGACGCAACAGCGCACTCATCTCCTCGCCATTCCTGCGATGGCGCAGTTGCAGGGCCATCGAGAAGCCGAGATTGGGAATGAACGGGAACGGATGCGCCGGATCGATCGAAAGCGGTGTGAGCACCGGGAAGACCTGCTCCTGGAAATGATCCTCGAGCCAGGTCTTCTCGTCCTTGGTCAGCGCATCGCGGCTGATGCTCTCGATGCCTTCCTTGTCGAGCAGCAGCATCAGCGCGGAAAGGCTATTCTGCTGATCCTCCTGCAGACGCTCGACCTCGCGCAGCAGCTGTTCCAGCTGTTGTTCGGGGGTGCGGCCGTCCGGGCTCTTCAGCGTGATGCCTTCGCGAACCTGGCCGGCGAGACCGGCGACGCGGACCATGAAGAACTCGTCGAGATTGGCGGCCGATATCGACAGGAAGCGGACACGCTCGAGCAGCGGATGATTGGCGTTCAGCGACTCCTCAAGGACGCGGCGGTTGAATTGCAGCCAGGAAAACTCGCGGTTGACAAAGCGGTCCGGGTTGCCGCCCTCTGGGCTCGCCACCTCGACAGTGGTGAATTCGCTCTGCACCGGCTTTAGTTCGTTCATGGTTCCTGCTCGTTTCGCACCCGCTGCCCAGAGCGTCACGCGTCGTTCCGGATGCGCAAAGGACGCTCTACCACTTTTAAGCTACGCATGATCCCCAGCGAAACCGAATTCGATTTTCGCGGCCATGCCTTAACCGGCTTAGCTTATCCTGTGACAGGCTTTTACGACAGTTTGATTTCATCGATCTTGCAAAGAGACAGCTTATGATCCAGATGCAATCCAGGTACAGCGCAGCGCGTCCTTTGGACGCGCAAAGGACGCGGTAGAATTTTGATTTTGCGCATGATCCGAGGTCATGCGGCAAATTTAGGAGACGACGATGGCAGCCGGTTCCATTCCCCATTTCCAGAACGATGCGGGCTATGCGGCGATCGACATCGGCGTCAAGGAATTCATGTGCACCGGCGCCAACCCGCCTTTCGACCATCCGCATGTGTTTCTCGACATGGGCGACGACAATGAAAAGGTCTGCCCCTATTGCTCGACGCTTTATCGCTATTCGCCAAAGCTGAAGGCGACGGAAACGCAGCCTGCGGGATGCCTGTATATCGACCAGGCCGCCTGACGCGCACGTCATCCCTATGGACGACACGCGGTCCGGGCAGGTCGTCATCGTCGGAGCCGGCGTCGCCGGACTGACTGCGGCGCTGGCATTTTCCGAGCGCGGCTATCTGGTGCGGCTGTTTGAGCAGGCGCCGCGCCTCGAAGCGGCCGGCGCCGGCATCCAGCTCTCACCCAACGCGACGCGCATCCTTCGCCAGCTCGGCGTGCTCGACCGGCTGTTGCCGGCGGCGGTGCGGCCGGAGGCGGTCGTGCTCAAGGACGCCGCCACGCTGCGCGAGCTGGCGCGGGTGCCGCTTGGCGAAGCAGCCGAAAGGCGCTGGCAGGCGCCCTATCTCGTCGCTCATCGGGCTGATCTGCAAGAGGCGCTGATGGCGCGCCTTGCCGAACAGCCGGACATCAGTCTCGTCACCGGAGCGCGCGTCGGCGGCGTCGCGGCAGGACCACACCATACCACGGCAACAGTCGAGATTGCCGGCAAGACCATCGAAGCCGACGGCTTTCTGCTGATCGGTGCCGACGGCGTCTGGTCGGCGATCCGTGCTTTTGGCGGATTTGCCGCCCAAAGCCGGTTTTCGGGCGAGCTTGCCTGGCGCGCGACGGTCAGCGCAGACAGTGTCGCGGGAGAAGCCGTTGCGGCGGTTGGCGCCGCCAATTGCGTGACCGCCTTCCTGCATCCCGGCTTCCACCTCGTCGCCTATCCGGTCAGCAATGGCGCGGCGTTCAATCTGGCCGCCTTCACCAGGGGCGAGATCATCGCCGAGGGCTGGTCGGGCCACGCCGACCCCGAAATCCTCGTCGGCGCCATGCGTGGCACGGCGGCAGCACTGGCCCGGCTTGCCGAGGATGCCGGCCTGTGGACGGCATGGCCGATCCATACTGTCGACCAGGCACAGCCATGGACGACGCCCGCCGGCATCGCGCTGATCGGTGATGCGGCGCATGCGATGACGCCGTTTGCGGCGCAGGGCGCGGCGATGGCGATCGAGGATGCCGCGACCCTTGCCGGCTTTGTCGCCGCCTCGCCCGCCGATCCATGGGGCGCGCTTGCTGCCTGGGAAAAAATGCGGCGGCCGCGCATTGCCAAAGTCGCCCGCCGCGGCGCCGTCAACCGCTTTGCCTGGCACGCTTCCGGGCCGGTGGCGGTCGCGCGCAACCTGTTCCTGAAGCTGCGCTCGCCCGAAAAGCTCGCGGCGGATTTGGACTGGCTCTATGGCTGGCAGGCGCCGGACTCTGGCGGCCAATAGCGCCAGGCATCAATTATAAATCCGCATCGATAGGTCCAGCGTGGCCGGCAGCGGATTCCACCAGCCTGTCCGCAGGCCGGCGATACGCAGAGCAGCCGCGGTCCAGGTGTTGCAGCCGACCAGCGCGTTGAAATGGCCGTTGGCTTCGTAGAAGCGGTCGAACCTGGAATAGGCGGCGTTCTCGATCGGGATCGGGCCGTTCGGCCCTTGCTGGAAACTCGCGGCGATGAAGTCGAGCAACGCCGCAAAACGCTCCTCGCCGACGTCGAAGCCGGCAACGTCGGGGTGCGGCTCGGCAATGTTGCCGGCGACATCGATATGCATCACCGAAGCGTCACGGGTCAGCGCCTTCATCACCGGCATGGCCTTCAGCTCCGACCAGGTCGGCGTCTCCAGATAGAAGGCGCGCCCGCCCCAGCCGAAGACGATGTAGCGGACCTCGGCCATGTCGGCGGGAATGCCGCCATCGACCAGGAAATGGAAGCGCTTGCGCACGTCGTCATCGACCGGAATGGCGATATCGGTGTGGATCGGGTTTTTCAGCACCAGGATGTGCCTGCTGGCGATAGGATCGGCGGCCGCCGCCGGCAAGAGCGGCCGTGGAATGAATGTGCCCAGCACCACGGCGAGCACGATTGCCACCACCAGAATGGCGAGAAAACGCCCGAGCTTTTTCATGAAGGACAGCTTTTTCATGAGCGACGGCCTTGCAATCGGGGCGCGATCGCCGGCTGACAGCTCAGACGCAAAAGAGCCCGGCCGGGTTTCGGCCGGGCTCTTTTGATTTGCGCGAGAGCGATCAGTGCAGGATCTGCGACAGGAACAGTTTTGTGCGCTCGTGGCGTGGATGGTCGAAGAACTCGGCTGGCGTGTTCTGCTCGACGATCTGGCCCTGATCCATGAAGATCACCCGGTTGGCGACCTTGCGGGCAAAGCCCATCTCGTGGGTGACGCAGAGCATGGTCATGCCCTCTTCGGCGAGGCCGACCATCGTCTCCAGCACTTCCTTGATCATTTCCGGATCGAGCGCCGAGGTCGGCTCGTCGAACAGCATGATGCGCGGGTTCATGCACAGCGAGCGGGCGATGGCCACGCGCTGCTGCTGGCCGCCGGAAAGCTGGCCGGGATATTTGTTGGCCTGTTCCGGGATCTTGACGCGCGTGAGGAAGTGCATGGCGATTTCCTCGGCCTGCTTCTTCGGCGTCTTGCGCACCCAGATCGGCGCCAGCGTGCAGTTTTCCAGGATGGTCAAATGCGGGAACAGATTGAAGTGCTGGAACACCATGCCGACCTCGCGGCGCACCTCGTCGATTTTTTTCAGATCGTTGGTCAATTCCTTGCCGTCGACGAAGATTTTGCCCTTCTGGTGCTCTTCCAGCCGGTTGATGCAGCGGATCATCGTCGATTTGCCGGAGCCCGAAGGGCCGCAAATGACGATCCGCTCGCCGCGCATCACCTTCAGGTTGATGTCCTTCAGGACATGGAATTCGCCGTACCATTTGTGCATGGCGATGATGTCGATGGCGACATCGGTGGTGGAAACCTGCATCTTGGCGGCATTGACCTTGATCTCTTCCGCGCTGACTGCATTTTCTGTGGCCATGGAAGGTTCCCTTTTTTGTTCTTAGCGTTTGTAGCTGGTGTCGAGCCGGCGTTCCGTGAACATCGAATAGCGCGACATGCCGAAACAGAACAGCCAAAAGACGAAGGCAGCGAACACCAGGCCGGACCTGGCCGTCTGCGGCGTTGCCCAGTTGGCGTCGGAAAAATTCTGTTTGACGACGCCGAGCAGGTCGAACATCGAGATAATTGAAACCAGGCTGGTATCCTTGAACATGCCGATGAAGGTGTTGACGATGCCCGGAATGACCAACTTCAGCGCCTGCGGCAGCACGATCAGGCCCATCTTCTGCCAGTAGCCGAGGCCGAGCGAATCCGCCCCCTCATACTGGCCCTTGGGGATCGCCTGCAGGCCGCCGCGCACCACTTCGGCCATATAGGCAGCGGCAAACAGCGACACGCCGATCAGTGCCCTGAGAAACTTGTCGAAGCTGACGCCGGCCGGCAGGAACAGCGGCAGCATGACGCTTGCCATGAACAGGACGGTGATCAGCGGGATGCCGCGCACCGTCTCGATGAAGATGACGCACAGCATCTTGACGATCGGCATCTTCGATCGCCGGCCCAGCGCAAGCACGATGCCGAGCGGCAGCGACACGGCAATGCCGACGAAGGACAGGCTGAGCGTAACCAGAAGCCCGCCCCACAGCGAGGTTTCGACATGCGGCAGGCCGAACACGCCGCCAACCAGCAGGATGAAGGCAAAGATCGGCAGCGCGCCGAAGAACAAGATGGCGTTCAGCCCCTTGCGCGGCACCTTCGGGATGAGCAGCGGCACCAGAAATGCCACGAACAGGATGGCGACCAGGATCGGCCGCCAGCGCTCATCGATCGGATAACGGCCGAACATGAACTGGCCGAACTTGGCGTTGACGAAGGCCCAACAGGCTCCGGACCAGCCGTCCGGCTGGATGCCGCCCTGCGCCACCGTGGCGCAAAAGGTGCGGTCCGTGCCGGTCCATTGGGCGTTGATGAAGGCCCAGCTGATCAATTGCGGCAGGATCATCGCGACCAGCACGATGCCGATGATGGTCAAGATCGTGTCGCCGGCCGAAGCAATCAGGTTCTTACGTATCCAGGCGCCCAGGCCGCGCTCGCTTGGCGGCGCCGACTGTGCCAGCGCCATTTCGACGCGGACGAAGGAAAGGTCGTGCTCCTGCATGTCCCTACCTCTCCACCAGCGCCATTCTGGCGTTGACCACGTTCATGATCGCCGACGTCAACAGGCTGAGCGCGAGATAGACCACCATCATGATCAGCACGCACTCGATCGCCTGGCCGGTCTGGTTCAGCACCGTGCCGGTCGTCGCCGTCAGGTCGGGGTAGCCGATGGCGATGGCGAGCGAAGAGTTCTTGGTCAGGTTCAGATACTGGCTGGTCAGCGGCGGAATGACGATGCGCATGGCTTGCGGGATGACGACAAGCCGCAGGATCGATCCCGGGCGAAGCCCGAGCGCGCCGGCCGCCTCGGTCTGACCCTTGCTGACGCCCATGATGCCGGCCCGAACGATTTCGGCGATGAAGGCCGCCGTATAGAAGGACAGCGCCAAATAGAGCGACAGGAACTCCGGCTTGACCTGAAAGCCGCCAGTCAGGTTGAAGGTCGATTGCTTTGGGTAATCGAAGCTCAGCGGGAAGCCGCTCAGCGCGTAGGCCAGCAACGGCAAGCCGGTGATCAAAGCCGCCGATGTCCAGAACACCGGGAATTGCTGGCCGGTCGCCATCTGCCGCTGACGCGCCTTGCGGGCGACGAACCACGCCATGGCAATGCCGAGAAGCAGAGCGACCAGGATCAGCCAGGAGCCTTCGCCCCAGATCGGACGCAAAAAGTAGAAGCCGCGCTGGTTGAGAAAAGAGCCGAATGGCAAATTGATGCTTTCGCGCGGCGGCGGCAGCACCGAAAGCACGCCGGAATACCAGAAGAAGATGACCAGCAGCGGCGGGATGTTGCGGAAGACCTCGACATAGACCATGCAGATCTTGCGGATCAGCCAGTTGTGCGAAAGCCGGCCGATGCCGAGGATGAAGCCAATGATGGTGGCGGTGATTATGCCGGCGCCGGCAACGATGAGCGTGTTGATGAAGCCGACCACAATGGCGCGGCCATAGGTCGAATCCGACGAATAGGCGATGGCGCTGTCACTGATGTCGAAGCCGGCGCGGCCCCTGAGGAAGCCGAAGCCTGATGCAATGCGCAGGCGCGTCAGATTGTCGATGGTGTTTTGGACGATCCACCAGACCAACGCCACCAGCACGATGACGACCACCGCCTGGAAGAATATGCCGCGGACCTTCGGATCATTGATAAAGGAGCCGCGGCTTGGCTCCTCGCGAAGAATTTCCTGCGATGCCATTCGACCATCCCCTGGAAAGAGAAACCGGAAGGCAGGAAAGCTGCCTTCCGGATCACATTTCGATCAGCGGATCGGCGGAGCGTATTGCAGGCCGCCCTTGGTCCACAACGCGTTGATGCCGCGCGCGATCTTCAGCGGGCTGCCCGAACCGACATTGCGTTCGAACATTTCGCCGTAATTGCCAACTGCCTTGACGATGTTGACGACCCAGTCGTTGGAGACGCCGAGATCGGTGCCGATCTTGGTGTCTGCTTCCTGGCCGAGCACGCGCTTGATCTCGGGATTGTCCGAGGCCTTCATCTCCTCGACATTGGCCTTGGTGATGCCGAGTTCCTCTGCCTGCAATAGCGCGAAATAGGTCCATTTGACGATGTGGTACCACTGGTCGTCGCCCTGGCGCACGGCCGGTCCGAGCGGTTCCTTGGAGATGATCTCGGGCAGCACGACGTGGTCGGCGGGTGCGCCGAGCGTCAGGCGGATGCCGTAGAGGCCGGACTGGTCGGTGGTGTAGACGTCGCAACGGCCGGCGTCATAGGCGGCGTTGACCTCTTCCAGCTTTTCGAAGACGACGGGGTTGTACTCCATCTTGTTCGACTTGAAATAGTCGGCAAGGTTGAGCTCGGTCGTGGTGCCGCTCTGCACGCAGACCGCCGCGCCCGAAAGCTGCAGCGCGGAATTCACGCCCGGCAGCTTCTTGGCGTTGATCATGAAGCCCTGGCCGTCATAGTAGGTGACACCGACGAAGTTCAGCCCAAGCGCCGTATCGCGGTTGATGGTCCAGGTGGTGTTGCGCGACAGGATGTCGATCTCGCCTGACTGTAGTGCGGTGAAGCGTTCCTTGGCGCTGAGCGGCGTGAACTTGACCTTGGTGCCATCGCCAAAAACGGCGGCCGCGACAGCGCGGCAGAAATCCGCATCGATGCCTTGCCAGTCGCCCTTGTCATCCGGCGCCGAGAAGCCGGCCAGACCGGTCGAGACGCCACATTGGATGAAGCCCTTGGCCTTGACGTCGTCGAGCGTGGCCGCCGACGCGGCCGAAGCCACCAACCCAAGCGCGGCGGCGCCCAGAATGCCAATTGCAATGTGTTTCATAACCCACAGACCCTTTTCTGTTTTTTTCAGGCGAACCTGACTTTTTTTCGGTGTGAATGCAGCTTCCCGTTCCGGCCCATTCCCGGAACCCCGCATCGCAACCGACGCGCTGCCTCCCATTCACGAACTGCATCGAAGGCGATTATTCCTGTGAGGTCAAGGAAAATGACCGAAACCGAAAGAGTTTGAAAACCATTTGCCGCAAATGCCCGAATTGCAGACAAACGCGCCTGGATATTAGTCAGCAGTGCGAACAAAGCCGGCAAAATCCGGTCAACGCAAATCGGGCTGGGCCTTTTGAAATCCGCCTTCGGAAGGCTGCGCTTTACAGGGTTGTCATGGATCAATTGGCACATCCAAAGACCGCCGCCTGGCGAGCGTCGGGCGGTTGCGCGGCCAATGCCGCCGCACTATGGCTAGCGCTTGATCAGAGGCGAAGCGAATGACAAAAGACGGCAACGAAATGGGCATCAACACGCGGCTTGCCCACTCGGGCAACAATCCGCACGACTATTTCGGCTTCGTCAATCCGCCGGTGGTGCATGCCTCGACCGTGCTCTATCCCAATGCGGCGACGATGGCGGCACGCAGCCAGAAATACACCTACGGCACGCGCGGCACGCCGACCACCGACGCGCTTGCCAGCGCCATCGACGGGCTGGAAGGCTCGGCCGGCACAATTGTGGTGCCGTCTGGCCTGGCGGCAGTGACGGTGCCGCTGCTAGCCTTCCTGTCGGCGGGCGACCATGTCCTGATCGTCGATTCCGTCTATCACCCGACCCGCAATTTCGCCGACACGATGCTGAAGCGCCTGGGCGTTGACGTCGAGTATTACGATCCGCATGCCGGTGCCGGCATAGCGGCGCTGATCAAGTCCAACACCAGGGTCGTGTTCACCGAATCGCCGGCCTCTAACACTTTCGAGGTGCAGGACATACCGGCCATCGCCAGCGCGGCACACGCCGCCGGCGCGATCGTCATGATGGACAATACCTGGGCGACGCCGCTCTACTTCCGCCCGCTCGACCACGGCGTCGACATCTCGATCCATGCGGCGACGAAATATCCGGCCGGCCATTCCGACGTGCTGCTCGGCACCGCGTCGGCCAACAAGGCCTGCTGGAAACAGCTTTGCGAGACCTTCTACACGATGGGCTGCTGCGCCGGGCCGGACGACGTCTATCAGGTGCTGCGCGGCCTGCGCACCATGGGCGTGCGCCTCGACCATCATCAGCGCAGCGCACTTGATATCGCCGGCTGGCTGGAGGGCCAGCCGGGCGTGGGGCGCGTGCTGCATCCAGCGCTTCCCAGCCATCCCGACCATGATCTCTGGAAGCGCGACTTCTGCGGCTCAAGCGGCATTTTTTCGATCGTCCTTGCGGGCGGCGGCCAGAAACAGCAGCATGCCTTCCTCGACGCGCTCAGGATATTCGGCCTCGGCTATTCCTGGGGCGGCTATGAGAGCCTTGCGGTGCCGGTCTTCCTCGGCGACCGCGTCGTCGCCAAGGGCCCTTATGACGGCCCGCTGGTGCGCCTGCAGATTGGGCTCGAGGACGTCGATGACCTCAAGGCCGATCTTGCGCGCGGTCTCGCCGCGGCGAAGGCGGCATAAGCGGGGAACTGCCGCCGCAGCGGCCCTGCATGCGCCGGGTCTCGGCCGCATCAGCAAGATTATTTCCCGAAGCTGTGATTTTCCGGATCGGTTTGGCTTTCAAATCCAACATTCTGGCCTCATTGCGAGGCCATCAGCCGCAAGCGGCACGTCCCAAACCCAGTTTCGCCACCAGAGTTGTCAGTACCATGGCCTTTCGCCTCTTTGTCCCAATACTTGCCGGCGCTACGCTGCGCGAGCGGATCATCGCCTGTATCGGTGCGACGATCGGCATTGCGTTGACCGGCGCGATCAGCGGTCTGGTGCTCGGTAGCGGCCCGCATGTGCCGCTGCTCGTGGCGCCGATGGGTGCCTCGGCCGTGCTTTTGTTCGCGGTGCCGGCGAGCCCGTTGGCGCAACCCTGGTCGATCATTGGCGGCAACACCATATCGGCGCTCGTCGGCGTGCTCGTGGCGTATTTCGTGCATGAGCCCATCCTTGCGATGGGCATTGCGGTGTCATTGGCCATAGCCGCCATGTCGTTCACCCGCTGCCTGCATCCACCAGGTGGGGCTGCCGCCCTGACGGCTGTGATCGGCGGACCGGCCGTCATCGGTGCCGGCTTCCTGTTTCCTTTCGTGCCGGTGGCCTTGAACTCGATCGTGCTCGTCGCGCTCGGATACGGCTTTCACAAGTTGTCGCGACGGACCTATCCACATGTGACGGTGGCCGCGCCAAAAAACAGCCACGGCACCATCGATCCACCCGCTCAAGAGCGTATCGGCTTCCGGCCCGAGGACATCGATGCTGCGCTTGGCACCTTGGAGGAGACATTCGACATCGACCGCAACGATCTCGAACGGCTGCTGCGGCAGGTGGAGTTGCAAGCGATGGTGCGTACGCACCGGACCTTGCTGTGCAGGGACATCATGTCGTGCCATGTAATTTCGGTCGATGAACACGCTCGCGCCGACCAGGCACGTCATTTGCTGCTCGCCCACAACATCCGGACGCTGCCGGTCGTCGATTCGGAGGCCAGGCTTGTTGGCGCCGTCGGACTGCGAGAACTGGCATGGGCCTCGGATACGGTGAAAAGCGTGACAAAGGCCGTGGCAACCGCCTCGGCGAGCGCGCCTGCCATGGGCCTCCTACCCGTGCTCACCGACGGCCGCAGCCACGCCGTCGTCATCATAGACGACAACAGGCGCATCCTCGGCCTGATCACGCAGACCGATCTGCTGGCCGCAACGGCCCGCACGCAAACTGCAGACAGGCTGCTGGCGGAAGCGGTAGCGTAGTCGCTGCCGGCCGCCGGCTGCCGGAAAATGTCGGGAACCTTTTCCCGGCTAGGCCGTCCAATGTTTCGATCGGAGGATTTGCTTCCGGTCAGGAGATTGGCTTGCGATGAGGAAACCGGTCATGTCGGCTGTCTTGACCGTCATGCCTGCCGCAGCTGGCGAGATGCAGCTTGTCGGCCGCGCGCTGGCACGGGAGGGCGGAGCCTTCCGCACGATTATCAAGATGCACAACCAGCGACTCTATCGTATCGCCCGCAGCGTCGTTCGCAACGACAGCGAGGCTGAAGACATCGTGCAGGAGGCTTATGTCAAGGCCTTTGCGCATCTCGGGGATTTTCGCGGGGAATCCTCGCTCGCCACATGGCTGTCGCGCATCGTCATCAATGAGGCGCTTGGGCGCTTGCGCAAAAGACGGCGAACGGTAGCCATGCCGCAAACTCCACACGCCGAAATCATCAAATTTCCCCTCGATCCCAGCGACGATCCGGAGCGGACGATGGCGCAACGGCAAATCCTCGAGCTTGTCCAACGGGCGACCGATCGGCTTCCCGATGTGTACCGGACAGTGTTCGTGGCGCGGGTGATCGAGGGTCTCAGCATCGAGGAGACCGCCGAACTGCTTGATGTGCGGCCCGAAACCGTCAAGAGCCGCCTGCACCGCGCCCGCGCCCTCGTGCGCAAGGCGCTGGACGATCAGATCGGCCCGGTGCTGCTCAATGCCTTCCCCTTCGCCGGCCGCCGGTGTGAACGGCTGACCGCCGCGTTGATGCAGCGGCTTGGCTTTACAGACTGATTTTTCCCGAATTCCCGGGAACGTTTGCCCCCGCCCGGCATCCAATCATCGTCAACTGAAATGCCCGGAGCCAACCGCATCCGGCGAAGGAGAACGTCATGTTTATTCGATCGACCACCGCACTGGCAGCGCTTTTCCTGCTCAGCGCAGCGCCGTTGGCGCAAGCCGCCGACAAGCCGACCGACCCGCAGATCGCCCACATCGCCTACACAGCCGGCGTGCTTGACGTCGAGGCGGCCAAACAAGCGCTGGAGAAATCGAAGAACAAAGAGGTTGTAGATTTCGCCAAAGATATGGTGCGAGACCATGAAGCCGTAAACAAACAAGCGCTTGACTTGGTCAAGAAGCTCAAACTGACGCCGGAGGACAACGCCACCAGCAAGGCGCTGACCGAGGTGGCGGCCGAGGAACGAGCCAAGCTCGCCAAACTCGACGGCGCCGCCTTCGACAAGGCCTATGTCGCCAACGAGGTCGCCTACCATAAGCAGGTCAACGGCGCGCTCAAAACCCTGCTGATCCCCTCGGCCGAGAATGCCGAACTGAAGAGCCTGCTGGAGACCGGCCTGAAGCTATTCCAGGGCCATCAACAGCATGCCGAGCATGTCGCCGGCAAGCTGAAATGAGAACAGCACCGACGGCGTCGAAACGGCATCTGTGGGTTGCTTTGGCGCTAACCATTGGTGCCGCACCAGCCAAGGCCGACACGATTGAGGTGACGATCGAGAAGCTTGTATTTTCGCCCGCAAGCATCGAGGCGAAGGTCGGCGACACGATCGAGTGGGTCAACAAGGACGTGTTCGCCCACACGGCGACCGTCAAGGGCGGCTGGGAGGCTATGATCCCGCCGAAGAAGGCGGCGAGCCTGACGCTGAAGACGGCGGGTTCGGTCGACTATTTCTGCCGCTTCCACCCCAACATGAAAGGCCATCTGACGGTGGCGTCGCCCTAGCCATGCCAGCGGAGACCGCCCTGCGCGCAGCGCGGTCCGGCGGCGTCAAGCCGCCTGGTAGCGAGGCGCCGGTTCGCCGGTTTGTGTCGCGGCGAACAGGGTGGCGCGGGCGGCGTCGTAGGTTTCCCACAGCGCACGGTCGTGGACTGACGGCAGCGTGATGGCTTCACCCTGATCGAACCCTGCCAGGGCCGCGTCGACCATGTCTTCCGCGGTCATCACCACTGCCGGGTCGAACGCTGAAAGCGGCATGCCGGCGAATTCGTAGAATTCGGTGGCGGTCGCAGCTGGAAGAACGAGCTGCAGCCTGACGCCGGTCCCGGCAAGCTCCTCCTGCAGGCCACGGCTGAAGTTCACCACATAGCCTTTGGTGCCGCTATAGAGGGAGGTGATCGGCAGCGAGTGCAGCGCCATGACCGAGGCTATATTGATTATCGCCCCGGCGTTGCGCGACAGGAATGCCGGCAGCGCCGCTCGGGTCAGGCGCGTCAGCGCCGTGATGTTGAGCGCGATCGTCGACGCGGCATTCTCGTCGGACGTGTTTATCGTCGATCCAAGCGTTCCGTTGCCGGCGTTGTTCACAAGCAGCGTGATGGCGGGGTTGGTGGCGAGCACCTTCTCGACGCGCGCCAAGCCGTCCTCTTTGGTCAGGTCGGCGCCGATCACCTCGACCTTGGCGCCATAGGCCCGCGACAACTCCGCTGAGAGGGTTTTCAGGCGTTCGGCGCGTCGCGCCACGAGCACAAGATCATAGCCACGGGCGGCGAGGCGGTCGGCATAGACGGCGCCGATGCCGGCGGAGGCGCCGGTAACGACGGCGATCGGCTTGGAAGCTGAGTTCGACATGGGTCATCTCCTAAAGTTGAGCACTCAAATGTTGAGTGCTCAACCAACTAGCCAAATCTCTGCCCCATTGCAATGGTTCAGCACTCAACTATTTTGTGAAGATGGGAAAAACGGTCGAATCGTTTGCATCGCTCGAAAGTCGGGACGAGCCCGACGCGGAAGCGCCCGGCATGCCGAACGATTTCGTCTGCATCAATTCGTCGCTGCGTCGTGCGGCGCGGCGGCTTGGCCAGTTGTATGACGTGGCGCTCGTCCCAACCGGGCTGACGTCAACGCAAACGCTTCTGCTCGGCCAGATCGACGGGCTCGGGGCCGTTTATGGCGAGGACGGGCCGACGCTGCAGGTCCTCGCCGCCCGCCTGGCGATCCAGATTTCAGCGCTGACGCACGCGTTGCGGCCGCTTGTGCGCGACGGTCTGGTCGAGGTCCGCCAGGATGCCCACGACCGGCGAACGAAGCATGCCGTGCTGACGCCGCTCGGAAAAGCGCGATACCAGCAGGCATATGTTGTGTGGGTCGAGGCCAACAGGCGCGTCGAGGCGATTTTGGGGGCGGCCGCGGCCGAAAAGCTGAGGAGCCTCGCCGACGATGTCGCCTCGCAGAACTTTCTCGACGCCTATGTTTCGGGCGAGAAGCCGGCGAGCGGCACCGAACCGTCGGAACATTAGAGCGCCACGCGTCGTTTGGGATGCGCCACGGGCCTTAGTCTAGGTCTTTCTTCGACCAGCAACCGCCGCTCGGACGTCGGCGGACAATCTGTGCTAAAGTAACCCTATGAAAGCATGGCTGGAAACGGCAAAGCGCCGGGCGCGCGACATCAAGCTTGATGTCGTCGCCCTGTGGTTCGCAGCGCGCGATCCTCGGGTGCCCTGGTCCGCGAAACTCGTGGCGGGGATGGTGGCCGCCTATGCGCTTTCCCCAATCGACCTGATCCCGGATTTCATCCCGGTGCTCGGCTATCTCGACGACCTGATCATCGTGCCGCTCGGCGTAATCCTGGCCATAAGGCTTGTTCCGCCGCCGCTGATGGACGAGTTTCGAGCGCGGGCTGCCGCGCTCGAAAAACACCCGCAAAGCAGGACGGGAATGTTCTTTATCGTGGCGCTCTGGCTGGCCTTGGCGGCTTTGCTGATCTGGGCGTTCTGGCCCACCCGCGCCAAATAGTCCGATCAGGGCTTCTCCGCAATCGAACGCCTCGAATATCTCCGGAACCGGCTCCAGCGATATGTCCCCTTGTGCCTCACTCACCCGCAGCAGTGCGCGTCCACGAACCGGAATAGCTTGGCTCGCGGCGCGCGATCCAGGCATCGAGCCCTTCGCGCAGATCGGCGGTCGGCGCCATGCGAGCGAACTGTTCGGCCTCAACCATCAACCCTTCCGCGATGGACTGGTTGATGCCGCGCGTAACTGCGGTGAGGATGCTGGCGACCGCCAGCTGTGAATGCCGCAGAATTCGCTGAGCCAGGTCAAGTGCTGCCGGCATCAGGTCGTCATGTGGAACCACCTGGTTGACGAGGCCGAGTTCGAGTGCGCGCTGCGGCGAAAACGCCTCCCCTGTCAGCAGCAACTCGAGGGCCCGCTTGCGTCCGGCCAGCCTCGGCAGGCGCTGCGTTCCGCCGAACGTCGGCGGCATTGCGAGAACGATTTCGGGTTTGGCGAACGAGGCACGTTCGCTGGCGATGGCGAGCGGCACGGCCTCGGTGATTTCGCAACCTCCGCCGAAGGCAAGACCGTTGACCGCGGCGATGACGGGTTTGCGGAACGCTTCCAGTCTGGCCGTCAATCGCTGCCCACGCATGACGAAGTCGCGCAAGGCGGCATCGGCGCCAAGCGCCACGCTTGCCGAGAATTCGTGGATGTCGCCGCCCGCCGAGAACGCCCGCTCGCCAGCGCCGGTGAGGATGACTGCCCGGATGGAGCCATCGACCTCGATAGCGTCGAGGATGGCCAGCAGGCGGTCGATCAGGGCGTAGTTCAGCGCGTTGAGTTTTTCAGGGCGATTGAGGGTCAGGACGGCAACCCCGTCGCGAACCTCGCTCAGGACAAGTCCGGTCATTTGGCTTCCTTTCCAGCATGCGGTGGCAGGAACAGGAAAGGATCAGGCTCTCGATTGCTTGTATATTCACTAGTCGGTATACATTGCCCCATACCCCAAGAGCTCAGCCCTACCCGCAAACGTATTGTCGATGCCGCGACGAAGCTGTTCTATGCTGAAGGGATTGGCCGCGTCAGCGTCGATGCCGTCGCCGAAAAGGCAGGCCTCACCAAGCGCACGCTTTACTATCATTTCAAGAGCAAGGACGACCTGATCGCCGCTTATCTCGATGGCCGCGACCAGCCGAATCTGAAGCAGATGGCCGGCTGGTTCGACGCCGCCGAAGGCGGTCCCGATCGCAAGGTCGAGGCGATCTTCACCAATCTGGCACGCGTGGCACGCCATCCCAAATGGAAAGGATGTGGTTTCCTGCGAACGGCCGCGGAGCTCGCCGCCATGCCCGGACACCCGGCGATCAAGGTCGGGTCACGACACAAGGCGAATTTCGAAAAATGGCTGGCCGGCGAAATGTCAGGCCGCAGCATTTTGGAGCCACAAACCCTGGCGCGCGAAATCGTCCTTCTGATGGATGGCGCGTTCTCGATCATGCTGATCCACCGCAACCCCGACTATATCGAGGCAGCCGGACACGCCGCTGCCATGCTCGTTCGGGCGAGATCCCAAGACAGCGCCTGACGAAGGATTGCTGCCGCGACGATCCGTGCCGGCTAAAACCCAAGCGCCAGCCACGCCGTTCCGGCAAGCAGCGTGACCAGCGTCAGCGGCAGGCCGACCTTGAAGAAGGCGGCGAACGACAGAGTTGTGCCGGAGACCCGCGCGTGCTCCGCGACAATCAGATTGGCGACCGAGGCGAGCAGCGTGAAATTGCCGGCCAGCGTCGAGCTCATCGCGACGATCAGCCAGGCGCGCTCCGGGTTTTCCAGGCCGGGTATGAATGGCCGCAGCGCCAGCACGGCCGGAACGTTGCTCATGATGTTGGACAGCACCGCGGTGAAGCCGGATAGCCGCCAGACATCGTCCAGGCCGAGGTTTTTGGCCGAGGCGATGATGTCAGGGCTGAGCAGCGTCTTCTCGGCGCCGGCGACGACGATGAACAGGCCGGCGAACATGAACAGCAGCGGCCCGTCGATCTCGCGGTAGATGCGCGCCGGCTTGATGGCGCGGGTCACCAGAAGAATGGCGCCGCCGATGAGCGCCGCCTTGGCGACCGGCACGCCGGCAAAGAAAGCGATCGCCAGCCCGATGCAGACGACCACCGCCTTCAGCACCTGTCCCTGCAGCATGCGGCCGCGATAGACTTCGGGGCTGAGTTCGGCCTTGCGCGCGAATTCGGCCCGGTAGACGATGCGCACGATGACGATGACGGCGACGAGGCCAAACAGGGCGACGGGCGCCAGGGCCGCCGAGAAGGCCGGATAGGAAATCCCCGACAGCGCGCCTATGACCATGTTCTGGGGATTGCCGGTGATGGTGGCGACGCTGCCGCAATTCGACGCCGTGGCGGTGGCGATCAGATAGGGAATCGGGTTGCGGTTGATGACACGGGTGACGTGGACGACGATCGGCGCCATGACCAGGCAGATTGCGTCGTTGACCAGGAATGCTGATAGAATGCCGGTCAGCAGCGTCACCATCACCAGCAGCATGAACGGCGCGTGCGCATGCTCGATGGCGACGGCGCCGAGTGCGCGAAAGGCGCCCGACACTTTCAGATGCGCCACGACGATCATCATGCCGAGCAGCAGCGTGATGGTGTCGAAATTGATCGCGCGGTAGGCGTCCTCCAGGCTGAGCGCGCCGATGGCGATCATCGCCGCGCCGCCGAGCAAAGCAATGCCTGCCCGGTCGAGGCGCAAGCCAGGTATCCTGCCGATTGCGACGCCGGCATAGGTCAGGATCAAGATCAGCAATGCCGCCGCAGCCATCAATGTCATTCGTGGAAAAGCCCCGTTCAGATCCGCCCTGCCCCGCCATTGGCGAACACGGCCCGCCAACGCCCCTCCTCACTGCGGACATGGAATGAACGCAAGCACACAGGAGGTGCCCGCGACGTCGGCGAATCTTATCTGCGAGGCGTGCGGACGATCGGTGATACCTGAAAAAAGACACGGGTTCACGCGCCGTGTCGCAGCGCGATCTGTCACCTATGTCATGGCGCAGAACCGGCTCGACCCATTGCGCGACAGGCCGCTTCATCCCCTTTGGACGCGGCCAGGGGGCGCTTGGACTGCGTTTCCAGAGCGCTCGATGTTCCTTGGCTGGTTCCCGCCAAAGGATTGAAACTCCGTTGAACGGCTTCCTGTTCGCTGCGCTCTTTGCAGAGTGTGGACGCCTCGCCCTCCACACAGAACGTTTTCATCAAGCCCAGGCCCGACGTCCGATATCCTCTCAAACCGTGAAGCCGCCACGATCGCGGCCTCGGGCCTCCGAATAGCGGAGCTGTAGGTTGCGGACCTTTCCCATGAAGGCGTCCTTCAGCCGCCGTTAGCAGGTGCTGCCGGAGCGGGCGCGGCTGGAGCAGGTTCGGCCGGTTTCGCCGGAGCGGGCGCGGCTGGCGCTTCGACCTTGGGCGCTTCGACCGTAGGCGCTTCAACGTTGGGCGCTTCGACCTTTACGTCGATGTCCTTTCCGGTGCCCCCGCCATTGATGTTGATAACGCCAGTGAACAATAGCAGGATCACGATTGCGATGATTGCGAGAACGACGGCGACAGCAGTACCGGCGCCATTTCCGCCTGAGTTAACAACGGTTGGACCGTCAGCCATGACTACCTCTCCTATCTCTGAATTATTACTGTCGGCAAACGGGACCGGCGGGCACTTCGTTCCTCCGCTGGGCTTTGGTCCGAGATGCGGCAAGACTGAAGTCTTTGGGTCAAAGACAGAGGGCTGAGGGCCGGCAACCAGGACCTTACCACTGCATTGGTATTGGGCCGCCGAGCAAAGTCCCTTCATCGGTGGTTCACCGGGTGCCCGCTGTACGTGCATCATCGGCGGGCACCCGATATGACACTCTAACAGCGGAAAGTACTGTGACCCTTATCCAGAGCAGACAGAATGTCGATGAGGTCGCAAGCCGACCCGCAAATGACAATCAAACTCCTAACCCAACAGATTTCTCGGTGGTTGATCTCATCTCGTCGAGCGACGACGAGGTCGCTGCCATTGTCAGGCGAACAGAGCGCCTGGCCCTTGCCGTGATTATAGTAATGGCGATCTTCCTGATCTTTGCACCGGTGGTCTTCATTGCCCTGAGGTATGGGATCTGAGATGTCCGCTTTAGCCCTTGTCCCAAAAATCCTCGTGATTGACGCTGACGATGCCACCGCCGACGTATTTGCGGGTCACCGGCCCGGCCCTCAGCGCGAATGCCAGTATTTCCATAGGAAACAAAAAAACCCGCCGCACAGGAGAGCGACGGGGCGATCAAGCGGTCACCGAGCGCGGGGTGGGTCGGGACTTGCCCGGTGCGCGGATCGTGAAAAATCGTAGGCTGCCGGCTGCGTCGCGTCTACCAACCGGCGGTTGGAAGGATGTGTTTGATTCGGCGGCGCAGCCGCTTACCGTCCCAGCGGCTGTTTGGAAGCTGAAAGAAGTTCTTCCTCGTCCACCACTCCGGCCATGTAGTTGGCAATAATTCGGGACGCGAGCACTTCACGTTGTTGTTCCGATTGGTGGTCAACCTTCAAGCGATCGAACACGCGACCAAGCAGCGCCAGCTCGGATGAATTGAAAATCCCGACAGCCTCGGCCTTTCGTTGAACGGGCATAACCAAGCTTCCCCCAAAAGCGGCATATGCAACAAACAATCAGAAAAAACGAAATCACGGAAGAAAAAACGGACATCTTTCCCAACAACATCCGGGGCGAGATCAGAACCGCGCCTGGAAGATAAGCGGTTGCTTAACAGTTGAATGGGGAGCGGTGGGCCTATCCCCCATCTAGCCCGCCGCTGAAGATCGGGAGCTGCGGCCCGCGCTCTGAGGAGGAGCGCGGGCTATGCTGGGATTCCTATCTCGAGGGATTTCCGCGATCGCCACAAAGTGTCAGCGGACGATGATTATGCATCACGCCGGAGCAGGTGTCGAAGGTGATCCACAAGCGCGGCAGCCATCAGGCAACCCTGACCGAGGCCGCGAAGTATTGCCGCGGCACACTGACCAAACTCTCCGACCCGGGGCCGCCCGCGGGGGCAGCCCGCATCTACCGCGCTCCTGGCGTGGGAGCGGCCAAGTGCGCGTGCTTCTGGAAGATACCAATCTTGTCGGGATAGGTAATCCGGATCTCGCGTCCGCATCCCTCGCACTTGTAATGGGAAACGACCTGAAACCAACTGCCGTTCTTGATGACGGTGAAGTTGCACTGCGGGCATTGGAAAGTCAGGCCAACAGAAAATAGGCTGGGAGAGAGGGACATTGCAGCGCCTCGCATTCTGGATATCTTAAAGGCGGCTTGGTTAGTCCAGCGTCTCGACGACGAAGGATGCGGCAATCAAATCGTCGGCATCAATTCTACCCTTGCCGTCCTCCATGACGGCTGCGACCTTTCGAAAGGTCTTCAGTTCCTTCTCGGTAATCCGCGCGCCGCGCATCCTCTTGTTGAGGTCGGTCACGCGCATTCGGAGTGCCTTGGATGCTCCAATCTCACGGTTCGACACGATGATCACATTCCTCCGTTGCTGGCTGCCCGCCGCACCTTCCGGCACGGCGAGCTGTCCTCCCAGTCGCTTAGGTTATTCGATGACTTTGATGACCTTGCGTGTGCCTGGATCAACGACAACGGTCCGGTCGTCGACCACCACGTAACTGTATTTGGTGTCGGGAACTTCATGAAGCTCGACTGTATCGGGCAGGGTTGAGCCGATATTGAGCTCTACCCCTGGGATTTTCACCGATGCGAGCGGCTGCTTCTTCACATATTCCCTGACGACGGTCTCCTGCTCGGGCTCGATGATTACGTCCTGAGCGGCAGCAGCGCCGATACCTGCCAGCAGCAGAAACCCTGCGACTGCAGTGGAAAGACGCATTCTCATAGCTTTCTCCTTTATGTGAGATCTCTTGCGATGGACGGGATCCTCTTTGCGCCCGGTCCACTCAAACCTGAGGCAGCCGCAAACGTTCCTTGGTTGGGCTTCGGTCTGATCCGAGACGGGACCTAAGTCTGTCCTGCTTCGTGTAATAGGCCGGACATCGCGTCATCGGGAAAGCGATGACCAAGCCACGCCGCGCCCTACGGAGGGGAAGGACGCGGGCTGATCGGGAGGGGACACCGATCTCGCAGCTTGGTTCACAGGAGAAGATGCTGCAGAAGCC
>NZ_RZPG01000042.1:0-37052 GCF_004022765.1 Mesorhizobium sp. M6A.T.Cr.TU.014.01.1.1
TAGCCACCCACTACGAACACCCGCCGCGACCGATTTCGACAGGCCGCCGGCAACGATTGTCCGTTCCGGCGCATATTCGGCGAGCAATGGTGTTGGGTCGTCTGTCATGCCGCCATAGAGATCATCCTCAATCAGGACGACATTGTATTGACGGGCGACGCGCGCGATGGCCTCGCGGCGCGTTGCCGACAGCGTCACCAATGTCGGGTTCTTGGCCGTCGGCATCAGGAACATTATTTTCGGATGTTTTTGCGCACAGACGCGCTCGAAATCATCGGGATCGATGCCTTCGTCGTCCGCCGCCACCAGTGCGGTCCGGCGCCCGATCAGGCCGGCGCTGCGGGAAATCTGCGAGTAGGTGAGGTGCTCGAAGACAACATAGTCGCCGGGAGTGGTGAGCCCCGCAATTGCTGCCATCACCGCGGCATGGGTGCCGAGCGTCGGAACGATGGTATCCGCGGTCGGGCGAAAGGAATTGCGCGACAGCCAGCTTCTGCCTGCCTCAAACCAGCGGTCCGGGAAATCGCGCGTGTAGCTTGAAATCTCGTGCGGATAGTCCTGCGTTGTGCGCGAAAGCACATCGGCGACAATGGCGCCCTGGCCAGTGTCGGGCGCGGCCGTGCTGTCGAGGCGCAGTTTGTCGCGAGGCGCATCGAAGTAGTAGCGCGTGCCTTGCTCGACAGGTTCCAGGAAATCCGGCTTCGCGACATCCAGGCGCTGCGTCAGGACATAGGTTCCGCGCCCAACTTCGCCGCTGACCAATCCGCGCTCCCGCAGCAGCTGATAGGCCCTGCCGACGGTGCCGACGGTCGTGCCGATATCGTATGCCAGATCCCGTTGCGGCGGCAGTTTTGTCCCTGCATCGATCACGCCCCGATCAATGTCCGTTTCAATGGAATCCGCCAACCGCTGATAGAGCGGGCCGGGGCCTGTGGTGAGATCTGGAAGCCAACTTGTCATGGTAACAATTTTCTATATTGCGCCGAAATATGAGTCAATACATATGAAGCATCTGGCAAAAAGGGTACAATCGCAGATATTGGCGGAAAAGCAATGGATACAATCGGCACAATTCGCTATGCGGAAGCTGAGTTACGGACTGCGCGGCCATCAGGTCGGAGGACCTATGTCAATCGTCTCGTCCGCGTGGTCAGGTCGCTCTTCAAGTGGATCGACACCATGGTCGATCGCCGGCGCAGCCGGCTGATATTGCTGGAGATGACCGACGATCAGCTCAAGGATATCGGCGTCTCGCGCTGCGATGCCCACCGTGAGGGTCTGCGGCCGTTCTGGGACTGAAAAGAAGGTCTCAGGAAGCCGTTTTCGTACCTTGATGGACGCCTGGGCTCCTCATCCGCGAGATGCCGTGATCGGCAAGCACGGCGACTACGCACAGCGCGAGAAAAAGCCCGGTGATGCCGAGCGCCGAGACGGCGACGCTGGCCGCGCCGTTCTTGGCGACATCGAGGAACGGGTAGGGCACTTCGCCCGATATCGGCGCCCGCGCCAGTGCATAGGCCAAATAGGCGACCGGATAGATCATCCACCAGGAGATGTCGCGCCACCGCGTCGAGCCATCGGCGCCTGCCACAAGCCACCACAGCACGAACAGCACCGGCGTCACATAGTGCAGCAGGACATCGCAGAGCAGGAACAGGCCCTGCGGCTGCCAAAGCTGCGCCAGGACCGTGGCATAGACGATGAAGACCAGCGTTATGGCAACCGCTACGCCGGCCCGTGTCCGCGGCCCGGCAAAGGCTGGGAACCAGGCGTAGCCACCGGGTGACAGCAGCGAAACATGCACGAGCACGGCGCCGATATTGGTCAGGATGGTGAAGAAGCTGAAATAGAAGACCAGCGAGCCAACAAAACTGCGGCCGGCTTCCATCGACGCCGGAACGGTTATGCAGATTTGCAGGACAAGCCCGGCCAGACCTATGACCAGACCCGCTATCTGCAGCAAGCGGGCCATGACGCTACGCCGCCGTACCGCAGGCCGGGTTGCCTGTCTGCCAGCGCGCGATGTCCGAGCCGATGCGTGCACCGAGCGGCTCGTCCATCAGCGGACCGTAGACGTCGATGCGGCGTGAATTGCCTTGCGCCTGCACGACCAGCAACGGCTTTCCGCCATAGTGTTTGACCGGGACTAGCAGGAAGCGCGGCGTGCCGGTGAACGAATTCAGCTCGTTGGCCATCTGATAGGGCTTGAAGGCAGGATCCTTGTTGGCGATCCAGCATTTGTGGGCGGCGATCGCCACCTGTTCCATGGCAAGCAGCGACGCGCTCTTGCCCGAAGGTGCCGGCGCGTTCTTCGGCTTCGATTGGCAGGAGGCGAGCACAAGGCCGGCGGTGGCGACGAGAGCGAGGCGGGCGATCGTCTGTCTCAGGCTCATGCGGCCGCCCTATTTCGAGTTCGGGAAAAGGATGAATGCTGGAGATATCAAGCGGCGATGCCGAGGGCACTTTCGAACAGTGCCCGGCCGTCGCTGCCGCCATGTGCCGCTTCGATCAGGTTCTCGGGATGCGGCATCAGGCCGAGCACATTGCCCTGGCCGTTGATGATGCCGGCAATGTCGTTGATCGAGCCGTTGGGATTGGTGCCTTCGGCATAGCGAAAAACGACCTGGCCTTCGCCTTCGAGCCTGCGAAGCGTCTCGTCGTCGGCAAAATAATTGCCGTCGTGATGCGCCACCGGCGAGCGGATGATCTGGCCCGGCTGATAGCGGCGGGTGAACATGGTGTTGGCGTTGGCGATCTGCAGCTTGACTTGCCGGCAGACGAATTTCAGCGACGTGTTGCGCATCAAGGCGCCCGGCAAAAGGCCGGCCTCGACCAGGATCTGGAAGCCGTTGCAGACGCCGATGACCATGACGCCCTTGGCTGCTTTTTCAGCCACCGCCCGCATCACAGGCATGCGCGCGGCAATGGCGCCGCAGCGCAGATAGTCGCCGAAGGAGAAGCCGCCAGGGATGGTGATCAGGTCGACATCGGGGATTTCGGTGTCGGTCTGCCAGACCGTGACCGGTGGCATTCCCGAAATCTTGGTCAGCGCCGCGATCATGTCGCGGTCACGGTTGAGGCCTGGCAGGAGGACGACGGCTGATTTCATTTCGGTTCGTAAGGCCTCTGGGCTTCGGCAAGTTCACGCAGGTCTAAGCGGCGTTCGATATGTTCCAGGCGCTCGTCCTGGCGAGCCAGCACGCCGTAGATGTTCTTCACGTCACCCTCGGTGGCAATGAGATGGCCGCGGATAGAGCCAAGCTCGGACTTTACCTCCCCGAGCGTCAAATCCATCCTGTCCAGCCGCGACTGAATGGACTTGAGGACTTCAAATATCAAGCTTCCATCAATCTCGGCCATCTGCCCTCCTGCACAACCTCAGGTAATGGCCACACTATAGTTCTCAATCACCGTATTCGCCAGAAGCTTGTCGCACATCGCTTTGAGATCGGCTTCGGCCTTGGCCCTGTCGCTCTCAGCAAGCTCGACATCGAAAACCTTGCCCTGCCGCACATGGCCGACGCCGTCAAAGCCCATCCCGGACAGCGCATGTTCGATCGCCTTGCCTTGCGGGTCGAGCACGCCGTTCTTGAGAGTGACGGTAATGCGGGCCTTGATCACGCTGGACATGCTCCTGTTCAAAGTGTTGAGCGGCAAAAATCTCAGTGCGGCTTGCCTTTGACGCCATCGGTCGAGGCGACGAGCACTGGTCCGGCGGGACGCGGCGGCTCGTTCTCGTTCATGATGCCGAGGCGGCGGGCGACTTCCTGATAGGCTTCGACCAATCCGCCCATGTCGCGGCGGAAACGATCCTTGTCGAGCTTGTCCTGCGTCGCCACGTCCCACAGACGGCACGAGTCCGGCGAGATCTCGTCAGCAACGACGATGCGCATCATGTCGCCTTCGAACAGGCGGCCGCACTCGATCTTGAAGTCGACGAGCTGGATGCCGACGCCCATGAACAAGCCGGAGAGGAAGTCGTTGACGCGGATGGCCAGCGCCATGACGTCGTCGATCTCCTGAGGACTCGCCCAACCGAAAGCGGTGATGTGCTCTTCAGACACCATCGGATCGTCGAGCGCGTCGGCCTTGTAATAGAATTCGATGATCGAGCGCGGCAGCACCGTGCCTTCCTCGATGCCGAGACGCTTGGCCAGCGAACCGGCGGCGACGTTGCGGACGACCACCTCGAGCGGAATGATCTCGACTTCCTTGATCAGCTGCTCGCGCATGTTGAGCCGGCGGATGAAGTGGGTCGGAATGCCCATCCGGTTGAGATGGTTGAAGATATGCTCGGAAATGCGGTTGTTGAGCACGCCCTTGCCATCGACGATTTCGTGCTTCTTCTTGTTGAAAGCGGTCGCGTCATCCTTGAAGAACTGGATCAGCGTTCCCGGCTCAGGTCCCTCATAGAGGATCTTGGCCTTGCCTTCATAAATGCGGCGGCGATTTTTCATCTGATTTTTCTCTGGATTTCCGGGCAGGCGGCAAACGACCAGTTCCTGTCCGTATGCCTAAATTAGTGCGGCAACGGTAGGGGTTCAATGCCGGTGTCTATCCCAATCGCACTGTTTGCTCAATCGGCAAATCCTTTCAATCAACCGCTTTCCGGAATGAAATGCCGCAGCGCAGCAAGTGATGTAGCATATTGACCGGCCCGCGGCCTTTTGGTTTGTGCTTCGGCAACACATATTCAACCGCCAGCGAATCGGATTTGACCGGAGGGATGCCATGATCGATATGAAAGACCGCGAAGAGGGTTTCGAGCGCAAATTCGCATTCGACGAGGAGCTCCGGTTCAAGGCTTCGGCGCGCCGCAACAAGGCGCTCGGCCTGTGGGCCGCCGAAAAGTTGGGCAAGTCCGGACCCGATGCCGAAGCCTATGCCAAGCAGGTCGTGGTCGCCGACATCGAGGAAGCTGGCGATCACGACGTTTTCCGCAAGATACGCAAGGATTTCGACGAAGCCGGGGTCGACCAGTCGGACCACCAGATTCGCCGCACCATGGACGATCTGATGGCGCAGGCGATTGAACAGATCAAGAACACCTGATCTCTCTCTGAGCCAAATCGACCTGCTGGACCAATCGACCGCCCGGGTAGACCGGGCGGTTTTTCTTTGCCTTTGCAGCCATTTCCGGCTGAATTGCTGCAACCAAAGAGGAAACCGCCTATGTCCCTGAAGTCACGCCTTGCGGCCGATGAAACGTTGTGCACCGCATGGTCCGGCGTGCCTGATGCCCTTACGGTCGAGATTCTTGCCCGACAGGGTTTCGATGCCGTCACGCTCGACATGCAGCATGGCGGGCATCACGAGGACAGTGTGCTGCGCGGCCTTGGGCCGGTGCTGGCCGCCAACAAACCGGCGCTGGTGCGCATTCCGGTCGGCCGCTTCGACATGGCCAGCCGCGCGCTCGATTTCGGCGCTGAGGCGGTGATTGCGCCGATGGTGAATTCTGTGGCGGACGCCAGGCTGTTTGCCGCCGCCATGAAGTACCCGCCGCTCGGCGAGCGCTCATGGGGTCCGACTTATGCCTTTCCGCGCCATGGCAAGGGCGATTATGCCGACTGGCTGCGCGACAGCAACGAGCGCACCATGGCTTTCGCTATGGTCGAGACGCGCGCCGCCCTCGATGCGCTCGACGGCATCCTCGACACGCCGGGTATCGACGGCATCTTCCTCGGCCCATCGGATTTCTCGATTGCCTGGTCGAACGGCGCCACCGTCAACTCGACGCTCGAAAGCATGATGGAAACCGTCGCCTCGATCGCCGAGCGGACACGCAAGGCCGGCAAGCATGCCGCGATCTACGTCGTCGAGCCGGCCATCGCCGGCCGCGTGGTATCGATGGGCTATCGGCTGCTGGCCATGGGCTCCGAGCATGCGCTGATCGGTCTGGGGGCAAAGACCCTGCTGAAGAGCGTCAAGGACTCGATCGGGTCCTAAAGATCCGTCAGGAATTTCGCAAAAGTCATCGATCCTTCGGGCCACGGCCCGAAACCGGAATCCGCATTGAGATGTCCGGCATCGCCGGCGTCGATGAACAGCGAGCCCCAGGCGCCGGCAATGTCCTCGGCGACGCCGAACGCGCAGAACGGGTCGTTGCGGCTGGCGATCACCACCGAAGGGAATGCCAGTGGCTCGCGCGGATAGGGCCCGAAGGTCATCAAGTGCCTGGGTTTTATCTTGGGATTGGCGACGTCGGGCGGCGCCACGAAGAAGGCTCCGGCGACCGGGCGCTGGAACTGCGGCATTGCCTGGATTGCGGCCGCGACCCCAAGCGAATGCGCGACGATGACGACCGGCCGCTCGGCCTCGTTAACCGCCTTCGCCACGCTCGCCGTCCAGTCCTGGCGCACCGGCTTCGACCATTCTGCCTGCTCGACGCGGCGTGCCGTCGACAATTTCGATTGCCAGCGGCTCTGCCAATGGTCGGGACCGGAATTGGTATACCCCGGCACGATGAGAATATCTGCATCTCTGACTTTCATGGCGCGCATGTAGCGAGCACCGTTGCTTCGCGCAACCGTGTCGAGCCGGCCTGGCGATCAAAATGGTGAACACCATGTTCGCTTCTTGCCATCTTGTGTGAACGATCGCGATCGACGATCTGTCGTCGAGAAAGAAACAGCCGTGTAAATGAGGATTTTGGAACTGACACGACGTACAATGGTAGGTGGCGCCGGGCTCCTGGCTTTGGGAATCTCGTCGACGGCCGCCCAAACGGAGAGTTTGATGAGCGAACTGCCTTTTGCCGCCACGACCCCGGTCAGCGTTGCCCGCGTCGGGTTGCGGGCGCGCGATGCCGAAAATCTCGCTGCCTATTATCGCAACGTCGTCGGCCTGCAGGAGCTGAGCCGCGCAGGCGGCACGATTACGCTGGGCGCTGCCAATCGTCCCTTGCTCGACATCGAGGCGGATGCAGTGGCGAAGCCCGACGATCCGCGCAGTGCCGGCCTCTTCCACACTGCCTTCCTGCTGCCCAGCCGGGCCGATCTCGGCCGTTGGATCAACCACGCCATCGCCAACAAGATCGGCATCGAGGGCGCTTCCGACCATCTGGTCAGCGAGGCGCTTTACCTGACCGACCCTGAAGGCAATGGCATCGAGATCTATGCCGACCGCCGCCGTGAGGACTGGAAATGGAATGGCGACAAGATAGCGATGGCGACCGAACGGCTGAACATCTCCTCTGTCGTTGCCGAAGTGCCGGCCGGCGATGCCGGCTGGCAGGGTGCGCCGGACAACAGCATCATCGGACATGTCCATCTGCGCGTCGGCAGGCCGGAAGACGCCGAAGCCTGGTGGCATCAGGAATTCGGCTTCGACGCAGTGGCGAAATATGGCAGCGCGGCGGTGTTCTTGTCGTCAGGCGGCTACCACCACCATATCGGCGCCAATGCGTGGCAGAGTGCCGGTGCCGGCCGACGCGATCCTTCTCGGTCCGGTCTAGCCTGGGTGGAAATGCGTTCAGACAATGTGACTGACGCAACGACCCGTGAGGACCCATGGGGAACGGTGATCAGGACCGTTCCAGGCAAGGCTTGAGCGTTTTGGAAGCCTGTTAGAGCCGGGCTTTTTCCAACAAGCGACCGAGCATGAGCAGGCCCGCCGGCCAAAGGCCGAGGCGGGTCTCGTTTCCCATATGGCCGAGATCGCCGGCATCGGCGAGGTCCGCGCCCCAGGCCGCGGCGAAGGCCGTCGCCTGGTCGAAGGTGACGCGCGGATCGGTGCGGCTGGCCACCACCAGGGTCGGGAAAGGCAAGCGTTTCAACGGCATCGGCGCAAAGGGACGAACAAGGTCGAAGGACGGATCAGGGTCCTCGACATTGGTTGCGGCAACCAGCAACGCGCCCGCAACCTTGTTGAGCTGGCTTTCGCTGGCGCCGGCTGCCCATTTCACCGCCGTCGCCACCGCCAGCGAGTGTGCAAGCAGCACCACGCGCCGAGGTGCTGCGGCAATCGCGGCGTCCACCCGGCCAATCCAGTCCTCGGGGCTCGGCCTGTCCCATTCGGCCTGCAGCACGCGGCTCGAATTGGGGAGTGCCCGGCACCAATGCGACATCCAGTGATCTGGCCCGGAATTACCGCGCCCCGGCAGGGCGAGAAAATCGAATTCTCCAGCCGCCGAAATCATCACGCTTCTCCGAACACCCGCTTGAAGATCGTGTCGACATGCTTGGTATGATAGCCAAGGTCGAATTTTTCACGGATCTCGGCTTCGGGCAAGACTGCGGTGACCTCCTTGTCGGCGAGAAGTTCTTCAAGGAAATCAGCGCCTTGCTCCCAAACCTTCATGGCGTTACGCTGCACCAGCCGGTAGGCATCCTCACGGCTGACGCCCGCCTGGGTCAGCGCCAGCAGCACGCGCTGCGAATGCACGAGGCCGCGGAACTTGTTCATGTTCTTCAGCATGTTGTCGGGATAGACGAGCAATCTGTCGATGACACTGGTCAGCCGCGACAGCGCGAAATCGAGCGTCACCGTCGCATCCGGGCCGATCATGCGCTCGACCGACGAATGCGAAATGTCGCGCTCGTGCCAGAGCGCCACGTTCTCCATCGCCGGCAGCGCGAAGGAACGCACCATGCGGGCAAGCCCGGTGAGGTTTTCGGTCAGCACGGGGTTGCGCTTGTGCGGCATCGCCGACGAGCCTTTCTGTCCGGGCGAAAAATACTCTTCCGCCTCCAGCACCTCGGTGCGCTGCAGATGGCGGATTTCTGTCGCCAGCCGTTCGATCGACGAGGCGATGACACCCAGCGTCGCGAAGAACATCGCATGACGGTCGCGCGGGATCACCTGCGTCGACACCGGCTCCGGCTTCAATCCGAGTTTCTTCGCCACATGCTCTTCGACATAGGGGTCGATATTGGCGAAGGTGCCGACAGCACCTGATATGGCGCACGTCGCAATGTCTTCACGCGCGTGCACCAGCCGCTCGCGGCAGCGCGAGAATTCAGCATAGGCCTGCGCCAGCTTGACGCCGAAGGTGGTCGGCTCGGCATGGATACCGTGGCTGCGGCCGATGGTGACGGTATCCTTGTGTTCGAAGGCGCGACGCTTGAGCGCCGCCAGCAGCGCGTCGATGTCG
Organism: Mesorhizobium sp. M6A.T.Cr.TU.014.01.1.1; assembly: GCF_004022765.1. NCBI lineage: Bacteria > Pseudomonadati > Pseudomonadota > Alphaproteobacteria > Hyphomicrobiales > Phyllobacteriaceae > Mesorhizobium > Mesorhizobium sp. M6A.T.Cr.TU.014.01.1.1. The sequence continues at coordinate 9,092 of NZ_RZPG01000042.1, forward strand.
GCCAAAAGGATGTCGCTGGCGCGACTGAGCTGCACGGCAAAGCAGGTGTCGAGAACGTCCGAGGAGGTCATGCCCTGATGGATGAAGCGGGCATCCGGCCCGACGAATTCGCTGAGATGGGTGAGGAAGGCGATGACGTCGTGCTTGGTGACGCGCTCGATCTCATCGATGGCCTCGACGTCGAACTTCGCCGCCCCGCCCTTTTCCCAGATGGTCTTGGCGGCCTCCTTCGGGATCACGCCGAGCTCGGCCAATGCGTCGCAAGCGTGGGCCTCGATCTCGAACCAGATGCGGAACCGGGTTTCGGGCGACCAGATGGCCACCATTTCCGGCCGGGAGTAGCGAGGGATCATCGGTCAGTCCTGACTTGCGAGGGCGTTCGACCGCGTCCTAACAGAGGCTGACAAAATGCTCAACGCTGCTGCCGCGCAAACCAGATGCTGGCGAGAGCGAGCGCTATGAAACCGAGCGGAAAATAAAGCCGGATGCCCAGGACGACGAATTGATAGAACGCCGTCGCCACAGTGTGCACGAACTGGATGGACCAGGCGATGGTCAGCGCGGGTTCATGCCACTGGGCATAGTAGGAACGGTATTGCAGCGCAAAGAGCCCGCCGGTGAAGCTGATCGTCGCGACGAGAAGACAGACAAACGCGGCCGCCAAGGCGACTTCCCAATGCCGTCCGAGCGAGACGAGCCGCGCCAGGAACAGGCCAACCGGAAAGGCGAGCGCACCGCCTGCCGCATAGAGCAACGAGACGAAGCGGATCTTTGCCGGGGTCTCCCAGTCGTCCAGCAGCAGATTGACAAGCGCGCTGGCGCCCATCGCTGCGGCCCACAGCAGGGCGCCACAGGCCGCGGCGCCCGGCGATGGCAAGGCCGCCTTGCGGATGCGATCCCGGACGCGGTTGCGTATGACGGGGAGCGGCGTCACAGCCGGCCGGTCACCGCGATCCAGCGATAGTCCGGCCCTTCGAAGCCATATTGGCGCACCGCAATCAGCACGGCGTAGGCGCTGAGGCCTTGCAACGAAAATGTCTGCACTGCACCAATGCGGTAGCCGTTCGGGCAGCCTCTGCTTTTGGGGATCGACTTGTCCTCGTGCAGAAGCTCAGTCTTGCCGCCGTCTTTTGCCTCGATGCGCAGCAGGCGAAAGCCGTTGACCTCGCCCAGGCTCTGGCAGCTTTCGGTATCGTTCATGCCGATCTCGTCGAGCCGGAATTCGAGCGGATCGTCGACCGGCGAGAAGATCGGCCGCGGGTTGACCACCATGCGGAACGGATCGGCCGAGAGTTCGGTCACCGGGTTGAAGCCGGCGGTGATGCCGCGGTTCGCGGTCAGTTCCGCCTGCTTGATGATGGCTTCGCCTTTCTGCCGGGCGGCAACGCGCGCTGCCTCAAGCGTTGCGTTCTCGTCGTCAAGCCGCACCCTGATCGGTGTGCCCTTGAGAAAACTATCGTCGGCCATGTTGATATAATAGCGATTGGCATAGGGGAATCCCGATCCATCCTGGACGCCATACTCCTCGAAGGCGAAGGCGCCGCCATCCCCAGTGAAGCCAAGGATTTCAAGCTCGGCGACATCGCCGGCATGCGCGGAGAGCGAAGTCGTAAACTGGGCAAGGAGGGAAACGGCAAACAGGACAAGAATTCGCATGGTGTTACTCCCGGCAGCCAAGGTCGATTCATCACTATCACGACGCTGTCAAGACGTCGTGCGGTCTGAAACGCAACGCCGATGCATCCAATCGTGCCGTCATTTGTTATTGTCGGCAGCTTTAAATGGAGACCTCACCATGACCGATGCAGCCAAGATTCGCCAACACATGGAAGTGATCGGCGCCGACGGCGTCCATGTCGGCACCGTCGACAAAGTTGAGGGACAAAGAATCAAGCTGACCAAGCGTGACAGCGGCGAGGGCGCTCATAGGGGCCATCATCACTTCATTCCGCTCAGTCTCGTTGCCGAGATCGAGGGTCAGAAAGTGCGGCTGTCGGCAAATTCGGATGTCGCGGTCACCTTCGAGGAAGAAAAATCCGACCCCACCTGATCACGGCCATTTGATTACGGCCCATTTGATTACGGCAGCGCGCATTCAGCGCGACGACCAGACCGGAAACAGGTCGCCTTTGGCAGGCGTCGCGGCAAAGACGCCGCGGCTGATGGCACGCGCCATGGTGGCGCCGGCCGCTGCGTAGAGGTCGATGGCGTCGTTGGGCGCCAGCTCGATGCCGCTCTTGCCGGTCGCCAGCGCGAAAACCAGATCCCCGTCGGCCGGCGTGTGTGTCGGCCAAATGGCGTGGACGAAGCCGTCATGCGCTGATATCGCCAGGCGTTTGGCGGCAGCCTTGGTGAGAACGGCATCCGTGGCGATGACGGCGATGGTCGTGTTGCCGCCGACCTCCGTCCGTGTCCCAACATGCTTGTCGCGAAACTTCAGCAGGATCCTTTTCGCGTCCTCCGGCATCGGCGAGGGATAGCCAAGCCCGCCGAACTCGTCGCCGATCTCGAAGCGCGCTGCCCAGAAGTGCCTGCTACGGGCGATCGTCACCGACCCGGTCGGGTTGACGGCGGCAAGCGCGCCGATGGTGACGCCGCTGTCGAGCACCGTCGAGGCCGATCCGAGGCCGCCCTTGAGGCCGGAACTCAGAGCACCGGTGCCCGCGCCGACCGTGCCGAGCGGAAAGTCGCTGCTGACAGCCTGTGCCGCCTCATAGCCGAGATCGCGATAGGGCGGATAGCGGCCCCAATCCTTGTCGCCGCCATTGCGCAGGTCGAACAGGATGGCCGCCGGGACGATCGGCACGCGAAAGCCGCCGACCTCCACTCCAACGCCGTTTTCGCGCAGCGCCGCCTGCACGCCGGAGGCGGCATCGAGACCGAAGGCCGAGCCGCCCGAAAGCACCACGGCATGGATCGCCTCGATCGAATTGTGTGGCTCGAGCAGGTCGGTCTCGCGAGTGCCCGGCGCACCGCCCAGGATCTGCACACCGGCCACCGCCGGTTCGTCGCAGACGACGGTGGTCACCCCGGATTTCAGCCTCGCATCGGAAGCGTTGCCGACACGCAGGCCGGCGACATCGGTGATGAGATTGCGCGGCCCTGTACGAAACATCATTGGTCCTCGATCGGCACGAACCGGACGCCGTTGAAACGGAAGACCCGATAGAGGTTCTCGGTCAAGTCGCCCTTGCCGTCAAAGCGGACGGGCCCGATCGCGGTGCTGAAGTCATGCGCGGTGAGCGCATCGGCCAATGGCTTGCTGGAGGTTTCCGCCAGCGCCGAGGCCGCCTTGGCGATCTCGACCGCCGCATAGGCCGGCAGCGTGTAGCCGTCGGACACGATCTCTCGGGCGGCAAACGCCTCCAGCACCTTGGGGTCGGCGACATCGGCCCATTCGGGCGGCGCGATCATCAGCGTGCCCTGGGCATAAGGCACGTCGCCGGGCAGTGTGCGCAGTGTTTCGCCTCCGGCAAAAATGATGCCGGCATCGAGCTGGCCGGCGTCGCGGCCCATGATGGCGACGTCGCTGCCATCGCCGCCGGCGAAGACATGCGTTGCGCCGGCTTTCCTCAGCCGCCCGATCAGTCCGATCTGGTTATCGAGCTGCGGCCGGAACGTGTCGACGAACACTGGCTTCAGCGCCGCCTGTTCGGCTGCCGCCCGAAGCGTCTCGGCGATCTCGCGGCCGTAGATGGTGCCGTCGTCGACGACGGCGAACAGCTCGTTCTGCCACAGCCGTGTGAGGATGGTGGCGACGGCGTTGCGCTCGTCGTCGCCGCGCGGCCCGAGACGAAAGACCGGCCAGCCGGTCTTGGCGCGCCGGTCGGTCAGGCTTTCGGTGCGCACCCCGACGGTGATGACGGGTATGCTGGCCTCCTTCAGGATGGGCAGCGCCGCCTCGATCGCCTCGGTGCAGAGGAAACCAACGACCACGCCGACTTTCGCCGCGGCGAATTCCCTGGCTGCGGCAGCCCCGCCATCTGCCGTGCAGCCGTCGTCGACCATCTTGAGCTGGACACCGTTCGCCTCTGCCGCCAAGCCGGCGCCCGCCTCGATCTGCTTGCCGAGGATCGCCGACGGTCCGGACAGTGGTGCGGCGACGCCGACCAGCAACGTTCCAGCGTTCGCATCACCGGCGAGAGACAGCCAGGCCAGCACCGCTATTGTCGTTGTCGTGGGTCGCATGCGAGCGAAGAATTCCTCCGCGCCGGTCGCGTGTTTGCCGGCGCCACTTCCTGCCAAGACCTAAAGGCTGGCTAGCTTCCACGCAACACGCGAAATTCAGGATGCATGTCAACCACTTCGCTTGTGGCATGCAATATGCCGCCATATATAACGGTTGGGTTCACCTCGCTTCAAACCAATGGAAATCGCCGGTGCTGAAGAAGAACGACATAGGGCCGCAGGCCTATCGCGACGCGATGAGCCATTTTGCCGGCCACGTCCATGTGGTCACCACCGATGGCCCCAGTGGCAGGCGCGGTGCGACGGTCATTGCGGCCTGTTCGGTCTCGGACACGCCGCCGACCATCCTGGTTTGTCTCAATAGCGAAAATCCCAAGAACGAGCCGTTCGTCAGGAACGGCAAGTTCGCCTTGAACACGCTGGCTTCGCACCAGGAGGCGTTGGCGGTCGGCTTTTCCGGTCTCACAGGCCTGCCGGTCGAGGAACGTTTCGCGCTGGGCGAGTGGGACGTGATCTCGACCGGTGCGCCGACGTTGAAGGGCGCGCTTGCCGTGTTCGACTGCGAACTGATCGACATCAAGGATCTGGCCACCCACCGTGTGCTTTTTGGCAAGGTGACAGGCCTGCGCATCGGCGATAATTTGCGGCCGCTGATCTATCACGACCGCGACTACCACGTTCTGTGACGGGTATGGTTGCACTCACGGAGAGAGCATGACCGAGTTGAAACCGCGTCCCGCGCCGCGGACGATCGACGAGACGCTCGATCTCCTGACCGGCGCGGACTATGTGGCGGATCGGTCGTTGGCGACCGTGCTGTTTTTATCGCTGCGCATGAAACGGCCGCTGTTCCTCGAAGGCGAGGCCGGTGTCGGCAAGACCGAGATCGCCAAGGTGCTGGCGCAAGCGCTCGGCCGCCGGTTGATCCGCCTGCAATGCTATGAAGGCCTCGATGTCTCGTCGGCCGTCTACGAGTGGAACTACGCCGCGCAGATGATCGAGATCCGCATGGAGGAGGCGGCCGGCAAGGTCGATCGCTCCGACATGGAGCGCAACGTCTTTTCCGAAAAATACCTGATCCGCCGCCCGGTGCTCGACGCGCTGACCGGCAAGGCGGGCGCCGCTCCGGTCTTCCTGATCGACGAGCTAGACCGCACCGACGAGGCCTTCGAGGCATTCCTGCTCGAGATCCTCTCCGACTTTCAGGTGACAGTGCCCGAACTCGGCACGATCAAGGCGGAGGAGTCGCCGATCGTCATCATCACCACCAACCGCACCCGCGAGATCCACGACGCGTTGAAGCGGCGTTGCCTCTATCACTGGGTCGATTATCCCAATGCCGAGCGCGAATTGGAGATCGTGCGCAGAAAAGTGCCGCAGGCCAACAGCCGGCTGTCGGCGGAGGTGGTTTCGTTCATCCAGAAGCTGCGCCAGATTGAGCTGTTCAAGGTGCCGGGTGTCGCCGAGACCATCGACTGGGCCGGCGCGCTGACCGAACTCGACAAAGTGGCGCTCGATCCGGAAACCGTTTCCGACACGATCGGCGTGCTGCTGAAATACCAGGACGACATTGCCCGTATCGAGCAGGGCGAAGGCCGGCGCATCCTCAACGAGGTGAAGGCCGAGCTTTCGGCGGCGGAGTAGGGCGATGGCAACGTCGCGTCCCGAACCGAAAGAGGCCACGCCGGACGGGCGGATCGCCGACAACATCGTCTATTTCGCCCGCACCCTGCGCAAGGCCGGCATGCGGGTCGGCCCGGCCTCAGTCAAAGACGCGATCGAGGCGGTGCTGTTCGCCGGCATCGGTTCCCGCGACGATTTTTACTGGACGCTGCATGCCGTTCTGGTCTCGCGGCATGAGGATCACCCCACCTTCGACGAGACGTTCCGGCTGTTCTGGAAATCGCACGAGCTGATCGAAAAGATGCTGGCGATGTTTTCGCCGGTGGCGCCCGACATTAGAGAGAAGCAGAAGCCGCGCGCCGCGGAAAACCGCGTCAGCCAGGCGATGTTCGAGGGTCATCAGAAGAACCAGCCGGTGCAGGAAATCCCCGAGATCGAGGTCGACGCCCGCTTCACCTTTTCCGGCAACGAGGTGCTGAGGGGCAAGGATTTTGCCCAGATGAACGCCGCCGAGATGACTGACGCCAAGAAGGCGATCGCCGAGTTGCGGCTGCCCTTCGACATGGTCAGGACACGGCGCTTCAAATCCAATGCGCATGGCCGCCGCATCGATCCGCGCGCCATGATGCGCTCGGCCGCGCGCACTGGCGGCGAACTGATCCTGCCGAAATTCCGGTCACCGCGCGAGGTTCACCCGCCGCTGGTCGTGCTTGCCGATATTTCCGGTTCGATGAGCCAGTACACGCGCATCTTCCTGCATTTCCTGCATGCGCTGACCGAAAAGCGCCGGCGCGTGCACGCTTTCGTTTTCGGCACCAGGCTGACAAATCTGACGCGGCAGATGCGCCATCGCGATCCCGACGCGGCACTCGCCGATTGCTCGGCGACGGTGAAGGACTGGTCGGGCGGCACCCGCATCGGCGATACGCTGGCCGAATTCAACCGGCTGTGGTCGCGGCGTGTGCTGGGGCAGGGCGCTGTCGTTCTCCTGATCACCGATGGGCTGGAGCGCGACGACGTTGCCGGCCTGTCGGAGGAGATGGAGCGTCTGCACAAATCCTGCCGGCGGCTGATCTGGTTGAACCCGCTGCTGCGCTTTGACGGCTTCGAGGCCCGCGCCCGTGGCGTCAAGGCGATGCTGCCGCATGTCGACGAGTTCCGCTCGGTGCACAATCTCGATGCGCTCGCCGACCTCTGCGCGTCGCTGGACAAGAAGTCGGCGCGCTCCGTCGACCCACGCCGATGGATTGAGGGTGGCGCGAGAAGCGCCGCATAGCCATATGTTTTCTCCGGGAGAAACGGTGATGGAAAGCAGTATTTATCTCGACGAGGCACGCGATCCGCTGATCATCGCGGAAGGCTGGATGAAGGACGGCAAGCATGTCGCCATTGCCACTGTGGTCGAGACCTGGGGCTCGGCGCCGCGTCCGGTCGGCAGCCATCTTGTCATCGACGCGGACGGCAATTTCCACGGCTCCGTCTCTGGCGGCTGCGTCGAAGGCGCGGTGGTGACCGAGGCGGTCGACGTCATCGACAGCGGCAAGGCTAAGATGCTGGAGTTCGGCGTCGCCGACGAAACCGCCTGGCAGGTCGGCCTGTCCTGTGGTGGGCGCATCAAGGTCTATGTCGAGCGGTTGGGTTAGAAGCATGATCCCGAACCGAAGGTCCGCGTCAGCGAAAAGTGGGAACCGGTTTTCGGACAAGATCATGCTCAAACAAGAGATCTTTTGATGGATCCATTCGCCTTAAAGACGCTGAACGCCGAACGCCGCGCCCGCCGCGCGGCGATCCTGGTCACCGATCTCGGTGACGGCCGCGATCGCATCGTGCGCGAAGGCGATCAGGTTGCCGGCGAATTGGGCGCTGCAATTGCCAAGGCGTTTCGATCAGGCAATTCCGGGTCGGTCGAGGCGGAAGGACGAACCTTCTTCCTCAATGCCTATCTGCCGCAGCCGCGCCTGTTGGTGATCGGCGCCGTTCATATCAGCCAGGCACTGGCACCGATGGCCAAGATCGCCGGCTATCCCGTCGAGATCGTCGATCCGCGCACGGCCTTTGCCACAGCAGACCGCTTTCCCGATGTGGCGCTGCATGCCGAATGGCCGGAGGACATCCTGAAACGCCAGCCGCTCGACAGCTATACGGCGCTGGCCGCCGTCACCCATGATCCGAAGATCGATGACTTCGCTCTGAAGGCGGCGCTCGACGCCAACTGCTTCTATGTCGGGGCGCTCGGCAGCCGCAAGACCCATGCTAAGCGCGTCGAACGCCTGCTGGCATTGGGCGCGACCGCCGACCAGATCGCCCGCATCCACGCGCCGATCGGCTTGGACATCGGCGCCGCGAGCCCGGCCGAGATCGCGGTAGCGGTGCTGGCACAGGCGATCCACGCCTTTCGCTCGCGTGGCCTCGAAGCCAAGGATGCGGTGGCGTGAAATTCGGCCCGATCCCGATCGACACGGCCGAGGGTGCGGTGCTGGCGCATGCCACCACGGCCGGAGAACGGCGCTTCCGCAAGGCGCACAAGCTGAGCGCCGACGATGTGTCTTTGCTCAGGGCAGCAGGGATTTCGGAGGTTGTCGCGGCTGTTCTTGCTCCCGACGATTTAAGCGAGGACGCTGCCGCCGAAAAAATCGCCGAAAGCATGATCCACCGCAACATTGAGGCTAAGCCTGCTGCGACCGGACGGGTCAATCTCCATGCTCAAGCGGCCGGCATCTTCACCGTCGATGCGGCGATGATCGACGCCATCAACGCCGTCGATCCGACCATCACCATCGCCACCTTGGCGCAGCACGCGCCGGTCGAAAAGGGCCAGATGGTCGCGACGGTGAAGATCATTCCCTTTGCCGTTGCCTCGGTCTTGGTCGATGCCGTGACAAAAATCTGCGCCGGCGGCGAGATCATCGCCGTCAATGCCTATCAGCCGGTGCGTGTCGGCGTCATCCAGACGGTTCTGCCCGGCATCAAGCCGAGCGTGCTCGACAAGACTTTGCGTGTCACCGAAGCCCGCCTGGCGCGTTCCGGCGGCCGGCTGACGGCGGAGCGCCGCACGCCGCATGAAATTGGCCCCGTTGCGGAAGCTGCGGCCTCGCTGGCGCGCGACAACGACATGGTGGTGATCTTCGGCGCTTCGGCGATGAGCGATTTTGGCGACGTCGTCCCGGCGGCGATCGAGAAGGCCGGCGGCATCGTCATCCGCGCCGGCATGCCGGTCGATCCCGGCAATCTGCTGGTGCTCGGCACGCTTGGCGGCAAGCGCATTATCGGTGCGCCTGGCTGCGCCCGCAGCCCTAAGGAAAATGGCTTCGACTGGGTTCTCGACCGGCTGATCGCCGGTCTCGAGGTGACGGCCAAGGATATTGCCGGCATGGGGGTCGGTGGTCTGTTGATGGAAATCCCGACGCGGCCGCAGCCGCGCGAGCCGCTGCCGGCCAGGGCCGAATTGAAGGTCGATGTCGTGCTGCTGGCCGCTGGCCGCTCCAGCCGAATGGGCGGCCCGAACAAGCTGCTGGCGCTGTTCGACGGCAAGCCGCTGGTGCGCCGCACCGCCGAGCGCGCGCTCGACTCGAAAGCCTCTGATACAATCGTCGTCACCGGCCATCAGCGCGAGCGGGTGCGGACGGTATTGTCGGGCCTCGACGTGACCTTCGCCGACAATCCGGATTTCGCTGACGGCCTGTCTTCATCGCTGAAGGCCGGCATCGCGCGGGTCAGCGGCGAAGCCGCCGGCGCCATGATCGTTCTCGGCGACATGCCGGGCGTTTCGTCGGCCGACCTCGACAGGCTGATCGACGCATTCCGCAAGTCCGAGGGCCGATCGGTCGTGCGTGCCTCGCATGAGGGAAAGCGCGGCAATCCGGTGCTGTTGCCGCGCTCGCTGTTTGCGGCGATCGCTCATCTCGAAGGCGATACCGGCGCACGCCATCTGGTCGAGGCCGAAGGGCTTGATGTCGTCGATGTCGAGATCGGCAAGGGGGCGTCCATCGATGTCGACACCCGCGAGGCTCTGGAAGGTGCCGGCGGCGTGCTGCAGGATTGACAAACCGAAGCCCAAAAACGAAGCCTGGGGGCATGGCTATTCGTACCGTCCTACCCCCCTCTGGCCTGCCGGCCATCTCCCCCTCAAGGGGGGAGATTGGCAGCGTCGATGCCGGCCCTCACTTTATAAGGCCGACGATTGGCGAAAGCTGGCGCGATATTCAATCTCCCCCCTTGAGGGGGAGATGGCCGGCAGGCCAGAGGGGGGCCTGCGCCCTGCTGATTTCGATGTTTTTCTTGTTTTCCTTCGCCGCTTACGCCGATGCCATCGAATTGAAGCCCTTCAAGGACGATCTGTTCGCTTATCCGGCCATCCTCTCGTCCTCAAACAACGGCGCCTATACGGTCATCGACTATCGTGAACTGCGCGATATCAACGCCCGCGACGAAATACCGGAGCGCCGCGCGCAGGCGCAGTATGTCGACACCAGTGTGCGCAAGGTGCAGCAGGATCTGCTGCTGAAGACCGACGCCGGCACTGTCCGCCACGTCGCCGTCGGCCGCACGCAAGGCGCCTCGATCATCTTGCTTTACCTGCACGGGCAGGGCGGCAGCCGCAAGCAGGGCGTCGACGACTTCACCTTCGGTGGCAATTTCAACCGCATCAAGAACCTGATGGCCGGCAATGGCGGCCTCTATCTCAGCCCGGATTTCTCCGATTTCGGCGACACGGGTGCTGCCCAAATCGCCGCGCTGATCGGCCACTATGCCGAACAGTCGCCGGCCGCGAAAATCTTCGTTGCCTGCGGCTCGATGGGCGGCACATTGTGCTGGAAGCTGGCCGCCCGCAAGGATATGGGCGGCCGCATCGACGGGTTGCTGCTGCTCGGCTCGCTGTGGGATGAAACTTTCTTCTCCAGCCCCGCCTTCAAGCGCCGCGTTCCGGTTTTCTTTGGCCAGGGCAGCAAGGACCCGGTGTTTCCAGTCGAGAAACAGGAAGCCTTCTTCCGTTCGATACTGGCCAAATCGAAAACTTATCCGGCCCGCTTTGTCCGCTTCGAGACCGGCACGCACGGCACGCCGATCCGCATGACCGACTGGCGCGGCACGCTCAACTGGATGCTGTCGAAGGCCCCTTAAGGCGCGGTGTTGTAGTCCACCACCGTCTGCGGGTTGATCTCGCCGTCATAGGAGGCGTCGACATCGTACTGCACCAGCGAGAAATTGCCGTTGCGAAACAGATAGGTCCCGGCTGACGAGGCGTCACCGACGCCGCGCCACTTGTTGAGGGACGAGATCGTCTTGGTGGCGTCGTCATATGCGGAATTGACCAGCTGGTCGTCGGTCTCGAAGCCGATGACGTTGATCGCCTCGACCTTACCCTCGCTATCGTTGTTCTCATAGTGGATATCGAGCTCCGGCGAGGCGAACTGCAACTGCCGGACACCGGATACATCATCCGCGATGTAGTAGACGGCACTCTCATTGTAGGCAGCCATCGAGCAGAAGAAGCGGAATAGCCGCGTCTCGCGTTCTGGCTCGTCGGCCTCGGCGCCGGCATCCTTGTAGCGGAGGGAGTAGGCATCCGGCTCTCCCAAAGGCTCGCCGCCAGGCATTTCCTTGTCGCATTGTTCGCCATAGGTCGCCGCAAACGCCTTCTTGGCCTGCTCCAGCGCCGCATCCTTCTTCGGCGGCGGTGGTCCGTCGCCGCAGCTTTCCGGCACCGCGTCCTCGAAATTGGCCTTCGACGGCTTCAGCGCGCCCTTGTCGATGAAGATCGGGCGAAATGGCGGCTCCTGGATCTGGGCATTGACCTGCCGCAACGTGTAGCAACCGGCAAAGATATTTTCGCTGCCGTCCTTGGCCGTCGCCCGGATGGCAACCGGAACATTGTAATAGATGCTGCCGGCCGCACCGTCGTCCGATACGGCGCCGGTTTTGACGTCGACCCTTTCGGTGCCGTCATAGCCCTTGACGAACGCGTCGAAATCCTTGGCCGGCTTGGTGTCGCCGAAATAGTCCCAGGCGCGCGCGAATTCTTGCCGGTTGATGGCACTGTAGAGCGAGCGGATGACCGCTTCGGCGTCCGACCTGTCATCGACATAGGGCGCTTCGGCGGCGAGCACTGGCTGGCCTGTCACGGCCAGGGAGAAAAAAGCGGTCGCTGCGAAAAGGGCGCTTCTCATCGGGAATCTCCACCAGATGGGAAATCCTATCATACCGATTGCGGCGACGTGGTGACGCTTGAAGAATCGGCTGCGAAGGCGCTACGTCCCGCCGTCGGCGTTCCCGCCGGATAGGAGATTCACGTGACCATATCGATGTACGAAGCGTCTGTGCCGGTGTTTTCGGCCAGGTTGAAGGCGCTATCCAACGTGCTGAGCATCGCCGAGCAGAATGCGCTCGACCGGAAGATCGATCCGCAGGTGTTTTTGACGTCGAGGCTGGCGCCGGACATGTACGCGCTGACGAGACAGGTGCAGATCGCCACCGACCACGCCAAGGGCGCTCCATCGCGGCTCGCCGGCCGCGAGGTGCCCAAATACGAGGACACCGAGGCGAGCTTTGCCGATCTCCAGGCGCGTATCACCAAGACCCTCGATCTTCTGGCGACGTTCTCCGCTGCCGAATTCGATGGCTCCGATGACAGAATGATCGAGCTGAAGCTTGGCCAGCGCGAATTCTCGATGGCCGGCATGGAGTATCTGCTGCATCTCGCCATGCCCAATTTCTATTTCCACCTGACCACCGCCTACGACATCCTGCGCCACAATGGCGTGCCGCTGAGCAAAGCGATTTTCATGGGATCGCGTTGAAGAATGGCGAGGAGATATCCCGGTCGAGCCGGGATATCGTACGATCTGGCTTGTGTGAGGACATTTCGCGGGCGACGCGCGGGAAGTCGGCTGGTTTGATGCCGATATCCGCACGGTCGGCATTGCTCATCGAATGAAGCAGCGCCAGAGCCGCGCGGTAGCGCAGACGTTCCTGCGGACGCGGACGGGCGAACATTTCAGTGAGGAAACCCATGATTCAAGCCCCTGGTTGGTCCTCCCCGAGTCGCAATATAGGCAAATCATGACAATTGTGCAGTGCAGCATTTGCATGGCAGCCATGCTGCGCAGGCTTTTTTATCACAATCGACTTGACCGGTGAAACTTCCGGCGCGGGCTAACCGTATAGCTGAACGCTGGCACAGGGCCGGTTTTTCCTCGCCATTCCTGGCGAAATTCCGGACTGCATGAGAATGCAGTCCGGCTTTTTGTTGGCTGCTGCATTTGGCTGGATTTCACGGAAAAGTCGCCGGTCGATTGGCGGTGGGCTTGGAGACAGCCCGCGCCTTCCTATATGCTGCGGCTTCCTCCCGCGCAGTCGCGCAATGCTTTCCCGACGGAGAAAAATTCCATGCACAAACGCCGCCTCGGTCGGACCGATCTTCTTGTTTCCCAGATTTGCTTGGGATCGATGACCTGGGGCCAGCAGAACACCGAAGTGGACGGCCACGCCCAGATGGATCTGGCCTTTTCGCGCGGCGTCAACTTCATCGACACTGCCGAGCTTTACCCGATCCCGCCCAAGGCGGAGACGCAAGGCTGGACCGAGAAGATCATCGGCAGCTGGATGAAAGCTCGGGGCAACCGCGATCAAGTGATTCTCGCCTCGAAAGTGGTTGGCCGCACCGCCAATGCATGGTTCCGCGGCGGGCGCCCGTCGAAGCTGGTGCGCGCCGACATTTTCGATGCCGTCGAAAAATCGCTGACCAGGCTCAACACCGACTATCTCGATCTCTATCAGATCCATTGGCCGGAACGGGACGTGCCGTGGGGTGCCAACCCGAACCGTATCGGCGCCGTGGCGCCACGGGCCGATTCCGTTGGCGCGCCGGCCGGCGAGACGCCGATCGCGGAGACGCTCGCCGTCTTCGACGAATTGGTGAAGGCAGGAAAAATCCGCCATTTCGGCCTGTCGAACGAAAGTTCCTGGGGCGTCATGCGGTTCGTCGCCGAAGCCGACAAGGGCGCCGGTCCGCGCCTGGTGTCGCTGCAGAACGCCTATAATTTCGTCAACCGCAGCTTCGAGGTGAATCTCGCCGAAGTCTGCGAGCGCGAACAGGTTTCCCTGCTCGCCTATTCGCCGCTGGGACAAGGCTACCTGACCGGCAAATACGATCATGGCGCACGGCCGCTGGGCTCGCGCTCGCAGCTTTTCAATCGCGGCCAGCGCTACGAGGCCCCGAACGCCGCGGAAGCGCAACTTGAGTACAACGAGCTGGCGCGCTCTTTCGGCATGGAGCCGGCTTTGTTTGCCAACGCCTATGTCACGAGCCGGCCTTTCGTCGCCTCGAGCATCATCGGCGCGACGACCCTTTCCCAGCTCGAAATGGCGCTGTCTTCCGCCGATGTCGTCTGGACCGAGGACATGCAGAAGGCGGTCGATGCAATCCACCAGCGTGTCGGTAACCCGTGTCCGTGAGCAGACTTCCGGCTCTGTAAAGTGTGATTACCCAATAATTACAATAGGGGGAGAAAAAAGTGAATTTTCCAATCGAGGTCGTGCGTGAGAAATTTCCGGCACTGTCGCTGACCGATAAGGGCCGTCGCCGCATCTATCTCGACAACCCTGCTGGCACGCAGGTGCCGCAAGCGGTTGCCGACGCGGTGTCGCGCTGCCTGCTGACCACCAACGCCAATCTCGGCGGCTTCTTCGAAACCACGATCGCGGCGCAACAGGTTGTCGACGACGCCCATGCGGCGATGGCCGATTTCCTGGGGGCTGCAAGCCTGCAGGACATCATCATCGGCGCCAACATGACGACGCTGACCTATCACATGTCGCGCACGCTCGGCCGCACGATGAAACCGGGCGACGAGATCATCCTCACCCGCATGGATCACGAGGGCAACGTATCGCCGTGGCTGCAGCTGGCTGAAGACGTTGGTCTTGTCGTGCGCTGGCTGGCTTTCGACGAGCAGAGTTGGCAGATCGAGGAGGCGGCGCTTGCCGCATTGCTCACCGACAGGACGCGACTGGTCGCCTTGAATTATGCCAGCAATCTGACCGGCTCGATCAACCGGGTGAAGGCGCTGACCGGCATTGCCAAGCAGACCGGTGCGCTGGTCTATGTCGACGCCGTGCAGTTCGCGCCGCACGGCCTGATCGACGTCAGGGATCTCGGCTGCGATTTCCTGATCTGCTCGGCCTATAAATTCTTCGGCCCGCATGTGGGAATATTGTGGGGCAGGCTGGATGTCATCGATGCCCTGAAACCGTACAAATGCCGCTGTTCGTCCGACGCCCTGCCGGAACGGTTCGAACTCGGCACGCCGCAGATCGAGCTGATGGCCGGACTGACGGCCGCGGTCGATTACTTTGCAGAGCTGGGAATTGCAGCAGGCGACGGCAGTTCACGCCGCGCCAGGATCGCCAAGGCGTTCGAAGCATCAATAGCTTACGAAAACCCGTTGACTCAAAGGTTGATCGACGGGCTTTCGGCTATTTCAGGCCTGGTCGTCCACGGCATCACCGATCCGGCGCGTGTCGGAGAGCGCGTGCCGACGGTCTCTTTCACCGTCGACGGTATCGTGCCGGAAACGATCGTGCGGCAGATGAATGCGGAAAACATCTTCCTGTGGTCCGGCCACAACTATGCTTGGGAGATCGTCCACCAGCTCGGCATCCCGGCCGAGCAGGGCGTCGTGCGCATCGGCATCGCTCACTACAATACGGCGGCCGAGATCGAAGAGACGCTGGAGAGCGTGCACCGTGTCATCGCCATGCTGCGACAGGAGCGATGCTGACGCGACATTCGGCTGATATCACCGCTTCCTGCCGCCACCGAAGCCGGTGAGGAACGCAGTAAGGTTGTCGCCGAGTTCGTCGCAGAGATAGCCGCCTTCCTGCACGATGACCGTCGGCAGGCCGAGCCCGGCGATGGCCTCGCCGATGCGCGAGAAGCCCGGTGTCGTCACCGATAGCCCGCCGAACGGATCGCCCTCGAAGGCGTCGAGGCCGAGCGCCACCACAAGTGCTTCGGGCGCAAAGGCGCGAATGCGCTGGAAAGCCACGTCCAGCGCTTCGAGAAACGCCGCATCGCCGGATTTGCGTGGCAGCGGCAGGTTGAGATTGTAGCCGAGGCCTAGCCCTTCGCCGCGCTCGTCGGCATGGCCCCAGAAGAATGGATAGAAACGCGCCGGATCGGCATGCAGCGAGACGGTGAGCACGTCCGGCCGCACATAGAAAACGCCTTGCGTGCCGTTGCCGTGATGCAGGTCGACGTCGAGGATCGCCACCCGCGCTGCATTCTTCCGGAGCGCCTGTGCCGCGACCGCTGAATTGTTGATGAAGCAGAAGCCGCCGGCGACATCGGCAAAGGCGTGATGGCCCGGCGGTCGGCACAGCGCATAGGCGGCCGGCGCGCCCGCCATGACAACCTCAGCGGCTTCGACCGCGCTCCAGGCGCTCCACAGCGCGCTCCGCCAGGTCTCACCGGAGATCGGGCAAGCCGTGTCGGCCATGTGGTAGCCGGCCTGGCCGACCGCCGAGGCCGGATAGGAGCCGTTTCGCGCGATCGGGTGAATGTTGGGGATCACTTCCGCCGAAGCGCCCTCGATGCGCTGCCAGCGCGCGAAAATGTGCTCGAGAAAATCGAGATATTCGGGCGTATGCACCGCAGCAACCGGGCCAAGCCCGTGATTTTTCGGCCGTTCGATCGTGCAGCCGACGGCCTTTGCGCCGGCGAGCAGCCGTTTGACGCGTTCCGGTTTTTCCGGATTGGGCTTTTGGGCGCCGCTGGAGAGGAACGCCTTGGGATCGTGGTGCTTCTGTTCTTCGGCATAGAAGGCTTTCATCTTGGCTCCTCATCCTCGGGCGTATCGGCGAAGGCGTAGAACGCGTCGCCGACGATCTTCTGCACCTGCTCGTAGCTCGACCAGGCAATGCCTAGCCTTTCGTAGAAGGCCTTGGCGGTTTCATTGTCGGTGTCGACGGACAGTCTGAGGTAGGCGCCGCCGTCCTTCCGGCATTGCGCCGCGGCACGCCGCAGAAGACGTTCACCGATCTTGCGGCCGCGAAACCGGTCTTCGACATAGAGGTCCTGCACATAGACGCCGGGCCGCCCCATCCAGGTCGAGAAGATCGGGAAATGCAGGCACAGGCCGGCGAACTCGCCGCCGACCTCCGCAATCAGCGTCGAGAAGGCAGGTTTTTCGCCAAACCCATAGGTGCGGAGGTCTTCGGCCGTAGAAGTGATTTCCTCGGGCGCGCCGATATGGGCGCCAAGCCGCAGGATCGCGGCATGGATGGTTTCAACGTCCTCGACGGTGCCGGGCCGGATGATGATGTTTTTGGAGGCTGGATTGGCAATTGTCACGACAAGCGAGGCGGCAAGAGGGGAGTGAAAGCAACCATCTCAGAACGCTACCCTATCGCCACCCTTGAGCGCCAGCATCTCGCGCGCCTCAGTGGGCGTGGCGACGTCCAGCGACAGCCCGTCGAGCACGCTGCGGATACGCCGCACCTGGTCGGCATTGGATTTTGCCAGCTGGCGGCCGTCGTAGAGGCTGTCCTCCAGCCCGACGCGAACATTGCCGCCCATCGCCGCCGCAATCGAGATCATCGGCATCTGGTGGCGTCCGGCAGCCAGCACCGAAAACTGGTAGCTGTCGCCGAACAGTTTGTCGGCGATGCGCTTCATATGCACCAGATTGTCGGGGTCGGCGCCGATGCCGCCCAGTATGCCGAACACGAACTGGATGAACATGGGTCCCGACACCAGCCCCCGGTCGCGAAAATGCGCCAGCGAATAGAGATGGCCGACATCGTAGCATTCGAATTCGAAACGTGTGCCGCAGCCCTTTCCAAGTCTTTCGAGCACGGTCTCCATGTCGGCAAAGGTGTTCTTGAAGATCGTGTCGCGGGTTGCCTCCAGCAGCTTGGGCTCCCACTCGTGCTGCCACTCTCTTGGCCGGTCGAGCATCGGGAACAGCGCGAAATTCATCGAGCCCATGTTGAGCGAGCACATTTCGGGCTCTGCCCTGAGCGGTGCGGCCAGACGCTGGTCGAGCGTCATCAGCGAGGAGCCGCCGGTGGTGATGTTGATCACCGCATCGGTCGCCTGCTTGATACGCGGCAGGAACTGCATGAACACATCGGGATCGGCCGTTGGCCGCCCGTCCTTCGGGTCGCGGGCGTGAAGATGCAGGATCGAGGCACCGGCTTCGGCGGCTGCGATTGCGTCTGCGGCGATCTGGTCCGGCGTCACCGGCAGATGCGGCGACATTGACGGCGTGTGCACCGACCCGGTGATGGCGCAGGTGATGATGACTTTTCGCGGCGCCATTTTTCAGCCTTCGACCGGCAGGTCGAGCTCGCCGGCCAGCACCTGCAGGGAGTCGCCAATGATGGCGATGATCTCGCCGATCTGTTCCCTGGTGACGATCATCGGCGGCGCCACCATGAAATTGTCGCCGTCGACGCCGCCCTTGACCTTTCGGCCATAGATGATCAGGCCGCGCTCATAGGCGAGATCGAGCAGGCGCTGGGTGGCCTTCTTCGCCGGCGCGATCGGCCTCAGCGTATCGGGGTCGGCGACCATCTCGGCACCTAGGAGCAGGCCCTTGCCACGCACATCGGCGATGAACGGAAAGCGCTTGGCCAACCCCTTCAACTCGCCCATCAAAAGGTCGCCCATGTCAGCCGCATTGGCGATCAGGCCGAGACGATCCATCTCGCCAAGCACAGCGAGCCCGGCGGCGCAGGCGAGCGGATTGCCGGCATAGGTATGGCCATGCTGGAAGCCGCCTGATGCGAGCACCGGCTGCACCAGCCGCATCGGTGCCGCCAGCGCGCCGAGCGGCGCGTAGCCAGAGCCCAGCCCCTTCGACAGCGCGACAATGTCGGGCTTGCAATTCCAGTGGTCACCGCCGAGGAATTTTCCAGTGCGGCCCGCACCGCTCATCACTTCGTCATGGATGAGCAGGATGCCGTAGCGGTCGCAGATTTCGCGGATGCGCGGATAATAGCTGTCCGGCGCCACCAGCGCCGCGGTGGCAGCGCCGCCGACCGGCTCCATGATGAAGGCGAGGACGCTTTCCGGTCCCTCGGCCAGGATTTTCTCCTCCAGCATGTCTGCGTAGCGGATGCCGCGCTGTTCCAGCGAGAGATTGTCACGATCGCGCCATGCGGCCGGTGCCGGCACGGTTGGCATGACCTGCATCATCGGGGCGAAAGTTTCGGCCAGCGCATCGTCGCCGGTGACGGACAGCGAACCAAGCGTGCCGCCATGATAGGAGGGAAAGCGCGTGATCACTTTCCAGCGCTTGGGCTGGCCGGTGGCGACAGCCCATTGCCGGGCAAGCTTGATACAAGATTCCGTCGCTTCCGAGCCGCCCGAGACGAAAAAGATGCGGTCCATCCCTTCGGGGAGTTTGGTCGCCAATAGCCGCGCGAACTCCTCGGCCGGCTCGTTTTCGAAATGCAGCCGGTAGGCGAAGGTGGCGCGGTCCATCTGCCGCTTCATCGCGTCGAGCACGTTGCGGTTGGAATGACCGATATTGGCGACCATCGGTCCGCTCGATCCGTCGATGAAACGGCGGCCGTCCTGCGTCCAGATGTAAATGCCTTCGGCGCGATCAACCAGCGGCCGGCGCAGGTTGGACAAATAGAACAGATACGACGGCGGGCGCGTTTCGGTGCCCGGGGCAGGGCTCTGGGATTTCAGCATGTCAGGACTTTCCAAGATAGCGGTCGAGAACATTTTTGGTGACGCGCTCGACCATCGCGTCCTGCCTTAGCAGGCCGGCGACCCATTCGCAGCTTCCGGCGTGGAATACCTCGCCCTTGCCGCGCGGGAAATTGACGATCATGCCGTTGCTGTGTTTGACCTTGTCGAGATTGGCGTCACTCGCGTCGCCGAACAGCGTCTCGGCGGAAAAGCGGCCGTCGGCATCGCCGAGAAACTGGTCCTCGAACGCAATGTCGGTGCTCTCCTCGACCTGGCTGGCCATGCCGACGGCGAGAATTTGCAGCCCATCGGGTGCGCCGCTGTCGGGCGTGGGGTAGGGCAGGCCGCCGCGGATTTCGTGATCGAGCCCGTCGACCTCATAGCCATAGACATGGCTGTCGGCGCCGAGCAGGTCGCCATAGTAGATGCCTGTGCCGGCGAACGCCCAGTGCTCCGGCCGGTAGATCGGAAAGCCGCGCACGCCGCGCGGCGCGCAACCGCCCCAGCCGGCATAGAGGCCCCTCGTCGCATTGAGCCCGAAGGTCGCGGCACCCGGCCGGCCAATCTCAGGTGCTTCCCAGGAATTGGTGGCGCGGGTCACGTCGCCGCTCCGATAGGCCGGATCCTCGGCGCGGGCGCGGTATTTGTAGCAGACCTGCCGGCGGCCCTCGTCCTCCAGCCGCGTCTGCCACATGAAATTGCCGGCGAAGCGCGCCGCATGGCCGCCGCGCTCGACGTAGGCGTCGACCGCGTCGCGCATCTCCCAGGTCCAGTATTCGTCATGTCCGACGAAGACGACGCAGTCATAGCCGTCGAGGATTTCGGGCGAGAAATGCAGTTCGTGCTGGCTGGCAAGGTCGGCGGCATAGCCGGCGCGCTCGGCAAATCGAAAGAAGTGGCTGTCATAGCTTGCCCAGCCGGACGAGGCATATTTCTTCGAATGGCCGGTGGCGAAGGCCCATTCCATATGCGGATAGCGCGGCACGGTTTTGGGCGGCACGGCGACCTCGAGCGGCACACGTGGCGCCTCCTTCGGCAGAACGACAAAGCCGCGGCACCATGGCCGCTGCGTCGACACCATTGAGGCATACTGGTCGCGGTTCGGACCGGTGATGCCTTCGTAATGATTGGAGCCGCCCCACGTGTTGTAGGCAAGCCAGGTGCCGGTGGCTGCAACCTGCAGCACACGACCGCGTTTCTTGCCGGGCTGCGGGCCGACGATGAAAAGATGGTGGCAGCGGATCGGCTTGCCGTCGCGGCCGTCCGCCGTCAGCGTGACGCGGTAGGCTCCGGACGGCCAGTCGTCGCCGACGCGGAATTCAAACGACGCATCCCAGCCGCAGCCCACGACCGAACATTGGTCGGGTGTATCCTGCCAGCGCGCCGCGATCCCAGCCTTGTCGAACATTTTAGTTTCGGTGCCGCCGTCGCGGACGATCGACATGCTGCAGCTGGACGCCGTCGAGCTGACATGCAGCACCACCATCTCGCTCCGGCGGTATGAAAAACGATCACTGTAGCACCAGATCTCGCCGTGTTCGCCATCCATCCCCGGCCACTCGTAATAGTGGCCGCGCACGGCTTGCCGGCGCTGGTGGGGCGTCAGTCCGAAATCGGGGAATTCGGTAGGAAGCTTGGTCATGAACGCCTGTGAAGGGTCGAACGCGTCATTTCGACCATCTGGCGGCCAACCGTCAATTGGAAACGATCGGGCCAGCGATAGCTCACAGCCGGCCTTGGCCTTGCCTGCCAAACAGATTATCTCACAAAGGGCGGCCTTTTCCGCCACAGGAGCCGACATGCTGAGAGTGCAAAAGGTCAGGGTGGACGACATCTACGTGCCGACCGCGCGCAAGAAGACACTGCATCCCGAAACCGTCCGGCATCTGGCCGAGGACATTCTGGAAAACGGCATGAAGACCCCGATCCAGGTGCGCCATGACGGCAAGCGCCATATCCTGGTCGAAGGCCTGCACCGGCTGGAAGCGGCGAAGTGGCTCGGCGAGACCGACATCGACGCCTATCTGGTGCAAGCCAAGCGCCACTAAGCTCTCATTCGGCGTTCGCCGGAGTCGGCCTGGCGAAGTTTTTCGCGAGACCCGTGTCGGGCTGCGCGTTGCCCGCTCGTCCTTGAGACGGAAACCGGCATTCAAGCCAACTCTTTTGCAAGCAGTGAGGAGACCATCATGACCACCAAGCTCGATATCGCCCCCAGCTCGGACCGTGAACTGGTTCTTGCCCGCATCATCGATGCGCCGCGCGAGAACGTTTACCGCTGCTGGACCGAGCCGAAGCTCGTGACGCAATGGTTCGCGCCAAAGCCGTGGACGACGCCGCGCGCCGAAATGGATGTGCGCACCGGCGGCTCCAGCCTAGTTGTCATGGCGGGTCCCGACGGCAATGAATTCCCGAATCCCGGCATCTTCCTCGAAGTCGTGCCGGGCAAGAAGATCGTTCTCACCGACGCCTATACGAAGGCGTGGGAGCCGTCCGAAAAACCGTTCATGACGGTCGTGCTGACCTTCGAGGATGAGGGCGAGGGCAAGACCCGCTACATCGCCCGGGTTGCGCATTGGTCCGTCACTGACCGCGAAGAGCACGAGAAGATGGGCTTTCACGAGGGTTGGGGCCAGTGCGCCGACCAGCTCGAAGAACTGGCCAAACGGCTTTGATATCAGCGGACGCAAGGAGACCGACATGTCCAGATCGATGTTTTTCGCCATTTTCGCCTCGGCCGCAGCGCTCTTCGCCGCGCCGGCCCCCACCATGGCCGAGGAGGCAAAGCCCGCCATGACCGCTGAAACGAGAGCAATGCCGCACCCGGCGAAATCCGGCCTGCTGCCGATCAACGGCCTGAACTACTATTACGCCGTCTACGGCAAGGGTGAGCCGCTGCTTCTGCTGCATGGTGGTCTCGGCACGACCGATATGTTCGCGCCGATCCTGCCGAAGCTTGCCGAAAACCGCGCCGTCATCGGCGTCGACCTGCATGGCCACGGCCGCACCGCGCTCGGCGACCGGCCATTGAGCTTGGAAGCGATGGGCGACGACATGGCGGCGATCGTCAAGGCGCTCGGCTATGAGCAGGTCGATGTCATGGGTTATTCGCTGGGCGGCGGCGTCGCCTTCCGCATGGCCGTCCAGCATCCCGAGGCAGTGCGCCGGCTGGTCCTGGTCTCGACCGGCTATGCCGCCGACGGTTTCTATCCCGAGATGCGCGGCCAGCAGGCGCAGGTTGGCGCGGCGATGGCCGACATGATGAAGGAGACGCCGATGTACAAATCCTACGTGGCGGTCGCGCCGCATCCGCAGGATTTCCCGAAGCTGCTCGATCAGCTCGGCGCCTATATGCGCAAGGACTACGATTATTCCACCGACGTCCCGAAGCTGAAGATGCCCGTCATGCTGGCTTTCGGCGACAGCGACATGTACCGGCCAGAGCACGAGATCAAGTTCTATCAGATGCTCGGCGGCGGACTGAAGGACGCCGGCTGGATGCGCGAGAACCTGTCACAGAACCGCCTGGCCATCCTGCCGAACCGCACCCACTACGACGTGTTCTTCGCGCCGGAACTGGTGGCCGCCGCGCTGCCCTTCCTCAATGGCGAGACCAAGGTCAAGACCTGGGACGAGATCGTCAGCGAAACGAACTGATCGCCTGACAATCGCTTGCCTGCTGTCTCCCGCGAGATGGCCGGCGACGCTCGTTGCGCGTTACGCCTGACCAGAACAGCAGAGCGGCTGCTGAAACCGCACCACGAGTCTCGTCGGTCGCATCACGCCAAGAGATGGCGCCATCAAAGCTTTTCAATTGACGCTGCTATGCCGGCAGCTACCTTGCCGTCAATCCTAGGAAAGAGGGGCTCAGGCAATGGCGAAATATCAAGGCGGCTGCCTGTGCGGGGCCGTGCGCTACCGCACTGATGCGGCGCCGATCAACGAGCGCGTCTGCCATTGCCGGCTTTGCCAGAAGGCGCTGGGCGCGGCCTTCAACGCCCGCGTGCTGTTCCGCATCGACGACGTGACGACAGAAGGACCGGTGGCATTGGTGAATTCCTCGCCCGATCTCAAGCGCGGCTTTTGCCCGGGCTGCGGCACGACGCTGTTTTCCCGCCGCGATTCCGCCGGCATCATCGGCGTCACGTCAGGCTCGCTCGACGATCCCTCGATATTCAAGCCGCAGATGCATATGTGGACCGCCTCGAAGCAGCCCTGGGTGCAGCTCGACGACGGCCTGCCGCAATATGAAGGCGCCCCGCCGCCCGCTTAACCTTCTCCCCTTGTGGGAGAAGGTGGATTGGCGCGCAGCGCCAAGACGGTTGAGGGGTGCTGGCCGGAGCGCTGTCGGTGCCAAGCTGGAACACCCCTCATCCGACCTCGCTTCGCGAGGCCACCTTCTCCCACAAGGGGAGAAGGCAAGGGTGCGTGCCCAATTTTTTTCATCCGGGACACGAGATAGCCGGCAAAGCGTCATTGGCGAGCCATCATTGCCACCTATCTATTGGTTGCGGGTCGGCGGTCGAGGAGGCGACGGATGAACGACAGAATCAACACCCTGGATGAGCTTTTGAGCGATCCGATGATCAAGCTCGTGATGGAACGCGATCGCGTGCAGCCAGCGGCGCTTCGCACGCTGCTTGAAGAAAAGGTTCGTCGGGCGGAGGATGATGCGCCGGTCAACCCCGATCGCCTTGTGCCGCCGGCTCACATGGTGGCCGAGACCTGCCACAAGCTATGGCTGTGCAGCTAGGCAACAGTGCCTGACAGGGTCAGCGGTCTTTCGCGCTGTCCCGCGGACGCTTCGATGAAGAAGCCCCTAACAATTTGATTCAAACTTTGTTGGTAATTTCTCGTTAGTAATCTGGACTGGTTTGTCCGGCGGCGCTGTCTTGCCATCGGTCTGTTGTGTTTTGCGTACAGGTCCAGATGCGGTTATCAGGCGTCGTTATCTTCTCGATCGCAGCGCTGTGCCTTGCCGGCTGCACGTCGACGTCCAGCGTCGACGCGCTGCAAGTGCCGTCCAGCGAGACGACCAGCTCGGTTGTGAGGCCGCCCGCGCCGGTCGCGTCGGTCGGTGCCGCCGATGCCGCACCCGCCTTCGCTCAGGAAGAGGCGATGGACCAAGCCGTGGCGATGGCTCCTCCAGAGCCTGTGGAAAGCATTGAACCACCCGCCGAGCCAATTGCCCTGGTGGCGCCGAAGCGGCTGGCGCGGTCAGCACCGATCCTCGCCGAGCCGGTCCAGCGCTATCGTTTTCGTGACGCCAAGCCGATCAATTTCGGCAGGGCCTCGCCCAGGCACCTCGCCGTTCACGGCGTCGACGTTTCACGCTGGCAGGGCAACGTGAACTGGGACAAGCTGCGCGCGCAGGGCGCGAACTTCGCCTACATCAAGGCGACCGACGGCGGCGATCATCTCGACCCGATGTTCAGGAAGAACTGGCGCAATGCCGACGCTGCCGGCCTCAAGCGCGGCGCCTATCACTTCTTCTATTGGTGCCGCACGGCAGGCGAGCAGGCCGACTGGTTCATCCGCAACGTGCCGAGGGTCGAGGGCGCCTTGCCGCCGGTGATCGATGTCGAGTGGAACGGCGAATCCAGCTGCAAGCGGCGGCCGTCGCGGCAAAAGGTGCTGGAGAAGATGCAGGTGTTCATGGACAAGCTGGAACGCCACTACGGCCAGCGGCCCATCATCTACACCGCACCCGATTTCTACCGCGACAATCTGCGTGGCGCTTTCCCCGACTATCCGTTCTGGCTGCGCGCGGTCGCACAGCACCCGTCAAAGGTCTATCCCGGCCGCAAATGGGTGTTCTGGCAGTATTCCGGCTCCGGCCTGTCGCACGGCGTGAGGGGCCGCATCGACCTCAACGTCTTCCACGGTGACGAGAGAGCCTGGCGGAACTGGGTTGGCGGGCGGCAGATGGTGGCCGAGGCGGAGTAGGCAGTCGCAGAGACCGCATTTGCAGGCCAGCCCGACGTGAGTATCGACGGACCCTGACCGCCTGTCGCGGAATTGTCATGGATCCGTCATCGCATTGAAATGTCGCTCCTCCAAAGCAGGTGGCTTCCATCCGAACAGGAGACGCCACCCGTGCCCCGCCATTCCGCGCTTTTCGTCCTGACGGCAGCGCTTGCTGCCTCCGTTTCGCTGCCGGCCCATGCCGACATGATGTTCAACCGGGTCGCGAGCTTCGCAGTCGCCGGAAACCTCCCGGCGGACGTCGAGAAGGCCACGCCGACTTCGTCCGAGATCATCGCGGCCTCCGAAGACGGCATGACGCTGGTCTATTCCGACAGCCCGCTCGGTGCGGTCGGCTTCATCGACATCACTGACCCCAAGGCGCCCAAGGCCGGCGGCATCGTCAAGATCGACGGCGAGCCGACCTCGGTCGTTGTCCTCGGCGGCAAGGTGCTGGCCGGCATCAACACGTCGGCGAGCAAAGCCAAGCCTTCGGGCAATCTCACCGTCATCGACCTCGCCTCCAAGGCGATCGAAAGCACCTGCGACCTCGGCGGCCAGCCGGACTCGCTGGCGCTGAACAAGGACGGCAAGTTCCTGGCCATCGCCATCGAGAACGAGCGCGACGAAGAGCTGAACGACGGAGAAATTCCGCAGATGCCGGCCGGCGACCTCAAGATTTTCACGCTTGCCGAAGGCCAGCCTGATTGCGCGACGATGAAGACCGTGAACCTGGCGGGCATTGCCGAAGTCGCGGCGGAAGATCCGGAGCCGGAATTCGTCGCTTTCAACGAGGCCGGCGAGATAGCGGTCACGCTCCAGGAAAACAACCACATCGCCATCGTCAACGCCGAAACCGGCGCGATCGTCACGCACTTCTCCGCAGGCTCCGTCACGCTGGACAAGGTCGACACCAAGAAGAACGGCGCCTTGTCCTTCGATGGCAAAATGGAAAGCGTCGCGCGCGAACCCGACGCCGTGAAATGGCTCGACAATGACCGTTTCGTCCTCGCCAACGAAGGCGACTACAAGGGCGGCTCGCGCGGTTTCACAATCTTCAGCAAGATGGGCGAGGTTCTCTACGAATCCGGTCCATCCTTCGAGTACCAGGTCGCCAATGCCGGTCATTACCCCGACGACCGCAACAAGAAGGGCATCGAGCCGGAAGGTCTCGAGACCGGCGCCTTCGGCGAAGACAGGCTGATCTTCGTCGCTTCGGAGCGCGGCTCCGTTGTCGGTGTCTACAAGGACACCGGTGCGGAGCCTCAGTTTGTCCAGATCCTGCCCTCCGGCATCGCTCCGGAAGGCCTTGTCGCGATCCTGTCGCGCAATCTCCTGGTCACCGCCAACGAGGCCGACCTGGTCGAGGACGGGCTCGCCCGCTCGCATGTCATGGTCTACGAGCGCTCCGAGGGTCCCGCCACTTACCCGATGATCACGGCAAAGCTCACAGCAGACGGCACGCCGCTCGGCTGGGGTGCGCTTTCGGCGCTCGCGGCCGGCGAGACTGCCGGCAAGCTCTTCGCTGCGTCGGACTCGTTCTACGCCAACGCGCCCTCGATCTTCGAGATCGACGCCACGCAGACGCCGGCGCTGATCGCCGGCAAGACCATCGTCACGCGTGGCGGCCATCCTGCACAGAAGCTCGACATCGAAGGTCTTGTCGCCGACGGTGACGGCGGCTTCTGGCTGGCCAATGAAGGCGATCCGGCAAAGCTCGTCCCGCACGCCATCCTGCGCGTCGACGACAAGGGCGAGATCAAGCAGGAGATCGGCTTCTCGATGGAACTGCTCGCCCACCAGACCCGCTTCGGTCTCGAAGGCATCACCACCATCGGCGAAGGCGATGACCTGACGCTGGTGATGGCAGTGCAGCGCGAATGGGCCGACGATCCGAAGGGCCAGGTCAAGCTTCTGGCCTACAAGCCGAAGGCCAAGGAATGGTCGGCGGTGCGCTATCCGCTCGAAGCGACCGAAGCTGGCTGGATGGGCCTGTCGGAGATCGCCGCGCATGACGGCAAGCTCTACATCCTCGAACGCGACAACCAGATCGGCGACCTGGCCAAGGTGAAGCGCGTCTATTCGGTGGCGCTCGACGCTTTCAAGCCGGCCAAGCTCGGTGGCGAACTGCCGTTGATAGAAAAGACGCTGGTGCGCGACATCATCGGCGACCTGAAATCAGCCACCAACGGCTATGTCGTCGACAAGGTCGAAGGTTTCACCATCGACAAGAACGGCGACATCTTCGTCGCCACCGACAATGACGGCGTCGATGATTCCTCCGGCGAAACGCTGTTTTTACGCTTGGGCAATATCAGCGCCGTGAACTGAGGGGCAGCTCTTTCCTTCTCCCCCTGTGAGACCTTTGCACAGAAGCCGAACGGTGATTCTGTGGTGAAGGTTGGAGCAGGGAGATTCGGGATGGCGGATCGTGTTTTGGGTCAGTTGAGTCTGGCGGACGGTCTGGCGGCGTCGGATGAGACGATT
>NZ_RZPG01000043.1:0-33442 GCF_004022765.1 Mesorhizobium sp. M6A.T.Cr.TU.014.01.1.1
GCTTCACCGAGATCGTGTCCTCGCGCAGGCCCTTGTGCTTGAAGCGCTTTGCCACCTCGCCCGACAGCATGGCACCCGTCGAACGGTCGACATTGCGGATCGGCAGCTCGATGCTGACCGGCTGCCTAGCGTCCAGTGCCGGCTTGGCGAGTTCGATCAGCTTACGGTCGAGCACATCGTCGATTGGGTGCTTCTGCCGTTCGGTCCAATGCACCGCCTCGTGCGGGGCATCGGGCTTGAAGAACATCTTGCTGAAATCGAGTCCGCGCGCCTTCCAGTGCTGGATCAGTGCGCGCTTTTCCAGAAGATCGGTGTCGCCGATGATCTGGTCGAGATGGGTGTGGCCCATCTCGGCGAGCAGCGCCCGCACCTCTTCCGCCACATAGAAGAAGAAGTTGATCACATGTTCCGGCGTGCCCTTGAAGCGCTTGCGCAACACCGGGTCCTGCGTCGCGACGCCGACCGGGCAGGTGTTGAGATGGCACTTGCGCATCATGATGCAGCCGGCCGCGATCAGCGGCGCGGTCGAGAAGCCGAATTCGTCGGCGCCGAGCAACGCGCCGATGACGACGTCGCGGCCGGTGCGCAGGCCGCCATCGACCTGCAGCGCGACGCGCGACCTGAGGCCGTTGAGCACCAGCGTCTGGTGCGTCTCGGCAAGGCCCATTTCCCACGGGCTGCCGGCATGCTTGAGCGAGGTCAGCGGCGATGCACCCGTGCCACCGTCATAGCCCGATATGGTGATATGATCGGCACGCGCCTTGGCGACGCCGGCCGCAACCGTGCCGACGCCGACTTCGGACACCAGCTTGACCGACACATCCGCCGCCGGATTGACGTTCTTCAGGTCGTAGATGAGCTGCGCCAGATCCTCGATCGAGTAGATGTCGTGATGTGGCGGCGGCGAGATCAGGCCGACGCCCGGCGTCGAATGCCTGACCTTGGCGATGGTGGCATCGACCTTGTGGCCGGGCAGCTGACCGCCCTCGCCCGGCTTTGCGCCTTGCGCGACCTTGATCTGCATCATGTCGGAGTTGACCAGATATTCCGCCGTCACGCCGAACCGCCCGGAAGCGACCTGCTTGATAGCCGAACGTTCCGGGTTCTTGCCGCCGCCCGGCAGCGGCAGGTAGCGGTCGGCTTCTTCGCCGCCCTCGCCGGTGTTCGACTTGCCGCCGATCGTGTTCATGGCGCGCGCCAGCGTGGTGTGCGCTTCCCTGGAGATCGAGCCGAAGGACATCGCTCCGGTCGAGAACCGCTTGACGATGTCGGCCGCCGGCATGACCTCGTCGAGCGAAACCTTCTTGCGGCCGGTTTCTTCGGCGAGCCTGATCTTGAACAGGCCGCGAATGCTCTGCGCCCGCGCCGTCTCGCTGTCGATCTGGGCGGAATAGTCCTTGAACGTCTCCCATGAGCCCTGGCGCACGGCGTGCTGCAAGGTGGCGACCGCATCGGGCGACCAGATATGGGCTTCGCCGCGCATGCGGAACATGTATTCGCCGCCGACTTCGAGGCTATTGCGCAGCACCGGGTCGTTGCCGAAGCCGTCGGTATGGCGGCTGACCGTCTCGGCCGCGATCTCGTCCAGCCCGACGCCTTCGATCAGCGTCGCGGTGCCGGTGAAATACTTCTGCACGAAATCCGACTTCAGTCCGATCGCGTCGAAGATCTGCGCGCCGCAATAGGACTGATAGGTCGAAATGCCCATCTTGGACATCACCTTGAGAATGCCCTTGCCGATCGACTTGATGTAGCGGGTGACGACTTCGTAGGCGTCGACCTCCGCCGGCAGCTCGCCGCGCTTGTGCATGTCGAGCAACGTGTCGAAAGCCAGGTAAGGATTGATCGCCTCGGCGCCATAGCCGGCAAGGCAGCAGAAATGATGCACCTCGCGCGGTTCGCCGGACTCGACCACGAGCCCGACCGAGGTACGCAGCCCCTTGCGGATCAGGTGGTGGTGCACCGCCGCCGTCGCCAGCAGTGCCGGAATGGCGATACGGTCCGGCCCGAGCTGACGGTCGGACAGGATGATGATGTTATAGCCGCCGGCGACCGCCGCCTCGGCGCGCTCGCACAGCCGGTCGATGGCGCCCTGCATGCCGGCCGCGCCTTCGCTCGAAGCATAGGTGATGTCGATCGTCTTGGTGTCGAAGCGATCCTCGGTGTGGCCGATGGAGCGGATCTTCTCGAGATCGCCATTGGTCAGGATCGGCTGGCGCACTTCGAGCCGCTTGCGGCGCGAATTGCCGACGAGGTCGAAGATGTTCGGCCTCGGCCCGATGAAGGACACCAGGCTCATCACCAGCTCCTCGCGGATCGGGTCGATCGGCGGATTGGTGACCTGGGCAAAGTTCTGCTTGAAATAAGTGTAGAGCAGCTTCGATCTGTCCGACATCGCCGAAATCGGCGTGTCGGTGCCCATCGACCCGACCGCTTCTTGGCCCGTTGTCGCCATCGGCGACATCAACAGCTTGGTGTCTTCCTGGCTGTAGCCGAACGCCTGCTGGCGGTCGAGCAGCGAAACGTCCCTGCGCAGCGCGCGCGGCTCGACCGGCTTCAGATCTTCGAGGATGAGCTGGGTGTTGGCGAGCCAGCTTTTGTAGGGATGCCTGGTTGCGATCTCCGACTTGATCTCCTCGTCGGAAACGATGCGGCCCTTCTCCAGGTCGATCAAAAGCATGCGGCCTGGCTGCAACCGCCACTTCTTCACGATCCTTTCCTCCGGCACCGGCAGGACGCCGGCTTCCGAGGCCATGATGACGCGATCGTCGTCGGTGACGATGTAGCGCGCCGGGCGCAGCCCGTTGCGATCGAGTGTGGCGCCGATCTGGCGTCCGTCGGTGAAGGCTACCGCCGCCGGCCCGTCCCACGGCTCCATCAGGGCGGCGTGATATTCGTAAAAAGCCTTGCGATCTTGATCCATCAACTTGTTGCCCGCCCAGGCTTCCGGGATCAGCATCATCATCGCATGGGCGAGCGAGTAGCCGCCCTGAGTCAGGAATTCGAGCGCATTGTCGAAACAGGCGGTGTCAGACTGCCCCTCATAGGAGATCGGCCAAAGCTTGGAGATGTCGTTGCCGAACAGTTCGGAATCGACCGAGGCCTGGCGCGCGGCCATCCAGTTGACGTTGCCGCGCAGCGTGTTGATCTCGCCATTGTGGGCGACCATGCGATAGGGATGCGCCAGCTTCCACGACGGGAAGGTGTTGGTCGAGAAACGTTGGTGGACCAGGATCAGCGCTGTCTCGAAGCGCGGATCGGTCAGGTCCTTGTAATAGGCGCCGACCTGATAGGCCAGGAACATGCCCTTATAGACGATGGTCCGCGACGACATCGACACGACGTAGAAGCCATTGTCGACGCCCTTGGTCTCCTCATGGATCCGACCGGAAATGACCTTGCGCAGGATGTAGAGCCGCCGCTCGTAATCGTCGTCGCTCTCGATCTCGGCGCCGCGACCCAGGAACACCTGCCGCTGGATCGGTTCGGAAGCAGCGATATCCGGCGCCTTGGACAGCGATGAATTGTCGACCGGCACATCGCGAAAGCCGAGCAGTGGCTGGCCTTCGAGCTGCGCCACCTCGGCGATTATGCCTTCGATATGCGCCTGAAGCTCAGGATCGCGCGGCATGAACACATAGCCGACGGCGTAGTGGCCGGGCTTGGGCAATTCGACGCCTTGGCTGGCCATCTCCTCGCGGAAGAAGCGGTCGGGAAGCTGCACCAGCACGCCGGCGCCGTCGCCCATCAGCGGATCGGCGCCGACGGCGCCGCGATGCGTCAGGTTCTCGAGCACAGCGAGCCCGTCTTTGACGATCTGATGCGACTTCACGCCCTTCATGTTGACGATGAAGCCGACGCCGCAGGCATCGTGTTCATTGCGCGGATCGTAAAGGCCTTGCGCGGCAAAGCCGGTATGGGTTCGCCCGATATTGGTCAGAGACGGATTTTTGACGGCTGGCGCTTTCGTCTGCGCGGCCGGGCCGTTCGTCGCAGATGGCGTCATTTCCGTCATCATCCTGTCCTCCATTCCCAGCCCTTAGGGCGCTGGTTTGCGTCGGGAAGCGCTTGGCTCCCCCTTCATCCTTGCGGCACGTCTTGCGAAATCCTTGCGAACCAGGCGACCTGGTTCGCATCCGGTAATCGTACAGGCCAGAGCCAGGCTGTCTACCTGTCGCTCACGGCAACGGCCGGAGAGGCCCAATGATACGCCAATCCAGCCAGATGTGTGCGGCAAAATAAGACAGCACTACTGTCCTAAATTTTTTATGACAGAAATCCCGGACGCGCACAAGACCGATTCATGAAAATCTTGGATATTCCACGACAGAAAATTACGCATAGCCATATCAGCACGTAACCTTCGGTCGTTTATCTCCACCGTCGTCTCTCCCTGGCTTTACCGGTTTTCCGGCACTTGGCACTTGCGAGCAGGATGCGAAAGCGGCCAAGGTTGCATGGATTTTCCCAGCACAGGCAAACGCATGAATTTCGCTTCCGACAATTGGGCAGGCGCCCATCCCAGCATCGCCGCAGGCCTGTCGGCCCATGCCGGCGGTTTTTCCACCGCCTATGGCGACGGCGCCCTCGACCAGGCCGTCTACCAGCGCTTCAGCGAAATCTTCGAGCGCGAGGTCGCGGTGTTTTTCGTTGCGACCGGCACCGCAGCCAATTCGCTGTCGCTGACCGCCTACAACAAATCAGGTGGCATTTCCTTCTGCCATCGCGAATCGCATGTCATCGAGGATGAATGCGGCGCGCCGGAATACTTCACAGGCGGCTCACGGCTCTATGGCGTCGACGGCGCGCTGGGCAAGATCGATCCGAACAGCCTGGAAAGAGCGGTGAACCGGTTCGCGCCTGAAATCGTCCATTCCGGGCGCCCGATGGCGGTGTCGATCACCCAGTCGACCGAGGTCGGCACCATCTATACGCTGAACGAGATCGCCAGGATTTCAGCGATCGCCAAGCATCATAACCTGCCGCTGCATATGGATGGCGCCCGCTTCGCCAATGCGCTGGTCGCACTGGAGACGTCGCCGGCGGAAATGACCTGGAAGCGCGGCGTCGACATCCTCTCCTTCGGCGGCACCAAGAACGGCTGCTGGTGCGCCGAGGCCGTCGTGCTGTTCGATCTGGACCGCGCCAGCGAACTGGCCTTCCTGCGCAAACGCGCGGCGCAATTGTTCTCGAAATCGCGCTTCGTCGCTGCGCAGTTCGAAGCTTATTTCAAGGACGGCCTGTGGCTCGACACGGCCCTGCATGCCAACGCCAAGGCAGCGCGCCTGGCGGCAGCGATCGAGGACTCCCCGTCGGCGCGTCTGGCTTGGCTGCCGCAAGCGAACGAGGTTTTCGCGGTGATGAAAAAGGCCGAGGCTGAAAGGGCACAAATGGCCGGCGCCGCTTTCTACGATTGGCACAAGCCGCATGACTTCGACGGTCATATCGGCGAGGACGAGGCGCTCTACCGTTTCGTCACCAGCTTTGCGACCACGGCCGAAGAGGTCGACCGCTTTGGCCGGCTAATTGCTGGATAACGGGGACCTCATTCACCAACGAAAAAGGGCGGCGCCAAGCGCCGCCCTCCGTCCCTGAGATCGTATGTGTGACGCAGCTACGCGGCGGTCTTGGCTTCGATCTGCTTGGCCTTGGTCGAAGACGCGGTGATCGCGATCTTGCGGGGCTTCAGCTCCTCGGGAATGTTTCGCTTGAGGTCGACGAAGAGCAGGCCGTTCTTCAGCGAGGCGCCGACGACTTCAACATGGTCGGCAAGCTGGAAGCGGCGCTCAAAGGCCCGGCTGGCGATACCGCGATAGAGCAGTTCGGAGCCTTCGCCATTGCCCTCTTCCTTGCGCTCACCCTTGACGGTCAGCACATTGCGGTGAGCTTCGATCGAGAGCTCGTCGTCCGAGAAGCCGGCGACGGCCATCGAGATGCGGTAGGAATCCTCAGCCGTGCGCTCGATATTGTAGGGCGGGTAGGTCTGCGCGCTTTCAGGCTGCGCAAGCGAATCGAGCATCGTGAACAGCCGGTCGAAACCGACGGTCGAACGATAGAGCGGGGAAAAATCAACGTGACGCATAGTGTGTTCTCCTGTTGAGCAACAAGGTTTGCGTATGGCCGGTGCGAAACCCGTATCGGCGTTCCGGATAGGCCAGCGGCCCCGACATTGGCGGCCGCAACAGACATTTGGGGAACACGTGAAAGCATTTCAAGATTTCTCGATGAACGGCAGATGAACCGGGGCTTCGGCGGACGTTCAGCTAGGCGGCGCTAGACTGCTTCCAGGATCAAGGAACAGGCGGCGGTTACGGCGCCGCGCGTCCTCTCGGACACGCAAAGCACGCTGTAACACTTTGATTGCGCATGATCCCCAGCGAAAATCGGGTCCGATTTTCGGGGTTGTGCGCGAGGTGCCGCAACGAGGCCGACCGGGTGTAACGTCCCTTCCTCCCGGATCGACAGAGGCCGGAAGCACGCCGCAAGCTGCTTCCGGCCTCACTCGCTGGCTGCCCCGTTCAGCCCTTCCAACGCGTCCAGAATTCCTTTGCTTTTGATGCATGGGCGTCTATGCCTACCAAAGCTTGCGCCATGCAGGCAGCGACTCACAAACGCAGCGCCGAATGGACCTCTTCAACGAAATTCCCCACTTCCGCGAAATTCCGGGCAATCCGCTGCCGGAAAATGCGGTAGGTGGTTTCTTCACAACGCGCGACGGCAAGAATATCCGCTATGGCCTCTTTCCCGCCGTTGCGCGCCCGATGAAGGGCACCGTGGTCGTTCTGACCGGCCGCAACGAGTGCATCGAAAAATATTTCGAGACCATCCGCAATCTTGCCGACCGCGGCTTCGGCATTGCCACCCTCGACTGGCGCGGCCAGGGCGGGTCCGACCGGCTGATCGGCGACCGCGAGCGCGGCTATGTCCGCACCTTCTTCGACTATACCAGCGACCTGGAACAGTTCTTCGAGGAGATCGTGCTGCCCGACTGCCGGGGGCCGTACTACATATTGGCCCATTCGGCTGGGGCGGTGATCACGCTGCTTGCTGCGCCGTCAATGGTGAATCGCGTACGGCGCATGGTGCTGATCGCCCCATTCCTAACCGTGCCCGACCTGCCGGTTTCGATAACCACCGTTCGCCGTGTCTGCTCGCTGTTCTGTCTGCTGGGCCTTGGCAAGCTTTATGCCGCCTGGGGTCCGCGGCCCAGGAAAACCATACCCTTTGCCGCCAACATGGTGACATCAGATCCGGAGCGGTATCGGCGCAACACGCTTATCTACGAGACCTACCCGCAACTGGCGCTCGGCGGCCCGACGATCCGCTGGCTGAAAGCGGCGGCGGAGGCGTCCGAGGCCATCAGCGATCCCGACTTCATCGCCAGGATCCAGGTTCCCTTGCTGGTGATCGCCGCTGGCGCCGACCAAGTCGTCTCGACCAAGGCGGTGGAAACCTACACCCAACGTCTGCGCCTCGGTTCGCTGCTGGTGATCGATGGCGCGCGCCATGAAATATTGCAGGAAGCCGACTTCTATCGCGAGCAGTTCCTTGCCGCCTTCGATGCCTTCATCCCGGGAAGCGACGACGCGGCCTGATTGGAACGCCGCGTCTCTTGGCTTTACGCCTGGCGAGCGAAATCCATGATCCAGTTGGTCTCCCAGTTCTTACCACCATCCGGTGAAAAAGCCTGCTCCCAGCGCGCCGAGTTTTCAGTGATCCGCGACCAGAGGAAACGAACCTGGATCGGGCGGCCGTCGAATACGTCTTCGCACAGGAATGTGCCGACGCCTGCATCGAAGGTGCCGCGCATCGGGATATCGATGGTCGCCGGATTGCGGCCGTCGATCCACCAGATCGACCATTGTCTCGCCGCAGGATCGAACGTCCGCAGCGTGGCGGCGCGATAGGCGCCGCCGGGCAATTCAATGACATTGTCGTCGAAATTGCCGAGGCCGCCAAGGATCGAGTGCACTTCGCATGTCCCGCCAAACACGTCCCAGTTCGTGTCACTTTGCAGGCGCTTCTGCAACCTTCGATGGCTGACGTTCCAGCGTCCGAAGAAGAAATCGAAGTCGGCCCGGCCGTCTGCCGGAGCATCTTCGGAACGGCTGGTTGTTGATTGCGTCGGCATGTGAACCCCTCCCGTGACAGTATCTCCATAGCAGAGAGTTCCTGACATCCTCCTGTCAGGAGCTTGGACTAGCCTTGGCGCCTTGGGCCGCAATGGCCAACTGCCCAGCTGGCTCAGCCACGCAGCGCGGCCATCGCGGCGGCGTGAAGCTCCGGCGTTGCCGCAGCCAGGATGTCGCCGCCACCTTCCGCCGGTCCGCCTTCGAAGGTGGTGACGACGCCACCAGCCTTCTCGATGATCGGGATCAGCGCGACGATATCGTAGGGTTTCAATCCGGGGTCGGCGACGATGTCGACGCTTCCCGCCGCGACCATGGCGAAAGCATAGCAGTCGGTGCCGTAGCGGGCGAGCTGGACCCGTTTTTCGAAGAGGTCGTAGCGCAGGCGCGCGTCTCCCTTGAATAGTGCCGGCGTGGTGGTGAACAGCGTCGCCTCGGCAAGGCTTGTCGTCTTGCGTGTCGTCAGCCTCCGCGGCCCGCCCGGACCTTCATAATGAGCACCGGAAGCGTTGGCGTAGAAAAGCTCGCCGGTGAATGGTTGCGACATCATGCCGGCGACGGCATCGCCATCGACCGTCAGCCCGACCAGCGTTCCCCACACCGGCAGGCCGGAAATGAAGGCGCGCGTCCCGTCGATCGGATCGATCACCCAGATATGCCTGCTGGAAATGTTCTCGCTGCCATGCTCCTCGCCGAGGATGCCATGATCGGGATATTCCGCTGATATCAGCGCCCGGATGACTCGCTCAGCCTCGCGGTCGGCCTCGGTGACCGGGTCGAAGCTGCCTTGCTCCTTGTTGGCGACCGCGCCCTGGCTGCGGAAGCGCGGCAAGGTTTCGGCTGCGGC
The DNA here is from genome assembly GCF_004022765.1 of Mesorhizobium sp. M6A.T.Cr.TU.014.01.1.1. Lineage (NCBI taxonomy): Bacteria > Pseudomonadati > Pseudomonadota > Alphaproteobacteria > Hyphomicrobiales > Phyllobacteriaceae > Mesorhizobium > Mesorhizobium sp. M6A.T.Cr.TU.014.01.1.1. The sequence continues at coordinate 8,977 of NZ_RZPG01000043.1, forward strand.
GGCAAGCGCAATGCGCCGCATGAAATCGATGCTGATGTCCAACTGATTCTCCCGCGTTGCAGCGTGCTGGAACCGTCGTTTGCCTGTGGTTTTCCGCCAAAACAAGGGCGTGCGAAGATTTTTGCGCATCGACGACTGTTGCTCGAATGCAACGCTGGCGCCCTCGAAATACGATTTCCACATCACAGTGAATTAAAAACGCCTTTCGGCGGCTTGACATTTGTGCAGCGCACAATAGATTTGTTCTCGGACAGGTTTTCCTGTCCATGCCCTCCTTGGGCGTTTCCTCCCTAGACTTCGACCGTGTCGTGCAAACGATGCGGTCTTTTTTTCAGCGCGGCATCCAGCGCACACGCGCCTTTCCCGACCCGCACACTGACGCCTTTATCTGGCACAAGATCTCTTTATTTGGCGCAGAATCCTTTGCAAAAATCGATTCCGATTTTTGGCATCATTCGGCGGCAAGCGGCAGATCGATAAAATCGTGATCGGGCATCGCCATCAGGTCGGCCGAGAATTGCGCCAGATCGTCGGCGAGCGCATCGAAGCCGGCGGATTTCTGGAACGTCCGCTCGTTCATGTAAAGTCCGCGATTGACCTCGATTTGCAGTGCATGGAGATGGCGCACGGGGCGGCCGTAATGCTCGGTGATGAAGCCTCCGGCGTAAGGCTTGTTATGGGCCACGGTATAGCCCATGCCGATGAGCAGGCCGATCGCCGTCTCGGTCAACGCTGCCGAGGCAGACATGCCGAAACGATCGCCAACGATAAAATCCGGCCTGAGACCGCTGTCACCGACCCTGATGCTCGCCGGCATCGAGTGGCAATCGATCAGCACGGCAAAGCCGAACCGTGCATGGGTCCTGGTCAGAAGCCGTTTCAGCGTCTCGTGATAAGGCTTGTAGACAGCCTCGATGCGCGCGACGGCTTCCGCCAGCGGCAAGCGGCCGGCATAGATGTCGAGCCCCTCTCCCACCAACTTGGGCACGGTGCCAAGCCCGCCGGCCACGCGCGCCGAGCGGATGTTGCAGAAGGACGGCACGGGCTCGGCGAACATGCGCGGGTCGAGTTCCCAAGGCTCCCGGTTGACGTCGAGATAGGCGCGCGGGAAGTTTGCCGCCAGCATCGGCGCGCCGAGCGCAACGGCGCCACCGAACAATTCGTCGACGTAGCAATCCTCGGACCGGCGGATGGCGTTTCGGTCCAGCCTTGCCATGGCCAGGAACCGGTCCGGATAGTGGCGGCCGCTATGCGGCGAGTTGAAGAGGAAGGGGACGCGCTGTTCGGCGCCCGACCGGATTTCGAAGGCTGGAACGACCGAAAAATCTTCGGCTGCCGTTTTCAATTTGAACGAACCCAAAAAAACCAATGCATCATGATTGGAAAGTGCCACCTCGCCGGCCGCATGTCCAGCATTTCGGCGGCTGAACCGCTTTGTTAAATGCGGATTGGGCTCTTCATCGTTCACTTGATGTTTACCGTCACCTCCTCATATACAGGATGGTTAACGGGCTGCCCCACGGCAGTCTCGGGTGGGTGATTCGGACGGGATAAGATGGCACGCATTCTACTGGCGGAAGACGACGACGACATGCGCCGGTTCCTCGTCAAGGCGCTGGAGCGTGCCGGCTACCAGGTCAGCGATTTCGACAATGGCGCCAGCGCCTATGAGCGGCTGCGCGAAGAGCCCTTCTCACTGCTCTTGACCGATATCGTCATGCCGGAGATGGACGGCATAGAACTCGCCCGCCGCGCCACCGAGATCGATCCCGACCTCAAGGTCATGTTCATCACCGGCTTCGCCGCCGTTGCGCTCAATCCGGATTCCAAGGCGCCGAAAGACGCCAAGGTGCTTTCGAAGCCGTTCCATCTACGCGACCTCGTCAACGAGGTCGAAAAGATGCTGCAGGCGGCCTGAGCCAATTTTGGCAAGGCTTCGGCGTGTCTTCAACGGCGCGACAAGGCGTGCCTTTCTTTCCCTTCTCCTCCTATTGACGCGCCGGAGCAAAAATGGTGTATGCGCGGCTTCGGATGGGCGTGTAGCTCAGCGGGAGAGCACTGCATTGACATTGCAGGGGTCACAGGTTCAATCCCTGTCACGCCCACCATCCGAACTACAGTCCATCTCTCATAACTGCTTCGCTTTCGCCTCGGGTTCAAATCCGATCGTCGCGTCCGGCTAATGCATGTCGCGCAAAAGTGCGCAGCGGTTTTGCGATAACGACATGCATAAAAACAAGAACTTAAAGCGCGTCGCATGAATCCGTTCAAACGCGACGCGCTTTAGTGCCGGCGAGAAGCCATGAACGGGTCGGAGAGCGCGCGCCCGAAGCTTGGGAAGCCGTCCCGGCTCGAACCAGGACGGGCGATATCGGATCGGATCATTGTGGTGTTGGGTCTGGCGTATTTCCCGGCCTGCCTCCCCCCTTGCCTTCCCGGCACGGCACGTCGCCTGCACCGCAGCATTTGCCGCTGTAGACCGTTTTCGAATTTAACTTGTCGCACTCTCTCGTCACCGTTGTTTGACAACCCGCCAGCGCCGAAGCTGAAACGACAGCAAGAAAGATGTTTCGTATCGCAATAGACATGAGAAGCTCTCCAAGATTGTCCGCGCTTTGCAAACGCAGTGCTTGGTCGCTTCTCGGCCCGTATTGGTTCACAAGAAAAATTGAAGGACAGTTGGAACGTCCGCGAGGGTCGTTCGCTTCCGGGCGCCTTGCGACGCGCTTCAGGGCCGCCTAGGCGGTTATCTCCGGCGGCAATCAGCGTCGATTGAGATCAGGCCGCGCCGAGGCGGAGATCGCCCTTCTCGATATGCCGGAGAAACCAAGCATAGGTCTGCTCCAATCCACTCTGAAGCGAGTACTGTGGGCGCCAGCCCGTCGCAAACAGACGCGACACGTCCATCAGCTTGCGCGGCGTGCCGTCCGGCTTGGTCGCATCGAATGTGAGCACGGCATCGGCGCCGACAACGGAGAGCATGGTGCGGGCCAGCTCGGCAATGGTGATGTCTTCGCCCGAGCCAACATTGACATGGCTGTCGCCGGAATAGTTTGTCAGCAGCCAGACCAGAGCGTCGGCGGCGTCGTCGACATGCAGGAATTCGCGCATCGGCGTGCCCGATCCCCAGACCTCGAGGGTTTTGTCGCCGGCGCGCTTGGCCTGGTGCGCCTTGCGCATAAGGGCCGGCACGACATGGCTGGTGGAGAGGTCGAAATTGTCGCCGGGGCCATAGAGGTTGGTCGGCATCGCCGAGATGTACTCGACACCATATTGGCGCCGATAGGCTTGGCAAAGTTTCAGTCCAGCGATCTTGGCGATCGCATACCATTCGTTGGTGGGCTCGAGCGGACCGGTGAGCAAAGCATCCTCGGAGATCGGCTGTGCCGCAAACTTCGGGTAGATGCAGGACGAACCGAGAAATAGCAGTTTCTGCACCTCGTTGCGAAAGGCGCTCTCGATGACATTGGTCTGCATGATGAGATTGTCCTGCAGAAAATCGACCGGCAACCTGTCGTTTGCCAGGATACCGCCGACCTTGGCCGCCGCCATCACCACCGCATCCGGCCTGTGGTCAGCCATCCAGCGTCGCACGCCGGCCTGGTCCATAAGATCGAGTTCATCGCGGGATGCGGTCAGGACCTCGCAGTCCTCGCCCGCCAGCCTGCGCAATATGGCGGAGCCGACCATGCCGCGATGCCCGGCCACGAAAACGCGCTTGCCCTGAAGGTCGAAACTCATTGGCGTATCCCTATGCAGAAAACGGCCGCTATGACCATCTGGCGGCGGCGCGCCGGATGGGCCTGCGTCGGACGCATACCGCATACAGATTTGCCCAGACAAGGCAAATCGGAGATTTGGGCGAACTCTTCTAGTGGGATGGCGATCAGACGCCCGCCACGGCACACAGGCTCTTCATTCTTGCGATGGCAAGCTCCGGGTCGGCCAGCAATCCGGCCTGGTCGGCAAGACGGAACACATCGGCATAGTGGCAAATGCCGCGCGCCGATTGCATGCCGCCGACCATCGAAAAATGCTCCTGGTGGCCGTTCAGCCATGCCATGAGGACGATACCGGCCTTGTAATACTCGGTCGGCGCCTCGAAGATTTTCCGCGACAGAGGTACCGTCGGCGCCATCATCGCGTCATAGCCGGCGCGGTCGCCGTCGGCCAGTTTCGCCAGCGCGGCATTGGCGACCGGCGCGATGGCGTCGAAAATGCCGAGCAGCGCGTGCGAGTGCCTTTCGCCATCGCCCGCGATCAATTCGGGATAATTGAAATCGTCGCCGGTGAACATGATCACCCCTTCCGGCAGCCGGTTCCTGAGCGCGATTTCCTTGTCGGCATCGAGCAGTGATATCTTGATCCCCTCGACCTTGCCGGCGTGGCGTTCGATGATGGCGACCACCGTGTCGAGCGCGGTCTCGAAATCATGGCTGCCCCAATAACCCTTCAGAGCCGGATCGAACATGTCGCCCAGCCAGTGCAGGATGACCTTGCCGGATGCCTGAGACAGGATGCGGTCATAGACGCTGATATAATCGTCGGGACCCTTGGCGACAGTCGCCAGCGCGCGGCTGGCCATCATGATCGCCTTGCCGCCCAGGCCTTCGATGAAACCGAACTGCTCCTCATAGGCCGCGATGACATCGTCGAGCGTCCTGGCGGCGCCTGGCGCCAGATGGTCTGTTCCGGCACCTGAGGCGAGATCGGCGCCCTCGACGGTTCGCGCCTCGGCGATCGAGCGGCGGATCAATTCCCTAGCGTTAGCCCAGTCGAAACCCATGCCGCGCTGCGAGGTGTCCATCGCCTCGGCGATACGGAAGCCGAGACGCCACAGATGATGGCGGAATGCCATCGTGCACTCCCAGTCGACCGCGGGATGAGACCACGGATCGGTCATCGCGAGGGGATCGGCAACGACATGGGCGGCGGCATAGGCGATGCGCGAAAACCGTGCGCCGATCACCGGCTGTGCCGGCTGGCCGACAAGGCGGTAGCGAGTGCTGCGGCCGCCCTCTTCGGGCAAGGCAATGTCCATATATCTCTCCCTTGGTCGCGCCTATAAATGGAACGTTCCAATAAATCAAGAACCTTTATGTCCCCGATCTCGGTCTCGCCAAATGCTGCATCGCAGCGACAAACCCTTGAAGAGCACCGGTTGCACCCGCTAAGCTCCCGTTTTTCTAGCTCGGAAAAAATCCCGATTGACTCAAATCCCGCACAGGGATTAGAACGTTCCAATAATTCGACCAGAAAATACCGGGAGGACGGATCTGGATGGCCAGCAGGCCCAAGGCGACGATACTCGACATTGCCCGCGAGGCGGGCGTGTCCAAGTCGACGGTGTCGCTCGTGCTGCAGGGCAGCGGACTGATCCGGCCTGAGACCGCGCTGAAGGTTCGCAAGGCGATCGAGGATGTCGGCTATGTCTACAACCGCGGCGCCGCCAATCTGCGCAAGGCTCATTCCAACGTCATCGGCATGGTCATCAACGATCTCACCAACCCCTTTTTCGCCGAAATGGCGGTCGGCATGGAGCGGGTCTTCCAGTCGGCAGGCATCGTGCCGTTCATCGCCAACACCGCGGAGAACCCGGTGCGCCAGGAGGAAGTGCTGAAATCGCTGATGGAACAAGGCGTCGCCGGGCTGATCGTGTCGCCGGCGCGCGGCACGACCTCAGGTGCTTTCCGCCGCATCGAGATGGCGGGCCTTCCGATCGTCTTCACCATGCGCCGCCTTCCCGAAAGCCGCATCCCAGTGATCGCGCCCGACAATCATCGCGGCGCCTGGCTCGCCACCGCCCATCTGATCGGCAAAGGGCATCGCCGGCTGGTCTTCTTCGGCGGCTCATCGGACCTGGTGGTCTATCACGAGCGGCTGGGCGGTTTTCGCGAGGCCTGCGAGGCGCTCGGCATCGCCAAACGCGATACACTCGTCGTCGAAGGCGAAACCAGCCGCAAGGGCGGCATTGCCTGTCTGGAGACGGCCCTCGCGATGGCCGAGCCGCCGACCGCGGCACTGTGCTTCAACGATGCGGTCGCCTTCGGCGTCATGCTGGCGCTGCGCAAGCGCGGGCTCGAGCCCGGTGCGGATTTCGCCGTCGTCGGCTTCGACGACGTGATCGAAGCCCAGCATTACATGCCGGCGCTGACCAGCGTCGCGGTGGATTCGGCAGGCCTCGGCGAGCGCGCCGCCCATGTCATGCTGAAGATGATCCAGTCGCGCACCACGCGCGCCGAGGATCATATCGGCGCCGTCAACCTCGTCGTCAGGGACAGTTGCGGTCCTGATCGCCGTGCGGGAATGGGGGACGCGGCATGACCGTGAAATGGGGGCTGATCGGCGCAAGCACGATCGCCAGGCAATTCGTGATCAACGCCATCCGCGCTCAGGCCGACGGGGAAATCGCGGCGGTGATGAGCTCCAGCCCGGATCGCGCCACTTCCTATGCCAAGGAGAACGGCATTCCGCTTGCCGTCTCGACGCTCGATGAATTGCTCGGCCCCGACATCGACGCCGTCTACATCTCGACCACCAACGAATTGCATCTCGAACAGGCATTAGCCGCCATCAAGGCGGGAAAACATGTGTTGTGCGAAAAGCCGCTCGCGCTGACCAGCGCCGATGCGCGAAAGATGGTCGCCGCAGCCAAGGCAGCCGGCATCGTGCTCGGCACCAACCATCATCTGCGCAATGCCGGCTCGCACCGGGCGATGCGTGAAGCCATCGCCGCCGGCCGCATCGGCAAGCCGATTGCCGCGCGCGTCTTCCACTCCGTCTATCTGCCGGAAAACCTGCAGGGCTGGCGTATCACCAGGCCGGAAGCGGGTGGCGGCGCAGTGCTCGACATCACGGTGCACGATGCCGACACGCTGCGCTTCGTGCTCGGCGACGATCCACTCGAGGTTTCGGCGTTCACACAGGCCGCAGGCATGGCCAGCGGCGGGCTGGAAGATGGCGCCATGTGCATCTGGCGCTTCAGATCGGGCGTCATCGCCCAGTCGCATGAGGGTTTCACCACCAAATTCGCCGGCACCGGCTTCGAGGTGCATGGCAGGGAAGGCTCCCTGATCGCGAAAGATGTGATGACGCAGAAGCCGATCGGCTCTGTGCTGCTGCGCACGGCAAAGGGCGAGGAGGAATTGAGCCTCGACCGCGAAGATCTCTATGTCACGTCTTTGCGCCAGTTCCATGCGGCGATCGGTGGCGAAGGCCAGCCGTCGGCCACCGGCGAAGACGGCGTCTGGTCCCTGACATCGGCCGAGGCGGCACTGCAATCCGCCAAGTCCGGCAAATCGGTCGCGATCGATCCAAAACTCGGGGGCGCCGGATGAGCAAGCTCGTCTCCGCCGCGCAAGCCGCCAGCCTGATCAGGGACGGCATGGTCGTTTCAGTGTCGTCGTCGAGCGGTCTCGGCTGCCCGGATGCGGTGCTCGCCGCCATCGGTGAGCGCTTCGACGCGGAAGGCCATCCGAAGGGTATCACGACGCTGCACCCGATCGCCGCCGGCGACATGTACGGCATCAAGGGCATCGACCATCTGGCCAAGCCCGGCCTGTTGAAGCGCACGCTGTGCGGCTCCTATCCCTCGGGCCCGTCATCCTCTGAACCGCCGCAGATATGGAAGATGATCGGCGACAATTCCGTCGCCGCCTACAATGTGCCCTCCGGCATATTGTTCGACATGCATCGCGAAGCTGCTGCCAAGCGCCCCGGCGTGTTGACCAAGGTCGGCCTCGATACGTTCGCCGACCCGCGCCATCAGGGCTGCGCCATGAATGCGGCGGCCAGCGAGCCGATCGTTTCGGTGCAGCAGTTCGACGGTGAGGAATGGCTTTATTTCCGCTCGATCGTGCCCAATGTATCGATCATCCGCGCCACGACCGCCGACGAGCGCGGCAACCTCACCTATGAGCATGAGGGCGCCTATCTCGGCGGGCTGGAACAGGCGCTCGCCGCCCGCAACAATGGCGGCATCGTCATCGCGCAGGTCAAGCGCGTCGTCGAGAACGGCACGCTGAAGCCGCATGACGTGCGCGTGCCCGGTGTGCTGGTCGACCACATCGTGGTGGCGCCCGACCAGTTGCAGACGACGCTGACACCCTACGACCCGGCGATCTCGGGCGAGATCTTCCGGCCGCTGTCGACGTTCCGCAACGCCGAGATGAGTGTCCAGAAGGTCATCGCGCGGCGCGTCGCCATGGAGCTTGCCGACGGCATGGCCGTCAACATCGGCTTCGGCATCTCGGCCAACGTGCCGCGCATCCTTATCGAGGAAGGCCAGCACGGCAAGGTCACCTGGGTGATCGAACAGGGCGCGGTCGGTGGCGTGCCGCTGCTCGACTTCAAGTTCGGCTGCTCCTCGAATGCCGACGCATTCATGCCTTCGCCACACCAGTTCATCTACTTCCAGGGCGGCGGCTTTGATGCCTCGCTGCTGTCCTTCCTGCAGATCGACCGCCACGGCTCGGTCAACGTGTCGAAGCTTTCGGCGCGGCCGCATGTCACCGCCGGCGCCGGCGGCTTTGTCGACATCACCGCGCGGGCGAAGAAGATCGTCTTTTCCGGGTTCTTCAATGCCGGCGCCAAGCTGTCGCTGGCCGATGGCGGCATCCGCATCGATCACGAAGGCAAGGTGAAGAAGGTGGTCGGCGAGGTCGAGCACATCTCGTTTTCGGGCAAGCGCGCGGTCGCGCAAGGACAGGACATCACCTATGTCACCGAGCGCTGCGTTATGAAGCTGACGCCGGATGGGCTGATGGTGACGGAGTTGGCACCGGGCATCGACCTTCAGCGCGATATACTGGCGCAGGCCGAGATTCCGCTCGGTATCGCCAACGATCTGAAAGTGACACCGGACGCACTCTACCGGGAGCGGCCGATCGGCCTGTCGCTCAATGGCGGGGCATCGCTCGGAGGCGCACATGGCTGAACGTCTCGTCTCCTTTGACACCGATGGCACCCTCGGCATCGTCACACTGCGCCGGCCGGAGAAGTTCAACGCGCTCGACATCCCGATGCTGCGCGCGTTGGAAGCCGCGCTCGACACAGCGGAAGCTGCGGACGGCGTCCGCGTCGTGCTGCTGTGTGGCGAAGGCAAGGGTTTTTGCTCGGGTGGAGATTTCGAAGCCTGGTCGCAAATGAGTGCCACCGATTTCCAGGTGCAATGGGTGCGCTACGGCCATCGCGTCTTCGACCGGCTGGCGCGGTTGCGGCAGCCGACTATCGCCGTGCTGTCAGGCCATGCGCTGGGCGGCGGGCTGGAACTGGCGGTCGCCTGTGACTTCCGCGTCGCCGAGGCGCAGGTGAAATTGGGCTTCCCGGAAACCTCGATCGGCGTGGTGCCCGGCTGGTCCGGCACGCAGCGCGCGGTGCGCCGCTTCGGCGCGCAAACGGTGCGGCGCATGGCAATCGGCGGCGAGCTGTTCGTGGCGGCCGAAGCACTCGCTCTAGGCATCATCGATCGGCTGGTCGACACGGGCAAGGCATTCACTGAGGCCAAGGCCTGGGCCGGCAAGATCGCCGAGCGCGGCCCGTTGGCAACCGAAGCCGCCAAACTGATGATCGCGGTCGCCGAGGGCGAGGAAAGTGCTGCCGCCACAGAGGCGCTGGCCAGCGGCTTCATCGCTCTAACCGGCGATCTCAAGGCCGGTGTCGACGCTTTCAAGGCCAAGCAGAAACCAGCGTTTTCAAGATCCTAGAATACATGCGGAACCTCACATGAACTTGCCTCTCGACATCGCCATGCCCGCCGAGGCATCCGCAGCACCGAAGACCTATCGGCTGCTGATCGATGGCAAGTTTGTCGATGCCCGCGACGGCCGTACGCTGGAGCGCGAGAGCCCCGGCCATGGCTTCACGGTTTCACGCTATGCGCAAGCCGGCGCGGCGGAAGTCGAGGCGGCGGTGACCGCCGCGCACAAGGCGTTCGAGGCCGGCCCCTGGCCGCGCATGAAGGCCGGCGAGCGCGCCGCGATCCTGCTCAAGGCGGCAGACCTGATCGAGGCGCGGCTTGAGGAGATCGCCCGGCTCGACGCGCTGGAATCCGGCAAGCCGATCGCCCAGGCGCGCGGCGAGATCGGCGGCGCCGTCGATATCTGGCGTTATGCGGCATCCCTTGCCCGCACGCTGCATGGCGAAACCTACGCCAATCTCGGCGACGCCATGCTGGGCGTCGTGCTGCGCGAACCGATCGGCGTCGTCTCGATCATCACGCCATGGAATTTTCCGTTCCTCATCGTCAGCCAGAAACTGCCGTTTGCGCTCGCCGCCGGCTGCACGGCGGTGGTCAAGCCGAGCGAGATGACCTCGGCCTCGACCTTCGTGCTCGGCGACATCCTGATGCAGGCCGGCTTGCCGCATGGCGTCGTCAACATCCTCGCTGGCCTGGGCGCCGATGTCGGCGCGGCGATGGTCAGCCATCCGCTGGTCGAGATGGTGTCGTTCACCGGCTCCACTCGGGTCGGCAAGATGACCATGGGATCGGCTGCGAGCACGCTGAAGAAGGTTTCGATGGAGCTCGGCGGCAAGAACGGCCAGATCGTCTTTCCCGACGCCGACCTCGAAGCCGCCGCCGACGCAGCGGTGTTCGGCGGCTTTTTCAACGCCGGCGAATGCTGCAACGCCGGCAGCCGGCTGATCGTCCACGAGGCGATCGCCGACGACTTCCTTGGCGCAGTGAAGGCGCTCACCGCCCGGGTCACCGTCGGCGATCCACTCGATGACGGCACCAAGGTCGGCGCGATGATCTCTTCCGAGCACCTGGCCAAGGTCACCGGATACGTGACGGCGGCGGCAAACGACGGCAGCAGCGTCTATAGCGGCGGCAAGCAGATCGCCTCCAGTGCCGGTCAATATCTCGACCCGACCATTCTTCGCGGCGTAACCGAAGACATGGCCATTGCACGCGAGGAAGTGTTCGGCCCGGTGCTCTCAGTGCTGACCTTTGAATCGATTGAAAAGGCGTTGCGCATCGCCAACAACACGCCCTATGGTTTATCGGCGGGCGTGTGGAGCGCCAGCATCGACACCTGCATGTCGGTGGCGCGGAATGTGCGTTCGGGAACCGTTTGGGTGAACACGTTCATGGAAGGTTATCCCGAGCTGCCTTTCGGAGGCTACAAGCAGTCCGGTCTCGGACGCGAACTCGGCAAGCGCGCCGTCGAGGATTATACCGAGGAAAAGACAATCCAGTTTCATCGTGGCCAGCGCACCGGATGGTGGGTCGGCTGAGTTGGGAAGAACCCGGCGGGCAACCGCCGGTCGTGTAGATGTAACAAGGGAGGAAGTACATGTTGCGCAAACTGCTTATCGGAACGGCTCTCGGGTCGGGCCTTGCGTTCGCGGCCCACGCCCAGGACGTCAAGGAAGTTGAGATGCTGCATTGGTGGACGTCGGGCGGCGAAGCGGCTGCTTTGAACGTGCTCAAGGAGGATCTGTCCAAGCAAGGCTTTGCCTGGAAGGACGTGCCCGTGGCCGGCGGCGGCGGCGACGCCGCCATGACCGCGCTGAAGGCGATGGTCGCTGCCGGCAATTACCCGACCGCCTCGCAGATGCTCGGCTATACCGTGCTCGATTATGCCGCAGCCGGCGTGATGGGCGACCTGACCGAGACGGCGGTAAAGGAAGGCTGGGACAAGTCCGTTCCGGCCGCCCTGCAGAAATTCTCGGTCTATGACGGCAAGTGGGTCGCAGCTCCGGTCAACGTCCATTCGGTCAACTGGCTGTGGATCAACAAGGCGGTGATGGACAAGATCGGCGGCACCGAGCCCAAGACCTTCGACGACTTCATCGCGCTGCTCGACAAGGCCAAGGCGGCGGGCGTCATCCCGCTCGCGCTCGGCGGCCAGAACTGGCAGGAAGCCACCATGTTCGATTCGGTCGTGCTGTCGACCGGCGGACCTGAATTCTACAAGAAAGCCTTCAACGACCTCGACGAGGAGCAGCTGAAGTCCGACACGATGAAGAAGTCGTTCGACAACCTCGCCAAGCTCGTCACCTATGTCGACCCGAACTTCTCGGGCCGCGACTGGAACCTCGCTACCGCCATGGTCATCAAGGGAGATGCGCTGGTGCAGGTCATGGGCGACTGGGCCAAGGGCGAATTTAACGCCGCCAAGAAGGTCCCTGGCACCGACTTCCTGTGCTATCGCTTCCCGGGCACCGACGGCAGCGTGGTCTACAACTCCGACATGTTCGGCATGTTCGACGTTCCGGACGACCGCAAGGCCGCCCAGGCCGCCTTGGCCACCGCCACTTTGTCGAAGAGCTTCCAGTCGGCCTTCAACGTCGTCAAGGGCTCGGTCCCAGCGCGCACCGACGTGCCTGACACCGACTTCGACGCTTGCGGCAAGAAGGGCATGGCCGACCTGAAGGCCGCCAATGAGGGCGGCACGCTGTTTGGTTCGCTCGCGCAAGGCTATGGCGCGCCTCCGGCGGTCGCCAATGCCTATAAGGACGTCGTCTCGAAATTCGTCCACGGCCAGATCAAGACCTCGGACGAGGCCGTGACCCAGCTGGTCAACGCGATCGAAGACGCCAAGTAAAACCAGGCATGGAGAGACCTTCCCTGCTCCGGTGGGGAAGGTTCCACCAAGGCAGGATGGTCGGCCTCGCGTCGGAAATGCCTATCACCTGGCGCCGGCGATCAACCAACACGCCCGACCCGAAAGGGAGGAGCCCATGACTACGGTCGCGACCCAGATCAAGCTGACGCCGGAGCATAACGCGCGCCCGGGCGCCTCGGTGCGCTCGCGCCTGCAGGACGCCTTGCCGAAGATCGTGCTGGCGCCAAGCTTTGCGATCACCATCGTCTTCGTCTACGGCTTCATCCTGTGGACGGTCTATCTGTCTTTCACCAACTCCAAGACGTTCCCGTCCTATGCCATTACTGGGTCACGCGCCTATCAGCGGCTGTGGCGCTGGACCTTCGAGAGCGACCCGCCATCGAGCTGGTACACGTCGATCACCAACATGGGCATTTTCGGTTTTCTCTACATCTTCATCTGCCTGGCGCTCGGCCTTTTCCTGGCCATCCTGCTCGACCAGAAGATCCGCGGCGAAGGCGTGTTGCGGCCGATCTATCTCTACCCGATGGCGCTATCCTTCATCGTCACCGGCGTCGCCTGGAAATGGTTCCTCGATCCCGGCCTCGGCCTCGAGCAGACGCTGCACCAATGGGGCTGGAAGAGCTTCCATTTCGACTGGATCAAGAACAAGGATTTCGTCATCTACACCGTGGTGATCGCCGGCGTCTGGCAGGCCTCGGGGTTCATCATGGCGATGTTCCTCGCCGGCCTGCGTGGCATCGACGGCGAGATCATGAAGGCGGCGCAGATCGACGGCGCCACCACGTTCCAGCTCTATCGCCGGATCGTCATCCCGCTGCTGCGGCCGGTGTTCCTGTCGGCCTTCATCGTGCTCGCCCACCTCGCCATCAAGTCCTACGATTTGGTCGTCGCGCTGACCAGTGGCGGACCGGGCGGCTCGGCCTGGCTGCCGTCGAACTTCATGTATGAGTACACCTTCAAGCGCAACGAAATGGCTGTCGGCTCAGCCAGTGCTGTGATCATGCTGATGACCATCACCGCGATCATCGTGCCCTATCTCTACTCCGAGCTCAGGGAGAAGCCGCGATGAGCGTCATTGCCACTCCCGCTCGCCAGAGCACTGGCGGCATCAGCGCCAGGACCGTCAACCGCGTTGTCATCTACGGCCTGCTGGCGCTGTTCGCGCTGTTCTACCTGATGCCGCTATTCGTCATGCTGGTGACCTCGTTCAAGACCATGGACGAGATCCAGAACGGCAACATGCTGGCGCTGCCGCAGGCGCCGACCTTCGAGCCATGGCTGAAGGCCTGGGGCGAGACCTGCGTCGGCCTCACCTGCGCCGGCATCAAGGGCTATTTCTGGAATTCCATCAAGATGGTGGTTCCGGCGGTGCTGATCTCGACGCTGCTCGGCGCGCTCAACGGCTATGTCCTGACCAAATGGCGCTTCCGCGGCCACACGCTGGTGTTCGGGCTGATGCTGTTTGCCTGCTTCATTCCGTTCCAGTCGGTGCTGTTGCCGATGGCGACGATCCTCGGCAGCCTCGGCCGTTTCGGCGTGACGTTGCGGAACGCAACGGGGCTGTCATTCGGCTTGGGCAACCCGACGGTCAACCTGGTCTTTGTCCACGTCGTCTACGGGCTTGGCTTCACCACTTTGTTCTTCCGCAACTATTACGAGGCGTTCCCGACCGAACTGGTCAAGGCGGCGCAGGTCGACGGGGCCAGCTTCTTCCAGATTTTCCGGCGCATCATGCTGCCGAATTCGATGCCGATCTTCGTCGTCACCGTCATCTACCAGTTCACCAACATCTGGAACGACTTCCTGTTCGCCTCCGCCTATGCCGGCACCGGTGACGCGATGCCGATGACCGTGGCGCTGAACAACGTCGTCAACACCTCGACCGGCGTCGTCGAATACAACGTCAACATGGCGGCGGCGATGATCGCCGCACTGCCGACCCTTCTCGTCTACGTGGTCGCTGGCCGCTATTTTGTGCGCGGCCTGATGGCCGGCGCCGTCAAAGGATAATCGAATGGCTTTTCTCGAAATCAATGGGCTGAGGAAGCGGTTCGGATCGGTCGAAATCCTGAAGGGCATCGACGTCGATCTCGAAAAGGGCGGCTTCCTCGTGCTGGTCGGCCCGTCCGGCTGCGGCAAGTCGACCTTGCTCAACACCATCGCCGGCCTGGAAACCATCACCGAAGGCGAAATTCGCGTCGACGGCCGGACGATCAACAATCTTCATCCCTCGAAGCGCGATATCGCCATGGTGTTCCAGAGCTACGCGCTCTATCCGAACATGACGGTCGCCGGAAACATCGCCTTCGGCATGGAGATGCGCGGCGTGCCGGCTCAGGAGCGCCAGAAGGCGATCGACACGGTGGCGAAGGTGCTGCAGATCGGCCACCTCCTGCAGCGCAAGCCGAGCCAGCTTTCCGGTGGCCAGCGCCAGCGCGTCGCGATGGGCCGCGCGCTGGTGCGCGACCCCAAGCTCTTTCTCTTCGACGAGCCGCTTTCCAATCTCGACGCCAAGCTGCGTGTCGACATGCGTATCGAGATCAAGCGCCTGCACGCGACCACCGGCACAACGATAGTCTACGTTACCCACGATCAGATCGAGGCGATGACGCTGGCCACCAAGATCGCGGTGATGCGCGACGGCGAGGTGCAGCAGTTCGGCACGCCAGCCGAAATCTACAACAACCCGACCAATCTGTTCGTTGCCGACTTCATGGGTTCACCGGCGATGAACCTGATCCCGGCGACGATCGGCGGCAATGGCAATGCGCTTTCCGTGGTGCTGCAGCGCGAGGCGCGCGAGCCGATCTCGCTGCCGCTGGCCGATGCGCCGTCGGGCCTGTCGGCATTCCACGACAAGCCGATCATCTTCGGCGTCCGCCCCGAAGCCCTGACCGATCCGGAAGGGGCCGAACGCAACGCATCGAACATCGCCACCGCCGACTGTCACATCGAAGTCGTGGAACCGGCCGGCTCCGACACTTTCGCGGTCACCAATCTGGGCGGCAAGGCGGTGGTGGCGCGGCTGCGCGCCGACGCCAACATCCAGCCGGGCACCAGCACGCCGCTCGCCTTCAACCTGACCAAGGCGGTGTTCTTCGATCCGGCGACCGAGAACCGTATCCTCTGACAGCCATGACAAACCCGGACATCGTCATCATCGGCTCCGGCATCGGCGGCGCCACGATCGCCTCCGGCCTTGCCGGCAGTGGCGCCTCGATCCTGATGCTGGAGCGCGGCGAGAAGCTGCCGACGACGACGCACACGCGCGACACACGCGCTATCTTCGTCGACGGCCATTACCGGCCGAAGGAGATGTGGCGCGAGGTCGGGGGTGCTGCGTTCAACCCCGGCAACTACTACTATGTGGGCGGCAATTCGAAATTCTATGGCGCGGTGCTGATCCGCTACCGCAGGCAAGACTTTTCCGCCATGGAGCACTATGGCGGCGTCTCGCCGGCCTGGCCGTTCTCCTACGAGGCGTTCGAGCCATGGTACTCCAGGGCCGAGCAGCTTTTTCGCGTGCGCGGCGCACTCGGCGAAGACCCGACCGAACCGTTCCACTCGATCCCCTATGCCTTCGGGCCGGTGCCGGACGAGCCGCCCATCGCCCGCGCCCGCGCCGAGCTCAAGGGTCTCGGCCTGCACCCCGCATCGCTGCCGCTCGGCGTCGACATCGATGCCTGGCTGAAGGACGGCAAGACAGGCTGGGATGCCTTTCCCAACACCGGGACCGGCAAGGTCGACGCCCAAACAGGGCCGCTGGCGGCAGCACTGGCCGACCGGAACATCAGGCTAGAGACCAGTGCTCACGTCGAATATCTCGAAGCGTCATCGGATGCCAGGACGATCGCCGCCGTTCACTATCGCCAGAATGGCACGCTGAAGAAAGTGACGCCGAAACTGGTCATCCTCTCGGCCGGCGCCGTCAATTCAGCGGTCATCCTGCTGCGCTCGCCCTCTCCCAACAATGGCAAGGGAGGCGGCAAGGGCCTCGCCAACCGTTCCGACCAGGTCGGCCGCAATTTCATGAACCACAATTCGAGCGCCATGCTGGCGATCGATCCGCGCCGCAGGAACACATCCGTCTACCAGAAGACGCTGATGCTCAACGACTACTATCTGTCCGACGGCAAGGGCGGCAAGCCGCTCGGCAACGTCCAGCTTCTCGGCAAGATCGACGGCAATATCTTGAGGGCCAACGTCAAGCTTGCACCCAAATTCGCGCTGGACTTCATGGCCGGCCACGCCGTCGACTGGTATCTGATGTGCGAGGACCTGCCCGATCCCGAAAGTCGCATCATGGTCGATGGCAAGGACATCGTCATGCAGTGGCGGCGCTCCAACATGCAGTCGCTCGACGGGCTGACCAAGGTGATGCGTGAAAACTTCCGCGCCTGCGGCTATCCAATCGTCCTGTCGCGGCCTTTCGACAAGCGAACGCCGTCGCACCAGTGCGGCACGGTTAAGATGGGCGACGATCCGGCGACCTCGCCGCTCGACCCCTTCTGCCGCTCATTCGATCACCACAACCTGTTTGTCGTCGACGGCAGCTTCCTGCCGAACTCGGCCGCGGTCAATCCGGCGCTGTCGATCGCTGCACAGGCATTGCGCGTCGCCCACCATATCCGCAAGACGGAGCTTGTCGCATGAGTCGCCCGGGAGCGATCGTCACCGGCGGCGCACGCGGCATCGGCCTTGCCTGCGCCGAGGCGCTGGCCGATGCGGGCTTCGACATCCTTGTCGTGGACCTCGCCGACAACGCGACCGACGGGCTTGCCGCTGACATCGCCGCCCGCGGCGCGGCGTTCGCCTACTATGGCGGCGACATCGCCGATCTCGACAGCCATGCAGCGCTGGTCGATGCCGCATTGAATGCCTTCGGCCGCATCGACTGCCTCGTCAACAATGCCGGCATCGGCGCGGTCGAACGCGGCGACCTGCTGGAATTGAAACCGGAGAATTTCGACCGGATCCTCAGCATTAATCTGCGCGGCACCGTCTTCCTCAGCCAAGCCGTTGCCAAGGTGATGCTTGCAGCGCCGGGTGATCACCCAAAATCGATCATCACCATCACCTCGGTCAGCGCCGAAATGGCCTCGCCCGAGCGCGGCGACTACTGCATCTCCAAAGCTGGGCTTTCGATGTGGGTGAAGACCCTGGCACTGCGGCTCGCCGCCGAAAATGTCGGCGTGTTCGAGGTGCGGCCGGGCATCATCCGCACCGACATGACCGCCGGGGTAACCGCCAAATACGACGCGCTGATCGACCGCGGGCTGGTACCGGCAAAGCGCTGGGGCGAAGCCGCCGATGTCGGCGCCGCGGTGGCGGCACTCGCCAGCGGCAAGCTTGGCTTTTCGACCGGCTCGATCGTCAATGTCGACGGCGCGCTGTCGGTGCCGAGGCTGTGAGCAGGTGACGCCATGACCGACTATATCATCGTCGGCGCCGGCCCGGCTGGCTGCGTCCTCGCCAACCGGCTGAGCGAAGAGCCATCGAATTCAGTGCTGCTGCTCGAGGCCGGCGGCAACGACTGGCATCCGCTGATCCACATGCCGGCTGGCTTCGCCAAGATGACCAAGGGCATCGCCGCCTGGGGCTGGTCGACCGTGCCGCAGAAGCACATGAAGGACCGCGTCTTCCGTTACACGCAGGCCAAGGTGATCGGCGGCGGCTCCTCCATCAACGCCCAGATCTACACGCGCGGCAACGCCCGCGATTACGATGCCTGGGAAAAGGAAGAGGGCCTTGCCGGCTGGGGCTATCGCGACGTGCTGCCCTATTTCAAGCGAGCCGAGAACAACCAGCGCTACGCCAACGATTTTCACGGCGACCAAGGCCCGCTCGGCGTGTCCAATCCGATTGCGCCGCTGCCGATCTGCGAGGCTTATTTCCGCGCCGGACAGGAGATGGGCATTCCCTTCAATCCGGACTTCAACGGGATAACCCAGGAGGGCGTCGGCTATTACCAATTGACGCAGAAAAACGCGAGACGCTCCTCTGCCTCGGTCGCCTATCTCCGGCCGATCCGCGAACGCAAGAATCTGACCGTCAGGACCGATGTGCTGGTGACGCGCATCGTCATCGACAAAGGCCGCGCCGTCGGCGTCGAGATCGTCGACAGGCCGGGCGGCCAGCCGAAGATTCTGCATGCCGAGCGCGAAGTGATCGTCTCGTCCGGCGCCATCGGCTCGCCGAAGCTTTTGATGCAGTCGGGCATCGGCCCGGCAGACCATCTGAAGTCGGTCGGCGTGACGCCGGTGCATGACCTGCCCGGCGTCGGCTCCAACCTGCAGGACCATCTCGACCTGTTCGTCATTGCCGAATGCACCGGCGACCACACCTATGATAACTACGCCAAGCTGCACCGAACGGTGTGGGCCGGCCTGCAATATCTGCTGCTCAAAAAGGGCCCGGTTGCCTCCAGCCTGTTCGAGACCGGTGGCTTCTGGTACGCCGACCCGACCGCCGCCTCGCCCGACATCCAGCTCCATCTCGGCCTCGGCTCCGGCATCGAGGCCGGCGTCGAGAAACTCAGGAATCCAGGGGTGACGCTGAATTCGGCTTTCCTGCGCCCACATTCGCGCGGCACGGTACGACTGAACAGCGCCGACCCGGCTGACCACCCGCTGATCGATCCGAATTACTGGTCCGACCCTTACGACCGCGACATGTCAATCAAGGGACTCAGGCTGGCGCGCGAGATCATGCGGCAGAAGGCGCTTGCTTCCTACGTGCTGCGCGAGGTGCTGCCGGGACCGACGCTCACCAGCGACGACGAGCTGTTCGACTATGCCTGCCGCAGTTCCAAGACCGACCACCACCCCGTGGGGACCTGCCGCATGGGCCACGACGCGATGAGCGTGGTGACGCCCGATCTCAAGCTGCGCGGCATTGAGGGCTTGCGTGTCTGCGATGCCTCGGTGATGCCGCGCATCCCCTCCTCCAACACCAATGCCCCGACCATCATGGTCGGCGAAAAAGGCGCCGATCTGATCCTTGGCCGCGAGCCGCTGCCGCCGGCCGTGTTTTCGACCAACCAAGCGGCATGAGATCCCAGGAATGATCAGACACTGTGTTTTCGCTCGATTCCGCAACAACGCCGACGCCACCGAGCGCGCGGCAATCCATGCCGATCTCGAAGCGCTGCGGCGGGTGATCGAAGGCATGAGCAAGGTCGAATTCAGCGCCAATGTCAGCCCAGAACCGTTCGCACGCGGCTTCACGCACGGCTTCACCATCGATTTTCGCGATGCCGCCGCGCGCGATGCCTATCTAGTGCATGAAGCGCATCAGCGGGCCGGCGCCCGGCTGGTTGCTGCACTCGAAGGCGGAACCGACGGGCTGATGGTGTTCGACCTGGAAATAAGCGCTTAGCTACCCGAGCCTCAGCGCGACGACGCCGGCAACAATGCTGAGCACGGCGGCTCCCCGCCAGCCCGTCATCTTCTCGCCGAGCGCGAACACCGAGATCATCATGGCGAACAGGATCGACGTTTCGCGCAACGCCGCGACCGAGGCGATCGGCGCCTTGGTCATCGCCCACATCACGATCCAGTAGGCGGCGCCGCTGAGCACACCGGTGTACACGCCCGCCTTCCAGTCGCGCGCCAGCACCGGCAGCGCCTTTGGCCCGCGAAAGATCAGGCACAGCACCAGCGCCCAGAGCGCATCGCAGACGAACAGCCATGCCGCATAGCTCGAGGCGGTGGCGGCGAGCCGCGCGCCGCTGCCGTCGGACAGCGTATAGCTGGCGATGAAGATCGAGGTACCCAGCGCAAAGCCGACCGCGCGCAGGTTCAATCTCTCTAGATGCGCGCCACCGCGAAACGACAGCACCAGCGTGCCCGCCGACAAAAGAAGGATCCCAAGAATGGCGAGCGGCGCCGGCACCTCGGCGACGACCACCATGCCGCCAAGTGCGGCCAGCAGCGGCGCCGTGCCACGCGCCAGCGGATAGGTCTGGGCGAAATCGCCGGCCTTGTAGGCACCAATCAGGAACGTCCTGTAGCCCATGTGGAAGATCACCGAGGCGATGATGTACGGCCACACTTCCGATTTCGGCACCTCGACGAAAGGCAGCGCCAGAAGCGCCACGGCGCCCATGCCGAGCGTCATCAGCGTGATCGACAGGAAACGATCGAGATGGACCTTGACCAGCGCGTTCCAGATCGCGTGCATGGCGGCGGCGGCAAGCACCGCGAAGAAGACGAACAAGGTCATCGGTGGCTCATGCGCCTCCGGTCCCTGTCGCGAACGGCGTTTCCAGGTCGATGTCGACCCGCAGCGGAAAGTGGTCGGAGGCGATTTCGCCGATATCGGCGCTGACCGAGCGCACGCGGCCGGCAAACATGCCGCCGACGAAACAATGGTCGAGCCGTCGCTTTGTCAGCCTGCCATCGATGGTCTTCACATGGGTGTGGAAATCCGACGTCGGTTCACTGGCGACAGCGGCGGCATCGACAAAACCGTCGAGATAGGCGGCACCGCGATGATACGGCGTGCTGCCGACGATGCGCCGGTACTCGGCGCTGCCCGGCTCCATGTTGAAATCGCCCATCCAGATCGCGGCTAGCGGGTTTTCCGGCTGCGGCTCGCCATTGCCCCAGTTGCGCACGGGTTCGTCGTCGGCGCCACTCCACGGGCCGCCGTCGGACGGCGCCCGGCGATGCTCGGCGAGCAGATAGTCGATCTGCTCCAGCCGCTCTTCGGCGGCGATATGCGCGAGATGCAGCGACAGTACCCGCACTGGACCGGCAGGGGTGCGGAGCAGGCATTCGAGCGCCGCGTTGCGGGTGTTGAGCGGACGCATCGTGCGGCGCAGCGGCAGCGTATGCAGGCGCGACCAGACGATCGGCAGCTTGGACAGCACCATGGTGCCGAATTGCCGCCGCCGGTTGACGATGCGGCCGTCACGCCGTTCGCTGGCGTCCATGTCGAAGGCCGGCCCATAAACCCAATGGTATTCCGGCAGCAGCCGAGAAAGGATTTCCGGCTGGTCGTCCTCGTTGCTGCGCAGCCAGTGCCGTTCCACTTCCTGCAAGGCGATGATGTCGGCGCCAGCGACAACCTTGGCGCAGCGCGCGAGATCGTAGCGGCCGTCGCTGCCGAAACCGTACTGGATGTTGTAGCTGACCAGCTTCATTGCTTAACCGGCTCAATTTCGTGATGGCAGTAGCGGTTTGGCGGATTGGTTGCAATGTGCAGCCGGATGGAGAGAGCTTGGGCCAGATAGCGCGCGGCTAAGTCGTCAGCGGCTGGAAACGTCCTGGCGGAGAAGCGGCCAGTTCCGACCAGTCGATTTCCTCCTCCAGGCGATGATAGGCTTCGTCGCCGATCGTCCCATCGATACGCAGCTGTTCCAACGCGTCACGCTGGCTCTTGATGGCATAGAGGCGCAACCTGTCGTACTCGGTTGCAGCCTGGGCATCGTCAGGATTTTCGGCGATCACGCGCTGCGCCGTAAATTGCTCGCGGACCGCGGCCGCCGCATTCGATGTCTTGCCGCTCAACACGTCCAGTGCGGCCTGCATGATGGCGACGCGTGCCTGCGCGACCTCGCGGTCGACAGTTTCGTCCGGATCGAGACGAAGCAAGCGCAGCAGCGGCTTCAGGCTCATGCCTTGCAGCACCAATGTGCCGAGGACGACCGAGAAGGCGGCGAGCACGATCGGGTCGCGGCCGGGAAAGTCGGCCGGCAAGGCAAACGCTGCCGCAAGGGTGACCAGACCACGCATGCCGCACCAGCCGATCAGCACGCCGCCGCGAAACGACGGGGCTTCGGCCTGCTGATCCGCGTCACCGAAGCTGGCAAGCCACCTCATGATCGCGCCGCATCCCAGCACCCAGACGAGACGCGAGACGATGACGACTGCCACCACGGCTGCGGCGAAGACGAACGCTTCGACCTGCCCCTGCTCGGCAAGCCGGCCGACGATCGATCGCGCCTGAAGTCCCATCAGGACGAAGGCCAGCACGTTGAGCACGAAGACCGCCGTCTCCCAGACCGAGTAGGAGCTGACGCGATTCCTGGCCGGCATGCGGCGCGGCGCGGTGCGCGCGATGGTCATGGCATAGACGACGATCGTAATGATAGCGGAGAGCCCGACCCTATCGGCCAGGATCCAGACGCCGAATGTTCCGGCAAATTGCACCACCGTGCCACTTGCCGGATCGCTGATGCGACTGAGGGTGCCGAGAAACAATCGGCCGAGCACATAACCAGCGGCTAGGCTGCCGACCGTCGACAGCAAGACCATCGGAACCGCGCTGCTCAGCAGGATAGAGCCGGCAGCTGCGGAAACCGCCATGCGGTAGATCAGAAGTGCCGTGGCGTCGTTGAGCAGGCTTTCGCCTTGCAGGATCGCGGTGACGCGGTGCGGCACCTTGAACTGTCCAAGCACCGCCGACGCCGCGACGGCATCGGGCGGCGCCACGATCGCGCCGAGGGCAATGGCCGCAGCGATCGGCAGGCCTGCCATTGCCCATCCGGCGAGCGCCACGGCCGCAGTCGTGAAAACAACGGCGCCAAGCGCCAGCAAGACAAGCGGCAGTCTGTAGCGATTGAGATCGCGCAGCGACGTGTCGTAGGCAGCGTCGAGGAGCACCGGCGCGATGAACAAGGCGAGCGCCAGTTCGGGATCGATCTCGATGGTCGGCGCAAACGGCAGGAAGGCGATGCCTACGCCTGCCAACGCCAGCAAGGAGGGATAGGGGACCTGGAGACGCCGCGACAACGCTGTCAGCGCGACGGCGATCAGCAGGAGAACAAGGGTCAGCTCGAAAAGCGCCATGCCTCATCGTAGCGGCGAAGCGCGATTATTGGCAGCGGTAAAAACCATGAGCTGCTGTTGATTGGCCGTTGTGCTCTGACTGGGCAGTATGCGTTGAGGCGGTTGTCTGCGTATAAGCTTGAGTCATGATCCTCATCGGCCAATATGACTCGCCCTTCGTCCGTCGCGTCGGCATAGCGCTGACCCTGTACAAGCTGCCGTTGAACATCGTCCCTGGTCGACTTTCAGCGATGCGGACAAGATCAGGCCCTACAATCCGCTGACGCGCGTGCCAACCCTGGTGCTGGACAATGGCGAGGTGCTGATCGAGAGCCACGCCATGCTGGACCATCTGGACAGCCTTGTAGCGGCCGATCGAAGGATGTTTCCGACCGACGAGCCGGCGCGCCGCCAAGCGCTGAAGATCGCCGCTTTGGCAACCGGGCTGGGCGACAAGGCGGTCAGCCTGTTCTACGAGAGGCTAATGCACGAGCCAGTCTCCGGCCTCTGGGTCGAGCGCTGCCGCAAGCAGATAGAAGGCGTGATGGCTGTACTGGAAGCCGATCGCAGCACAAAGCCTAAAACCTACTGGTTCGGCGATCGGATCGGCCATGCCGACATCGCGGTTGCCGCCGCGCTTCGCTTCCTTGGCGAGGCACATCCCGGCCTGGCTTCGCTCACCGCGTTTCCGGCGCTCGCCGCCCATGCCGCGCGGCTGGAATTGCTGCCGGTCTTCAGGACGGTGAGCCAGCCGTTCATCCCGCCGGCCTGACTTCGACTTCCGGGATACTGCCGCTGTTAGTGCATGTCGCCCAAAAGTGCGCAGCGGTTTTGGGATAACGACATGCATAAAAACAAAGGCTTAAAGCGCGTCGATTGAATCCGTTTCAACGCGACGCGCTTTAGAGCATTTGCAGCCAAACGTCTTCGTTTGGCGTCCGACAAAATGCGTCAAACAAGACCTGGAGCGCGGTTTTGGTTCCACCAAAGCGCTCTAGAGTCTTTCACGTTTTGACGGAAGCGTACCCGGCGTTTGCGAAGTAGTTCTTGCATTCGCCGGGTTCGATCGTTGCGACGAGATGGCCGATGTGTCGCCAAGTGTCCTCGATGGTGCGTTTCTGA
>NZ_RZPG01000044.1:0-30178 GCF_004022765.1 Mesorhizobium sp. M6A.T.Cr.TU.014.01.1.1
CACCATCACTCAACCGTTTGTCGTCACCGAAACCGGGCACGAACCCCTGACCAAAATACCCCGCCAGCTCTTCGTTAAGTAGGCAAGACCAGCAACTCTCTCAATGAGAACGCGGCTCCGATAATTCAGGGCCGCGATAATGTGCTCGAATCCAATAGGTCGTCCACCCGAAGCGAGCTGGGAAGCAAACGTTGCCGAAGCTTCAGCGATTCTCGGAGGGAAGCGGATGGCCTGACCTGATCATGCGAAGAACCCCTCCGATTTAGACGGAGGTGTTAGCACGGGACTTTGGCGATAAGTGCCCTCCGGGGGCGGAGGTCGGTCCATTGACGAATATATCTAGCTAAACTCAGGAGGACTGCATGAGCATCTCTCGTCGTCAACTGCTCCAGACTAGCGCGTGCGCTGGGTTCGGGGCGCTTTTGCTGCCGAAGATGGCTGAGGCGCAGGGGATGCGAGATTCGATCTTGCAATTTGATCTTCAAGGCGGAGCTCCGGGGCCGTACAAAATCGGCCGGCATGATTCCACTTAGTGACGATGCGGGACGGCGTGAAGATCGCCTTGGACGTGGTCCTTCCGGTGGGCGGCGGCGCGAATAAGCACGACGTGATTTTTGAGATGACACCCTACTGGCGCAGCGCGGAAGGGCGCCTGCCCCGCAACACCGAGCTGTTCGTGCCGCACGGCTTTGCGCTTGTCGTTGGAGATCAGCGCGGCAAAGGCGCCTCCTTCGGGCGACCCCCCATCTCCGTACGCGCGCGGACACCCTGGACTATGGCGAACTGCTCGACTGGATCGTCAAGCAGCCCTGGTCCACGGGCCGAGTGGTCGGCTATGGCCGTTCCTGTCCCGGCAACGCGGCGGATTGGATGGCGGAGCGCAATCATCCCGGGCTAAAAGGTATCATTCCGCGGGCTGTCGACTACGATATGTTTGCGACGTGTTTCCCCGGCGGTCTTTCAAATGTCGTGATGAACTATGGCTGGAGTAACCGGGCGGCCGAGCGTAATCGCAAGACCCTCGCCGGTGAGGCGGGCGCGCCGGGCGTGCGTCTCGTCGGACCAGGCGGCAAGGCGGATCTGGCGGCGGCCTTGCGTCAGCGCGAGGGGGTGCCACCGGAAACGGAAGGATACAAGCAGATAACCTACAGGGATGATCGTCCCTCGGTATGGCCTGACTCCTTGGCCGACTTCAGCATTCAGGACGCCGCGGACAGGGTGTCTCGCTGGGGCGGCCCTATTCAATCGTGGAGCAGCTGGTTCGACAGCGCAACGGCGGAAGGCTCCATTCGTCGCTTCATCCAGGTCGCAAATCCGCTGAGCGTGATCATCGGGCCGTGGGACCATAGCGGCAACAATGCCTATGACCCTCTTCGTCCCGCCGGCGAAGCGATCCCGCCAAATTTGAAGGAGCAGGAGGCGAATTACATCCGCTTCGCGAAAGCCAGCCTCAATAAGGCTGGCCGGGAGCGGGCGAAGATCATCCATTATTATACTCTTGGGGAGGGCAAGTGGAAGTCGACCCGCTCCTGGCCGATCCCTGCCGACCGCCGCCGATGGTACATGGCAAGTGGCTCCCGCCTGAGTTCATCGCCTGACGCGCCCGGCTTCGACTCGCTCCAGGTCGATCCTGAGCTTGGCGACATCACCACCAACCGGTGGACCACGACCGCCGCTGGCGGCAAGGTGGATTATGGAGATCGGCGGCCTTTCGATGCTGCCCGCCTCGCCTATACGAGCGAGCCGTTCACACATGACGTCGAGATCACGGGACATCCCGTCGTTTACCTGAACGTCACCTCGACACGCGAGGACGGCGCCTTCTATGCCTATCTCGAAGCTGTAAGGCCGGACGGGGTGTCCCTCTATCTTACGGAAGGTCAGCTGCGGGCTCTGCACCGGAAGGTGTGGAATGAATCACCCTTCAGCGTCCTTGGGCCGCAGCATAGCTTTTTGAAGCGTGACGGAGAACCGCTCACGCCGGGCCAGCCCGCCACCCTGGCCTTCACGATGCATCCGATCTCGGCTCTTCTTCCGGCGAGCTATCGCCTGAGAGTGTCTCTCGCCGGCAGCAACAAGACGAACTTCGCCATGGTGCCGGAAGATGGGCCGCCGCCCCACCTCAATTTCCATCGCGGCCCCGCCGGTTGCTACATCGATTTGCCGATTATTGAGCGGTGAGCAGCCCATACTGCCGATGAAGCGCGTGCGCTCGTCGGGCCATGCAAGATCGTGTTGCGTTTGACCGGAGGTGGCAGGGTATTCGAAGTCGAGCATGCCTCGCTAGCCCTTTGAGGACTGGCTGTGAGCTTTCCATACCGAGGAAGCTGAGGTTGCAAAGCTTCAGTGAGTCCCAGGAGGTTCGAATGGACATCCATAAGAATGCCCCGGCTGACCGTGTTTGGTCGAGAGCGGATTGTGCATCGGTGTTGGGCGGGCAGACGCCGAAGGCCGTCGCATTAGCCGCAGGCGCCTGCCCGCGGATCGTTCGCAAGTGGGTTGTCCGCTACCAAGCGGAGGGTCTTGTCGGACTTCGCGGACCGCAACTCACTGCCTCATCGATTGCGCCGCCCGACACCAGCCGATGTAGTCCAAAAGATCGACCAGAGGAGCAACAGGCGTCGGTGTCAAGCGAAGTGAGGATTTGACCCCCTGGGCCAACTGAAGATTTGACCCCCTCATTGTTTTGCGGTTTCGTTGGTGCCGAGCGTCGTTCCGGCCTTCTGCAATAGGCCGGAACGACGCTTTTCGCGAAGCCGGTAGCTGTCGCCACGGATCGTTATCACTGTCGAATGATGAAGCAGGCGATCAAGGATCGCCGTTGCCCCACGGGATCGCCAAACACGCTGCCCCATTCGCCCACCGAGCGGTTGGAGGTGATCAGGATCGATCCCCGCTCATAACGCTGCGACACCAGCTGGAAGAACAGATGTGCGGCATTGGCTTCGAACGGGAGATAGCCGAGCTCGTCGATGATCAGCAGTTTCGGCCGCGACAGGGTCGTCAGTTGCTTTTCGAGTGAACCGTCGTCATGGGCCTTGGCCAGCATCGCCACGAGCGTGGCCGCCGTGACGAACTGGACGCTATGGTTCTGCCGGATCGCCTCGCGCCCGAGAGCCACCGCCAGATGTGTTTTGCCCGTACCCGGAGGTCCAAGGAACAGGACCGTGTCGCCATGGGCAATCCAGCGGCAGGTCGCCAGCTCCCGGATTTGGCGCTGATCCAGCGACGGCTGCGCGTCGAAGTCGAAGCCATCGAGTTCGCGCACAAACGGGAACTGCGCGATCTTGCCTGCCATAGAGATGCGCCGCTCGTCGCGCCGCGCGATCTCGCGGGTCACCAGGAAGGCCAAAGCCTCGCGCAAGGTCATTTGCGAACGCGCCGCTTCGTCCAGCAGCGTATCGAGCTGGTCCCGGATCGCGGTCAGCTTCAGCCGGTCGAGCTGAGCCAACAGCATCTCGTGATCGACCGTCGTCATCACCAGCTGCCTCCCACCAGTGCCTCATATTCGGCCAGCGGCCGCAACAGAGCGGAAGGCGCAACGATATCCACCGGCGCCGATCGCACCGGCGCAGCAGCGCCGACCACGCCGGCAAGATGCGCGCGCTCGACAATCCGTTGGCGACGTCCGCGGCACAACGCATGATCCGCCACCACCTCGCCCGCATGACGCACGATAACGCGGCCGCCCAGCACCACGACCTGGACGCTCTCCCCGATCAGCCGCCAGGGAACCGAGTAACTGTTCGTGTCCAGGTCGATTGCGCAGTCTGCCTGGACCTTGCGCACGAGATCCCGCAGTTGCCCGAACGGCGCCCGTCCGCCCAGAGGGCGAAGCGCCATGGCTTCTTCGGCAAAGCGCTCCGCAGGAGCCACCCCGGTCGTGCCATGCACACGCTGATCGGCAATCTCGCGCGTCCACCGGTCCAGATGCGCCTCGAACGCCGCCCAGTTCTCGAACCGGCGGCCGGCAATCGCATTGTGCTTGACGTAGCCGACCCCGCGTTCGTCCTTTCCCTTCGTACGCGCCCGGTAGGGCGCACAAGCCCGTGGCGTAAATCCCCAGTAGCGGGCAAAGGCGTGCAGCCGCACATTGAAGCGCACCTCCCGCGTCGCCGCATCGTGATGTTCGACCAGCGCCTTCGGATTATCGAACAGCACTTCCGTTGGAACCCCGCCGAAGCGAAGGAAGGCTCCTTCCATCCCCTCCAACCAGTCCGCCTGGCGCTCCCGAAGCGAGGGACGGATATGCAGCCGACGCGAGTAACCCAGCGTTGCCACAAACAGGTGCACCCGAACACGCTCGCCGCCGATCCACGCCCGCGTGTCGCCAAAGTCGATCTGCATCTGATGTCCCGGCGCCGTCTCAAACCGAACCGTTGCGCGCTTCTGCACCCTCAACTCCCGACGCCAACCCTGCACCCGAAGCTCCACCGACCGAAGCCCTATGACGATCCCTTGTTCGCTCTCCAGTTCCTGGCGCACCACATCGGCGTTGCCACCATGGCGGAAGAAGCGCTCCCGCAGCCAATCGTCTAGCCCGTCAAACGCGCTCCGCCGCACAGGCTTGCGAAACGGAACAGTCCCCGCCTTCGCGCAGATACCGACGCACCGTGTTGCGCGCGCACCCGAATTCCTTCGCCAGCCGCTTCGCTCCCCAGCCAAGCTCATGCAGCCGCAGCATCGCTGCCACCTCTTCAGGCTGAAGCATCTCCTCTCCCTGCATCGTTCTCGACAATGCAGGAATCGCCGAAATCCCAATCGTCATCCATGCCTCCTCTCATAACCGAGGGGGTCAGTTCTTCATTTCGTCAGGGGGTCAGTTTCTCAATTCGCCCGACAGTCGGCCCTCGTGTTCCGAACGCGCGATCTTCTGGTGCGCCAGGGCACCCAGGTCGGGCACAAGCAGGGCGGGTCATGGGCATTCGTCTTCTTCGGTAGATGGTGAGCCAGAGCGCACGGAGGACAGGCCTGCGCCGGATAGCAGCAGCATCTCGTCTAGGAAGAAGGCCCGCACCAAAGAAATGAATTTCTCGCTGCGCACGGCATTGTTGCTCTGCGTTTTCCGCGCCGTCGGCCTCCGGATCGCGTCCGTACCGACAGCCCATCCACAAAGCAAGACCCAGCTCGCATCGGCGGTATTCAGCGAAGCGCGTTTTTCAACCACCGGCACAGAGCTGCGGGCCGGTATCGCTGAGATCGCCTAGTCGACGTGGTTGGTGGGATGCTGTGGTTTGAAATACCTCAGCCTCTGCACGCCCAGCGAACCTCTTTGGAGGCCCGTAAGCGGGCAGATAGTCATCATTTTCTGGTCTAGAAGTGCCTCATCCATTTCAAACGATCGGGGTAACAAATGCTATAAATGTTGCATGAGGGTATGCAATTTTGAAAGGCTCTTAAGCATAGCGGGCCCTACTCCATGGACGATCTAGATCGAAAGATCCTTACGGCACTCCAGAAGAACAATCGGCTCTCCTCTGCCGAACTAGCCAAACTGGTCGGTTCTTCGGCCGCCTCGTGCATGCGTCGAGTGAACAAGTTGCGTTCGGCTGGCGTAATCGTTGCGGATATCTCGGTGGTGAATCCAAAGGCTCTTGGCTAAGCCCTTACCTCTGATACCGCGGCAGGGAACGTATTGCGCGCCAGGTGCTGAGGGGCGGATATGAGGCTGTCCGCATGAGCCGCAGGTGCCGTGTACGGCGCACAGGTGGGTGGCTCATCTCATCGGCCGACCCCGCAGGCGACCGTCGAGCAGGTCGAAGCGTTGCGCCGGCGGCGCTCGACCGGCAGGGAGATCGCCGCCGAAATCCGTATCTCGGCGGTGACTGTGTCCAGCAGGCGCGGTCCGCAAACTGCGGAAGTGATCGTCACTTCCTTGCGCGTTCAATGCCCTCAGCAGGCGGCTGAGCCACCTCAGTGCGCCGCCAAAAAGAAGGGCGCCGGGATTTCCGTGGCCGGAGCGCGCACATGACACGCGACGACCCGTCCGTCGGCCATCGGCACCAGAGGCGGGACGTCGATGCGGCAACGCTCGACTGCGAGCGGGCAGCGCGGGTGAAACGCACATCCGCTCGGCGGGTTGACGGGGCTTGGCACCTCGCCCTCCATGGGCACCTCCAACCGCACCCGCGTCGGATCCGGAACCGGGGCTGCAGCGATCAGCGCCTCCGTGTAGGGGTGTACCGGCTTGTCGAAGAGCGCATCGCACGGGGCGAGCTCCACGATCCGCCCCAAATACATGACCGCGACGCGATGACCGATATGCTGTACAACACTAAGGTCATGCGAGATGAAGATATAGGCGATGCCTATCTGCTGCTGGAGATCCAGCAGCAGATTTAATATCTGTGCCTGCACGGAGACGTCGAGTGCTGACACCGCCTCATCGGCAATGATGAGCGAGGGCTGGAGTGCAAGTGCCCGCGCAATGCCGAGCCGCTGCCGCTGGCCGCCTGACAACTCGGACGGGAGCCTGTCCATCATCTCGGGCGACATCCCGACCTTTCGCAGAAGCTCCGCGGCAAGCGCCTTGCGCTGCTTCCGGCTGAGGCGTTCAAAATTCTCGACGGGTTCGGTGATGATCTGTCCGGCGGTCAGGCGCGGGTTCAGCGATGAGTACGGATCCTGAAAGACCATCTGCATACGCCGGCGCCACGCGCGAACCGCATGCTTCTTGAGACCAGCAATGTCGGTGCCGTCGATCATTACGCGCCCAGCCGTCGGTTCGGCGAGCCGCATCAGGAGCCGCGCGACGGTGGACTTGCCGCAGCCGGATTCGCCAACGATACAGAGCGTCTCCCCCGCCTCGACCGAGAAGGAGACATCCTCCACCGCCCGCACCACCGGGAGGGTCTTCTTCAGGATTCCTGTACCGAGCGGATAATGCTTGGTCAGATTCTCGACTTTCAGCAGAGGACCTCTCATGCGTTCACCACCTCTGCGGCCCGCCAGCAAGCTGCGGCATGGCCAAGCCCAACATCAAGCATAGCGGGCGTCTTTTCGAGGCAAATGGCTATCGCGAATGGACAACGAGGAGCGAAACTGCATCCGATAATCGGCTCGCGAAGGCTAGGCACGGTACCCGGAATTTCCGGCAGGCGGCCTCGGCGGCCACGCCGCAGATCGGGCACTGACCGCATGAGACCGAGCGTGTAGGGGTGTGTGGGGCGCGCGAACAGATCAATTACGCTCGCTTGCTCCACGATCCGGCCGGCATACATGACGATCACGCGTTGGCAGGTCTCGGCTACAACCCCCAGATCATGCGTGATGAACATCACAGCCGTTCCCATCCGCTCTTTCAGATCGACGATCAGCCGCAGGATCTGCGCCTGAATGGTGACGTCAAGCGCGGTCGTTGGCTCGTCGGCAATCAAGAGTTCGGGTGAGCACGCGAGGGCCATGGCGATCATGGCACGCTGGCGCATACCGCCTGACATTTCGTGGGGATAGTTGTTAACCCGACGCTCGGGATCGCCGATGCGGACGAGACGGAGCAACTCTTGTGCCTTCGCCATCGCTTCCGGTTGGGAGGCCTTGGTGTGGATCCGCACCGCTTCAGCGATCTGGTGACCAATAGTGTAAACCGGGTTCAGGCTCGTCATCGGCTCCTGAAAGATCATGGCGATCCGGTTGCCGCGGATCTGTCGCATCTCTCGTTCGGAAAGTTTCAGAAGGTCCCTTCCGCGGAAGCAGATCTCGCCGCCGACGGACTTGGCCGTCAGCTTCGGCAGCAGCCGAAGAATGGAAAGAGCGGTGACGCTCTTGCCGCATCCGGACTCGCCGACGACACCGAGCGTTTCGCCACTCTTTACCTGGAAGCTGATGCCGCCCAGCGCGCGAGTGACACTTTCGTCGCCGAAGAAGTGGGTTTCCAGGCCTCTAACGTCGAGAAGCACGTCATTCCCAGTGGTCTGATGAATTTGCATGTCAGCGCCTCCGTTTCGAGCGGGGGTCGAACAGGTCGCGCAGGCCATCCCCGAGCAGGTTGATGGCAAGGACCGTGGCGGCAAGGCAGATGCCGGGGGCGAACACCGTCATTGGAGCGATAGCGAGATACAAGCGAGAACTTGAGATCATGTTGCCCCAACTAGGAATTTCAGGCGGCACGCCTACACCTAGAAAGCTCAGTCCGGCTTCAGTCAGAATCGCATCTGCGCACACGATGGCACTCTGCACCATAAGCGCCGGAACGGTGCTCGGCAGGAGATGACGCCACAGCACTTTCGGCAGGCGAGCACCGCCGCAAAGCGCCGCTTCTACATAGGGACGCTGCTGAACACTCATAACTACCGAACGAACCAGCCGCGTAACGCTTGGCAGCTGGACGATCGTGATGGCGACGATGAGGGTACCAATGCTGGGTCCTGTGAGAGAAATAAGAGCGATCGCCAGCAGAATCGTCGGGATCGACATAAGGCCGTCCATGACTCGCATTATGACATTATCGAAGGCGCGGTTGTAGCCAGCGACGAGACCGATCAGAAGACCGCCCAGAGCCGCTCCTGCCGCCGACGTCAATCCGACCATAAGTGAGATTCGGGCGCCGAAGATCGTTCGGGCAAATACGTCACGGCCCAGATTATCGGTACCGAACCAAAAGTTCGCGGACGGCGGTTGGAGGCGTT
Source organism: Mesorhizobium sp. M6A.T.Cr.TU.014.01.1.1 (assembly GCF_004022765.1). NCBI lineage: Bacteria > Pseudomonadati > Pseudomonadota > Alphaproteobacteria > Hyphomicrobiales > Phyllobacteriaceae > Mesorhizobium > Mesorhizobium sp. M6A.T.Cr.TU.014.01.1.1. Next base: position 8,628 of record NZ_RZPG01000044.1, read on the forward strand.
CGAAGGGATTCATGTTCAGTGGATCGCCGGCGTAGAGCGGGGCAGCGAGCGCCAGAATGATGAAAAGCGCCAGGAGACCGCCACCTACAAAGATCAGCGGATGCCGTCTCGCCACACGGGGAAACTCAGATAGCTGCAGGCGGCCCTTCGAAACGGTTTCAACTGATGCGGAGAGGAGTGTCATATCAGTACCGGATGCGAGGATCGACCAGGGTATAAGAAAGATCGACCGCCAGATTGATTAAGACGTACAGGCCCGAAACGAGGATGAGCACGCCTTGAATGATGGGGTAATCGCGGTTGTTGATCGCATCCACTACCAAACGACCGACGCCAGGTATGTTGAAAACCGTTTCTGTGATGACCACACCGCCAATCAGACCTGCGAAGCTTAGGCCGATCACGGTGAGAATCGGGGCACCTGCATTCTTCAAGGCATGGTGGAACAACATGGTATGTGACGAAGCGCCCTTGGCAGCGGCCGTTCGCATATAATCTTCGGACAGGACTTCGAGCATACTTGCCCGCGCGATCCGAGCTATGAAAGCAATGTAGGGAACGCTCAAAGTCACGGTCGGGAGTATCAAGTGTACAAGCCATGCTCCGAAGCCATGGTCGATAGGCTGGTATCCTTGGACGGGTAGCCAATGCGTGCTGACAGCGAACCAATATATGAAAAAATAGCCGATGACGAAGACCGGGACAGAAAAACCAAGGGTCGCGAATGCAATCAGGATCCGATCAACAAGTTCGCCAGCTCGCCACGCGGCAAGGACGCCGAAGGTGACCCCAATCGTCACCGAAAGGATCATCGTTAGAATCGAAATGCAAATGGTCGGTTCCAGCCGCTGCGAAATCAGCTGGAGGACGGGTCGCCCCGTGAAAATTGAGGTCCCGAAGTCGCCGTGGAGGATGCTGAGAGCCCAAGTAACGAACTGAACCGGCAGGGGGTGACTAAGTCCCAGTTGCTCGCGTATGCCGCTGATCATCTCTGGCGTTGCCGTATTGCCGGCGATGATGGCCGCCGGATCGCCAGGAGCCAGCCTGAGAAGCAGAAAAACGAAGATCCCGACCATCACCATGACGGCGATGGTCGAAACCAATCTGCGAAGGACGTAGGCAGCCATTGCCCTTTAGACCTTCTGCATGTTCCACATCGGGACGTAAGGGACTGGCACCTTCATGAGGCCGTTGAGCGTCTTACGATGCGCGTTTGGCCGGACAGTTTGGCACAACAGAACGGAGCCTACGAAGTCCCACCAAACCCGCTGCATCTCGCGGGCCAGCGCCTTTCGCTCCGCAAGAGTATCGATATCGGCCCATTTGGCCCGAAGCGCCTCATATTGGTCTTCCTTAGGCCAGCCGTACCAAGCTTTGTCGCCATTTGCGAGCAAAAAGCCAGTGCTAATTGGATCGCTGAGGCTGTAATTGGGATAGTTTGAGATGAAGATATTCCAGCCACCATTCTCGATTGTGCCTTTGTTCGCTCGGCTTGCGGCAAGCTCGGCCCAGGCCATTGGTCGAAGCTCGGCGTTCACTCCAATCTTTCGCAGCGACGTTGCCAGAAGCTGCGAGGCATTGCCTGCCTGCGCCCAATCCGTGGGTTGGAGAATAACGACCTTTTCGCCAGCATATCCCGCCTCTTGGAAGAGCTGCCTGGCCTTCTCCGGGTCGCCGCCTTTTTTGTACCACCCTGTATTCTCGTCGTTTGAATACGGTGTGTCATTTCCAAATATCGAAGTGGCAGTGTGGCCATATTTTGGATCGGGCGCCATAATGCGAGAGAACGCCTCCTGGTCGACGAGGTGAAGCATGGCTCGACGTGCGTTTACGTTATCGAACGGCTTGTGAAGAAAGTTCATACGTACAAAATTTACATCACCAGCCTTATTTAGAAGCGTTAGTTCAAGATTGGGATCGCTCTCGATCACCGGGTAAAGATCGGCTGGTGGCGCATAAAGGAAGTCGAACTCACCGGCTTGCAACGCTGCGACCGCAGTCTGCTCATCGGCGATGTGTTCCCAAACTGCGCGATCGACCTTCACGATCTTGCCGCCGCCGAATCCGTCTGGCGGCTCATTGCGCGGTACATAGCTTTCGTTTCTGTCGTAGGTGAAGCTCGCACCCGGCTTGGCAAGGGTCTCATTGAACTTGAACGGTCCTGACCCGATGTTCGAGGTCACCTGCTCGGTTGCCGGACGATTTGCGTCCTTCTCGCGCATGATAGGCAAGTAGAGACCGCCCGGGGATGCCAGTATATCGATCAAAAGCCCCAGCGGCTCGTTGAGCACGATCGTGAAGGTCTTGGCATCCTTCTTCGATACGTCCTTGGCCCGCGACATGATCAGCTGCCCGCCGGAAGCGGCCTGACCCCACCGGCGAATCGAGGCCACACAGTCGCCCGCCGTGACGGGGCTGCCGTCGTGGAAACTTAGGCCATCCCGAAGCTCGAACGTATAGGTCTTCTTATCCTCAGAGACACTCCACTTCCCTACCATTTGCGGCTGCGCCACCAGCTTCGAGTCGATTGCGAATAATGTGTCGTAGATCGCCAGGCCATGGTCATAGGTAATATTGTCGGTGGATAGGATAGGATCGAAGATTCGGAGATCATCCATCACCATTCGCACCGTCCGCCCGTCGATCGCCGCCGTCTGCGCCCGCAGAACCGACGGGATTGATAAAGCGGTTCCGGCAGCAATGCCCATCTTAAAGACATCCCGTCGAGACATAGTCATGTTCAAGTTCCCCTATTGATTGGTGGCACGAACAGTTCGTGCTTTTGGGCCTTGTGGTTTATGGGCTAGCATTCGGCCGTGTCCGACAGTGCATAGGTCGAAGGACAACAATTGATATCATCCGGGGCAGGAGCGTTTGCGCCAAAACGCGTCGGCTGCTGAAACAAGGGCAGCAGAACCAGATGTAGTGTGAATGTTTGCTACGCGTGCTGCCGTCCAGACTGCTTTGACAAACATGCCACGGGCATGTCGGCGCCCCTGCTTGGCGGTCGAGGGCCTGGCCCTGATTGCCTCTCCAGACGGGAACCGGTGAGGCTGTGCGGGCGATGCCCTAGGCTACCGAGGCTGGCGAGCAACTACCTCATTTAGGTTAAGCATCGATGAGCCAATGAATTCCGAACGCTCCGGCTGCACAGATCGACTTAGGCTAACGCAACTGTCAGATGACTCCCAAGTCCCTACCCACTTCGATGAAAGCCTCGACCGCGCAGTCGATATCGGTCTCCGAATGCGCGGCAGAGATCTGGGACCGAATGCGGGCATGACCCTTTTGCACGACTGGGAAGGAGAATCCGATCACATATATGCCGCGCTGGAGCAGGTGTTCCGCCATCGCCTGAGCCAAAGCGGCATCACCAAGCAGGACGGGGATGATCGGATGGTCCGCACCAGTCAGCCTGAAGCCCGCTTTCGACATCTTCGAACGGAAGCGGTGAGCATTGGTATAGAGAGTTTCGCGTAGCTTATCGCCTTGCTCGATTAGATCGAACACCTTCAGCGAGGCTGCTGCAATGGCGGGCATGAGTGTATTGGAGAAGAGATATGGCCGCGAGCGTTGGCGAAGCCAGTCGATGAGCTCGCGCTTGCCTGACGCGTAGCCACCCGAGGCCCCGCCGAGCGCCTTGCCCAGCGTGCCGGTGATGATATCCACCCTACCCTGGACATCGCAATGTTCGGCCGATCCGTGGCCATGCTTGCCGACGACGCCAACGGCATGGCTGTCGTCCACCATGACCATGGCGCCATACTTCTCCGCTAGATCGCATATGCCTTTCAAATTGGCGATGATGCCGTCCATCGAAAAAACGCCGTCTGTTGCAATCATCTTGAAACGGCTGCCTTCGGCCCTCTTCAGTTCCTCCTCGAGCGAGGCCATGTCATTGTTGGCATAGCGGAAGCGCTTGGCCTTTGAGAGCCGAACGCCGTCTATGATAGAAGCATGGTTCAGAGCATCGGAAATGACGGCGTCCTCCTCGCCGAGCAGCGTTTCGAACAAACCGGCATTAGCGTCAAAGCAGGATGAATAGAGAATGGTATCTTCGGTGTTGAGAAATGAGGAGATGCGCGTCTCGAGTAGCTTGTGCACTTCTTGAGTGCCGCAGATAAAGCGGACTGAGGCCATACCGTATCCGTAGCGGTCGAGCGCATCCTTAGCCAGGTCTCGCAGATATTTATCGTCGGCAAGCCCGAGGTAGTTATTGGAGCAGAAATTCAGGACTTTGCCGCCATCCGTGAGCTCGATCTCGCGTGCCTGCGTCGAGGCGATGACGCGCTCGGATTTGTATAGGCCGGCCTTCTTCAGGCTTTCAAGTTCAATCAACAGATGGCCAATGAAGCTCGCGGTCATAGGCCCATCTTGTGAATTGGCATTCCTGGCTCCAGACGCTACGGTGGCAAACGCCACGGTCGACACGCCGTGTGGAACGGCGCACGGTGATCTTCGCTATTTCAACGGAAAATCGGTACTTCCAAATCTTTACTGATGGGTGCCCGAGCAGCCCACTGGCACACGACTGCCTCTAAACGCCACCTGAACTACTGCGACTCCCCAAGCTATCAGGAGAGACGTCAACTGACGACAGGTCGAGCGCTGAACACGCCGCTCGGCCAACCGCATCGCGCCGCTACGGGTAGACAACAGCAGTCGACCATGCTGGATCATCGTGCTTTTGCCAGTAAAGATTCATCAGTCGGAGGGTGATGGGTCCGACCTTCCCATGGGAGATCGCCGTGTCATCGATACGCGTCACGGGCATAATGCCGCCGGCGGTCGATGTGATAAAAACCTCGTCAGCCCTTTGGATTTCGGCACGACTGATATCAGCAGCCGTGGCCAACAATCCGATCTCGGCACAAAGATCGAAGACAGTGCGGCGCGTGATGCCCGGCAATACTCCAAAAGCAGGTGTCTTCAGGGATCCGTCCTTGATAGCAAACACATTGAAGCCGGGGCCCTCCGCAATATTCCCGCTCGTATCTAGGATCAGCGCCGTCTCTGCCCCCATGTCATAGGCGTCGAAGAGACCCTTCACGAGATCGAGCCAATGATAGTTCTTGATTGCAGGATCGACCGATTTAGGCGGAATACGGACAGCCTCACTGATGGCGACGTGCAGGCCTCTTTCCAGTTGCTCCTTATTGGCAACTGACCCAAAGGGAACAGCAAACGCGATGAAGCGATTCTCTGCTTGACGGGGATCGCGGCTGAATGTTGGTGATGAACCGCGCGTGCAAATCATCTCGACGTAAGCCGATTTGTAGCCAGACAAAGCGACGCAATGTTTGAGGATCGCCACTATTTTCTCGCGATCATAGGGCAGCTTCATTCGCAGCCGTTCGACGCCCCCGAAGAAACGGTCAAGATGCAAATCCAACCGGAAGAACTTGCCATTCCAGACGTGCACAGTGTCATAAGTAGCGTCAGAGTGCAGGAATCCCCAATCGAGAACGGAGATCTTGGCCTCCGACATCGGAAGGTATTGCCCATCCATGAACGCGACTCCGTGTGGATAGAGACGCCTATCAACGTGATGCTCATCAACAGTCGGAAGAGCAGACAGAAGCTGTGTCATTGAGGACGCCATTCATTTTTTTCCTTACACCCGCGATGGTTGACTTGCCCGCGTCGAACAGTCGGGCAACTCACAACCTGGCCGCTCTACATCGCACGGATGCTTAGGCTAAAGAGCTCAATCTCGGGCTCGACACGCAATGGCAATTTCAAAAGGAGGCCCGAAGTGATGACTTCATCGCAACGCTAAATCGTAACCCGCGGCTCGAACTTGACACGATCAAGCGCAATCATGCTCCGGAATTTACGAACATTGGGGTTGGTATAGAGCTTCGTTTTGACGAAAACGTCAAAAGCCTCGACGTCCTCGACCGCCACAACCAGGACGAAGTCAGCGTCGCCCGTGACCATGTAGCATTGGGTAACCTCCTTGGCAGCACGCATCGCGCGTTTGAACTCGTCGACAAGGTCAAGACGCTCGCGGTCTAGCTCTACCGTGACAATAACGGTAAGCGATTTGCCAACAGCTTTCGGATCCACCAGCGAGATATCCGCGATTATCACGCCATCGGAACGGAGCTTGTTAACGCGACGCATGCATGACGCTGCCGAGGAACCAGCCAATTCCGCCAGTTCTGCAAATGAGAGCCGGTTGTTGGCTTGCAGTACCGTAAGAATCCTTCGATCTAGGTCATCCATTGGATACGTCCGCTATGACTACAATTTCTGACATTGCACCAGCCGCCGCTATGTTCGTTTCAGTTTTTGGCCACAAACTGAAATAGGCATATCAATCTCGGCCCGGAGATTGCAAGAGGCAGCCGTCGCCTCAATCGGACACAAGGGCGCGATTTTTCAGCGAATGAGTGAGGAGTGATTTTAATCCAAACGGGACCCCTTAATGTGGGGCCATCAAGATGCCTCCGGCTTGATTGCAGGCATCTGTGTTTTGGATGTTGGTTGTGGAGACGATTGCAAAGATCCGTCGGTTGTCACGGGTTGCAGGGGAAGTCATCAAGGCGTTCTGCCGGGAGTTGAAGATCTCCCGGAAGGTGGTGCAAGGTGCTGCGATCGGACGTCGCAGCTGCGCACGACTCCATCGGTAGCGCCCGGCCAGCAGAACTTACCATCCTCCAGCCGATTGGCGAACATGCATGCCCGTGCCCTCGAAGTACGCGGGCTTAGTCCGATCGGCCCGGTTAGCCCGGAACACGTAAGCGCGCCCAAAAACGGATCCGGCAATCGCCTCGCCTATAAGCGCCGCCAAGCCTTCGGCTCCCTTGTGGAAGTCGACCGGCTTCGTCGCCACCATGACCTTGATCGCCCCCGTCGGCCCCGATGACGATGTCGCCTCAGCGCGCGGATTACCGCTGCAACCGCGTTCGAATCCGCCCCACGACCCACCCGCATTGCGACGCCGCCGATCTCGAGTTCGCTCACACCAGCGTCTCGAGCCGGCTCTCCCTTCCCAGTCTTCTGCCGCACGCTTCGCGGCGGGCTCCGGAGGCGCCGCGTCACCACCGCCGAACATATGATTCCGATATCGCTGCCTCCTAAATCGCCCGGCGAGCGGCCCGACGCCAGGTGAACAATTGCTGCGGGGAAAGGCCTCATCCGGGCGTGCCACGCAACAAACCGTCTCGTCCACCTCGTCGCTCTCTGTCACTATCCTGGCCCTCTCCTCCGGCGGCCGCGCCGGCTCCTCGGCCTGGGCTTAAGCGTAAACTCTGAATAGGTCGCGTCCCAAAGAGTCGAAGGCCTCGTCGACCGCGTTGCGTAACTGTCCGTATGCGGGAAGGCTACGCCATTACCGCCACAATCTCGATGTTTCCAATTGTGCAGCGTCCGGCGTTCGGGCGCTCAACGATTCAGCCGATTACTTTCGCTGTTGGTCGACTTTAGAACATCCCCCGGTACGGTTCACGGGAAATGGCCAAGTGAGCCGATGTTCAAAGTCCATACCGGATTCGCCGTGGTATATTCCAGCGATCCTCGTGCTTGTGATTTGGAGCGAACAGAACATGGGCAAAACGATGAGCGCAACCGCACTCATGCCGTCAGTCGGGTTCAACTGGTGAGAGCGGTCGATTTTTCCCAACGCGGCCCAGATTCGTGCTTCAGCGGGAAATGGCATTTGAAGCTATGTTCCGCGTCGTCTCCGCTGGCTGAAGGTTCGGGAAACACACCTCTACAGATTTCCTGCGCGTACTGGCATCGGGTGTGGAACTCGCAGCCGGATGGCCTTCTGAGCATGCTCGGCACCTCGCCCTTTATCTCGATGCGGTTGAGAACCGCATCTGGATCGGGCACTGGATTCGCCGATAGCAAGGCCTGCGTATAAGGATGGCGCGGATAATCGAAAATGTGTTGGGTTGAGCCAGTTTCAACAACCCGGCCGAGATACATGATCGCCATACGATCAGCCATGTGGCGGACCACATTGAGGTTGTGCGTTATGATGAGGATGGCGATCCCGAGTTCATCCTGCAGGCGAGCAAGGAGATTGAGCACCTCACCCTGCACTGAAACATCCAATCCCGCTGTAGGCTCATCGGCGATGATCAGTTCTGGATTGAGGGCAAGGGCACGCGCGACGCCAACGCGCCGGGCCTGCCCGCCAGAGAGCTGGTGGGGGTAGCGGCGGCCAACATCCGCAGGCAAGCCGACCATGCGCAACAGGCGCTCTGCTTCGGCGCCGCCGTCCCGATTGCTTACGCCATGAATGCGGAAGGGCTCCGCGAGAAGCGACTGCACGGTCAGCCGCGGCGACAGCGAGCCGACCGGATCCTGGAACATCATCGCCATGCGACGCAGGTAAGGCATGCGTTCGGTCGCTGTGAGACCGATTAGCTCCTGTGCCCCGAAACGGATGCTGCCGCTTAAAGCAGGCTGCAGGCCAATGATGGTGCGCGCGATGGTGGACTTGCCCGAGCCGCTTTCACCGACGAGGGCAAGTGTCTCCCCCTTGCGGATTTGAAAGGAAACACCGCACACTGCATCAATGAAAGGTGCTTTCGTGCCCGTTGCGAGCGCCTTCAGCGGGCCCATTGTGCGGAAGCGCACGCGGAGGTCCTGGACACGCAGCAGCGCATTCATGCTACGAGCACCCGTCCTCGGTCGAGCATGTGGCATCGCGCCAACTGATCAGCTCCTATTCGGTATTCGACTGGGGTCTCCTGTACGCAGCGATCGAAGGCATGAGGGCACCGCGGGCGAAAGATGCACCCTTTGTTGCTGCCGAAAAGACTAGGTACCTCTCCTGGAATGGTCGGCAAATTGCGCGTCCTTTGTCTGATCCGTCCGGGATCGCACTCAAGCAACGCACGAGTGTAGGGATGGGCTGGGTTATGGAAGATGTCCCGTACAGCCCCCTGCTCCACCACCTCGCCCGCATACATGACGGCAACGTGATCGCACAGTTCGGCCACGACGCCGAGATGATGGGAGACAAAGAGGATCGAGCAACCGATCTCCCTTTGCAGATCTTTGAGCAGATGAATGATCTGAACCTCCAGCGTTGCATCAAGCGCTGTGGTGGGTTCGTCGGCAATGAGGAGTACCGGCTTCACAAGCAGCGCCATGGCGATGCAGATGCGTTGGCGCATGCCACCGGAGAACTGATGCGGATGACCGCTGATCCGGCTTTGCGGATCGGGAATTCCCACACGCTTGAGCATGTCGATGGCACGCGCGCGTTTTTCGCTGCGGCTTCTTTGTTCGTGGTGTTGGATATCGATCATCTGGCTTTCGATTGTCCGCACGGGATTGAGGGCGGTCATCGGATCCTGAAAGATGATTGAGAGGCGATCGCCCATCAGACTCCGTCGTGCTTGGGAAGACAGTGTGAGTAGGTCGCGTCCCTCGAACACTATGCTGCCGGCTGTAACCTCAGCATTTTCGGGAAGCAGGCCCATCACCGAATAGGCTAGCGTTGATTTTCCGGATCCGCTTTCCCCAACAATACCGACCACCTGTCCGGGCGCCACCTCGAGCGAGACATTGCGCAGGGCGTGAACACGCCCTCGCGGTGTGCCGAAATCAAGATTGAGACCGGAGACTTCGAGCACCGGACGAACGGAGATCGGCTGTGTCAGGTTCTCGCTTCTCATAGGTCTTTCCGCAATTTGGGATCGAATGTGTCACGCAGTGCTTCGCCAAGGAATGTGAAGCCGAGTGTGGCAATGACGATTGGAATACCGCCGGCAAAGACCAGCCATCCCGTCTGATTTATGTAGCTATAGCCATCATTCAGGATCGAGCCCCAGTCGGGTGTGGGTGGGCGCACGCCCATGCCGAGAAAGCTGAGACCTGCTTCCACTGCGATCACCGCCGGCACATCCATGCTCACAAGAATGAGAAGCGGACCGATCACGTTTGGCAGCATGTGCACGAAGAGGATGCGCCTCGTGCTGGCGCCCATGCTACGCTCCGCGTCGATGTAATCACTGTTGCGCAGAGCATGCGTTTGGGTGCGCACGACGCGCGCATAGATCGGCATAGATGTTACTGCGATGACCAAAATCACGCTACCAATACTTGGCCCCAGGAGCGCGATGACGGCCAGCGCAAAAATGATGCCGGGAAACGAGCGGATCGTATCGAAGATAAGCAGGAGCAAGTTGTCGAGCCAGCGCGGCCCGAACCCGGCGATGAGGCCAAGCACGAGCCCGACGACAAGCGAACTGCCTAGTGACGCGAACGCGACCAGAAGCGGGATGCGGCCGCCCATGATGGTACGGGAAAAGGTATCACGGCCAAGTTGGTCAGTACCCAGAAGAAACTCGGGCGAAGGTCCTGCCAAACGTGGCCCAACCATGATGCGGATCGGATCATGTGTGATGATGAGGGGAGCAAAGATCGCACTCGCCATCACGACCAGGACGAGCACTGCGCCCAGCATGCCGAGACGGTTCTTGCGCAACTGCCGCAGGAAGGCGCGAAAGGCGCTGGCACTCTGCCGCCCTACGTCGGCTTCTGGGCCAATGGCTTCAATGCTCGCCATGGCTATAACTTTTCCCGGGTTCGTGGATCAAGACCGGCATTGATCAGATCCGAGAGCGTCGTTGAAATGACGATCAGGACCGTTGTGACCAGGACTACGCCCATGACGATCGGATAGTTGCGGGAATTGACCGCCTGCACGATCAGAGCGCCGATGCCAGGCCTTGCGAAGACCACCTCCACAAATACTGCAGTAGAGAGTAACCAAGCAATGCCTACGCCGAGGATTGTCACGGTCGGCAAAATTGCCAGCGGCAATGCGTAACGTGCAACGATGCGCCACTCCGAAATCCCGAAGGAGCGAGCCATTCGGATGTGGTTCTCACCGAGAACTTCAAGCATGGATGCACGCACCAGTCGCGAGATGTAGCCAACCCAGCCGATTCCCATGGCGAAGCTCGGCAGGATCAGATGGATCAACCCGTCCCGGAAGCCGTTCCCAACCCCAATCGCCGGCAGCCAGCGGAGAGTAACCGCGAAGATCAGCAGTGCGTAAACCGCCACGACGAAGGAAGGAATGGCGATTGTAGCCACCGCCATTACGCCGACGACCTGATCAACCACGGAATTCCGCCGCACGGCCGAGTAACAGCCGAGCGGCACGCCAACAGCGGCGGCCCATAAAATCGAGATCAGGATCAGGCCAATCGTATAGGGCAATTGCTCGAATACGATGTCGGCGACAGGTCTCTGGCTGAACACGTCAGAACCGAGATCGCCATGGAGCAGTCCACCGAAAAATATAATGATCTGTACAATAAGCGGCTTGTCGAGCCCCATCTGCTGATGGAGCTGTTCCTTCATCTCCGGCGTTGCGCGCGGGCCGAGCATAGCCGCGGCCGGATCGCCGGGCACGGCATGTATCATCAGAAACAGAAGCGCCACCGCGGTCACAGTGATTGCGACCGCGAGGACGATTCGTTTAAGGAGGTAGAGCCACATTGCTCCGGCTCGATCACATTGCTCAAGCCGAAGCTGGCTTGAAATCCAGAAACAGGGGGAACCCGTCCGGACGGGTCGCTGCTTTGATCTGCGTGGAGCGGGACAAGATCGGCGTCGCACCATTGGTCAGGAACCGGTAGGCGCCGGAATCTTCCATTATATCCTGCATCTCATAGTATAGCTTTGCCCGCTCGTTGGGATCCTCAACGGTAACCGCTTTAGCGTTTAGCTCATCAAAACGATCGCTGCGGAAGCGCTCCCAGTTCCACACGCCAACCTGGTCTTGGATAAAATAGGTGGTCGCTGCGTAGGGGTCAGGCGCACTGGAATAGTTGTTTACCATAAGTTGTACGTTTTTCCATTGCTCGCCCTCAGACTCCATGCCGAGTGTCCACCACGAGCCGGAGTCACGGAGATTGACCTCGGCCGCGATGCCGATTTGGGACAATTGAGCCTGAATCGTCTGAGCTATGGTCGAAGAAAGGCTGTCGTTCAGGCAATCGATCGTCAAAGCCAGGTCACTGACACCGGCCTTTTCGAGGAACTCCTTTGCCTTCTCGAGATCACCTTCCGGCGGCACAAGCGTTTTTGGGCGGTGCCCTATGAGGCCCGGCGCAATCGTGCCTGTCGCAACGTTGACCTGGCCCGCAAAGGCAGTATCCAGGATCTGTGGCACATTGATCGCCCATTGAACCGCCTTGCGGACGTTAATGTCTTTCAGCTTCGGGTGCTCCATATTCATGCCGAGCCAGAAGTACTCGAGCGAAGCCTTTTGCTCTAACTTGGTGTTCGCGAGCGGATTACTCTTCAAGGTCGCCAGCGAATCCAGACTGATACGAGTGAAGTCGACGTCACCCGCCTGATAGGCGCGTTCCGCCGTTTTATGGTCTTCCATCGGCACGATGCGTATCTCGTCGAACCCTGGCTTTGGTCCGGACCAGTCCGGGTTCCGTGTTAACAGCATATACTGGTTTTGCTTCCACTCGGCGAGCACATACGGGCCAGAGAAAGCGGGCGGCTTCATGCCGAAATCACCGCCGTCCTTAGTTGCCTTCATCACGGCATCCTCGGAAACGATGTGGCCAACCCCAAAGGGGAGCGCGAGATTCCAGAGCGGCACGAAGGGCGTTTTCAGCACGATAACGCCCGTGTAGTCATTCTCAATCTCGACGCGGTCGAGCGAACCCCAATCAGGTTTTACCGGCGAATTGTGCTTGATGACGCGCTCGAACGAGAATTTCACGTCCTTGGCGGTCATTTCGCCGTAACCGCCGGTGAACATGATGCCTTTCTTCAAGCGGAAGCGGATGTGCGTTGGGTCGACCTGCTCTACCTGTTCCGCCACCTCCAGCTCCCAGCTCCATTCGGAGCCCGGCTTGTAACGCGTTAGCTTCGAATAGATGCAGTGCATCACCTGGACATCGGAGTCACCTTGATAGAAGCCTGGATCGAGCACGTTGACACCACGAACGGAGCGCGCCTTGAGCACTTTGCCCTCGGCGGCCCAGATGGCGTCTGAGAGCGGCATGCCGGCAGCGATAACGCCTCCGCCTAGCGCTGCACCGGTCTTGAGAAAGGCACGGCGGCTTATATGGCTTCCTTTGTTCGTCATTATTGTTCCCCTTTTGCTTGAGCGGTTCCGCCTGCATCATCGTTGTCTTGAGCGTAACGCACGAGGGGTAGCGATTTACTCCAAAATGCGCCGGCTACTGAAATATGGGGTGCACAAAGCGATACGGTTTGAAACGTCAGCAGCTTCGGAGAAGCACTTCAAACCTACGAAACGAAGCCACATTGGGCGCAGAGACGGTCTCAGCTAACTGATAATTGGGGAAGCTCAATCGTGCCAACGGGCTATTGCCGCGACGGGCGGCGATCTGATCTCCGTCGGCTGGCTGACCACAGCGCGCCGATCCTGGATAACGGCTTGGACTTTCGGGGACTCACAATCGTCGCGACGAACGGCGTGAGGGCGATTGCTTTCAATCAGCGAGGAAGAAGCCGCAAGCACCAGAATCCAAAAGGAACAGGATTCGATCCAAGCATCGAAATCCACAATGACAATGCCATACGCACAATCTACCGACGGCGGGTTCTGCACCCTGGAAAAGGCTCGGGCAGGTTACGATACCCCTTCGGCAACGTCCTCTTCCTGGCGCAAACCGTTAATCGCCGGAATTTCGATCCGAACAAGGTCCAGCTCAGCCGGCTTCTTGGCATCAAGACAGGCGGATTGCAGCCCCTCCGCTCGGTAGGAATGGGCCCGAATGCGTCGAAGCTGATGGAGGTCCAACGGGTCCTCGTAGAAGCGCCCAAGGCGCGTTACGCCGGCGCCACGCGCTATTTCATGGGCGCCAGTGTTATGGCGCCCCTTATCTCGGCCGCGCTGCTGAAATCCACGTGGCCCACCAGCCGTTGCTTGCCGACCCGCGCATTCCGATCGATGCCGTGGCGCCTGCCTTGATCCAGTCGCCGGAGATCATCTTGAGGCGGCCGATGACAGCCAACAGAATGTCTGCGAGCCGGGACAGATCGCCGAGATGGCCACGCAGCAACATTTAGGCACCACGGGGTACACGACACCGGTAAACTTTTGTCCGGTGCCGAGAAGGCCGACATTCAAAATGTGAAATCCATCGATATCCTTTGCCGGATCGATCGCATTGATCACCAGATCAGCGTTCAGATGTTTGGGTAGAGGCAGTTGGACGAGAATGCCGTGAATCCCGGGATCGGCATTCAGCCGCTCGATCAGAGTAAGCAGATCGGCCTGAGAGGTTTCAGTGGGCAGCTTGTACTCAAGGCTCCTCATGCCAGCTTCGCGGGCCTACCGTCCTTTGTTACGCACTTAGACTTCCGACGCCGGATCATCGCCCACCAGAACGACAGCCAGCCCCGGCGCAATGCCGTGCTCCCCATTGAGCCACGCCATATGCGCAGCCACTCTCGAACGCAGCTGCGCCGCGGACACCTTTCCGTCGGTGATCTGGGCAGTCACGCCACCTTCTCCTCGAGCCGCTTTGCAGCCGTTTCCAGCGCGTGCCAGAGCGATCCGGCTGATGAGCGCGCGCCCAGCATGGCGGCATGGAGGTCGCCGCGGCGGATGACGAAACAGCTCATATGCTCAACGCCGGTCCGTGTCGCACGGCCCGGACCAAAATTCGCGAGGTCGATATTAACGAGCTTCGACAGCAACGCCTCGAGAGGCCCTGTGCCGGCCCGCGAAACAATCTCGAACGCCACCCAGCCATCGGTTTGCTCGGTTGCCGAGCAGCCGGGGGCGAGTTGCTTGAGCTCGGCGGCAAAATCCAGCTCGGCGCAGCCTTCGCCCTCGATCGTCCACTGATCCGGTCCGGTCCACAGCGCGGCAACCCCCTGCCCTGCAACCCAGCGGCCGGGTCCGGGAAGAGTGAGCCCAAAGGGTGTCGGCTCAACAGTTCCCCGGCGCAGCGCAAGCGAGGCAAGCGCGAGACCGACATTCTCCCGCAGCTCGATCGCTCCAAAGGATGCGTATCCGGGCGTTACGGCACCGAGCGCGGTGATAGGTCTCAGGTCAGTCACGCAGACGTTCTCCTTCAGGATCGATGAAATGCGCCGACACCACGCGCAGGCGCGCGTTTTCGCCTTCAAGCGGGTTCGCGGCCACGATCACCTCACCCAGTCGTTCGTCGCCATTCCCGAGGAAACCAAGCCCGATCATCGACCCGACATGCGGACTGTAGCAGGCTGACGTGATCCAACCTTGGTCGGTGTCGAGACTCTGCGGCGCCTCCTCGGCAAAAAGATGCGAGCCGCTGACCACCTTCCCGGCCGGATCGACGGGCCGCAGCCCCACCAGGCGTCGCCTGTCGCCCGCAAGGCCCTCGCGCCGCGACATCACGGCGCCGACGGAATCCTTCTTCTGCGACACCATACCGCCGAGTCCGACCATCGCGGCCGTCGTCTGTCCGTTCAACTCGGCCCCGGCGGCGTGTCCCTTCTCGATCCGCAGCACGGACAGCGCTTCCACTCCATAAGGCGTCACTCCGAGATCGGCACCCAGCTCCATAAGTCGCTCCATCAATGCGTGGCCGTATCGTGCCGGAACCGCAATCTCATAGGCGAGTTCGCCCGAGAAGGAGATGCGGAAGAGCCGCGCGCGCAGCCCGTCGCAGACGGTGAGCTCCGCGCAGGCCATGAAGGGGAAGGCCTCGTTCGACAGGTCGAACTCGTCAACGATGCGGGCGAGCAGAGCGCGCGACTTGGGCCCGGCGACGGCGATCTGCGCCCAAGCATCGGTCGTGGAGATGAGCTGGACGTCGAGTTCCGGCCACAGGCATTGCCTCGCGAATTCCATGTTGCGGTAGACCAGACCGGCGTTGGCGGTCGTCGTGGTGACTACATAATGATCCTCGGCCAGCCGCGCGCAGGTGCCATCGTCATAGACAAATCCGTCTTCGCGCAGCATAAGCCCGTAGCGGACTCGGCCGACTTTCAGCTTGGCCATGATATTGCAGTAGAGCCGGTTGAGAAACTCGCCCGCGTCCGCGCCCTGGACATCGATTTTGCCGAGCGTCGTCACATCGCACAGGCCCACTGCGCTGCGCACGGCCCTGGCCTCGCGGTCCACGCTCTGGCGCCAATGCGTTTCGCCCGCACGCGGGAAATATTGCGCGCGCATCCACTGGCCGACCTCGACGAACACCGCGCCCTGCGCCTCGGCCCAGTGATGGGTGGGTGTGAGGCGGCGTGGTCGGAAATGCCGCCCTATATCGCCGCCGCCCAGGACAGAGAGCGTCACTGGAGTGTAAGGCGGGCGGAAAATCGTTGTTCCAGTTTCCGGGATCGACCTCCCGGTCAGCTCCGCCATCACGGCAAGACCGGTCACATTTGAGGTTTTGCCTTGGTCCGTCGCCATGCCCAGCGTCGTGTAGCGTTTCAAATGCTCCACCGGCCGCATGTTCTCGGCATGGGCGAGCTTGATGTCCTTCACCGTCACGTCATTCTGGAAATCGACCCAGGCGCGCTTCTTGCCGGGTACATGGAAGACGGGCGCAACCGTGTAGTCTGCCTCCTCGGCGCGCGGCAAATCGGGCAACGATGCCGCGATTCCAAGTTCGTCCATCGCACGCTGTGCGGCTTGCGCGCCGGAACGCATGGCGTCGGCGGTGGAAAAATTGCCCGCCGCCGCACCTGCCGGAATTAATCCTAGGGGTCCCTCCTCCCCAGGCAGGAACGCCTGCAGCGGTTCATTCCAAACAGGCCGACCGCGATGATGCGAAAAGAGATGCAAATTCGGGTTCCAGCCGCCAGAGACCCCAAGCGCGCCGCACTCGATCCATTCGGACCTGCCGTTGGCCTGAACCTCGACCGATTTTAGGCCTAGCCGTCCGCGTGAGCCAGTCACCATGCCCCCCGCGATCAGTCGGTAATCACCGCGAGCCTTCGCCTCGGGGCGCGCGTCGATGACGGCGGCGATCTGGACATCCTTGGCGGCGAGATCGCGCGCGGTGCGATGACCGTCATCATTATTGGTGAAGACGGCGACCGTCTCGGAGGGGCATGCCGCCCAGCGATTGGCGTAAGCCCGCATCGCGCCGGCCAACATGATTCCCGGACGGTCATTATCGGCAAAGGCGATGGGCCGCTCTGTCGCGCCCGCCGCCACTACCGCGCGTTTCGCCGTGATACGCCACAGAGTCTGGCGCACACGCCCGCTCGCGTCTGGGAGATGATCGGAAACGCATTCCACCGCGCCATAGATGCCGTGATCATAGACCCCGAACACCGTGGTGCGGCGCATCACGCGAATGTTCGGCAGGCTGTCTAACTCACGTTCCAATGCGGAGACCCATTCGGTGGCCGGCGCTCCGTCCAGCGTTTCCATCTCGGACAGAAGTCGCCCGCCCAGGCGGAAATCCTCGTCGGCCAAAATCACACGTGCGCCGGAGCGCGCCGCCGTCAGCGCCGCAGCCAGTCCGGCCGGACCTCCTCCGATCATCAGCAGGTCGCAATGGAGGAACCCCTTGTCGTATGCATCGGGGTCGGCCTGCATGGAGAGGCGTCCCAGGCCCGCCGCTCTCCGGATCGCCGGCTCGTAGAGCTTTTCCCAGAAGACTTTGGGCCACATGAAGGTCTTGTAGTAGAAGCCGGCTGTGAAGAAAGGCGACAGCAGGTCGTTCATCGCCAACGCGTCGAAGCCGAGTGAGGGCCAGTGGTTCTGGCTTCGCACCTCCAGCCCCTCGAACAGCTCTACCACGGTGGCGCGCGTGTTCGGCTCCTGCCGTGCCCCCGTTCGCAGTTCGACCAGAGCGTTCGGTTCCTCCGAACCGGCCGAGAGCACCCCGCGCGGGCGGTGATACTTGAAGCTGCGGCCCACAAGACGCACGCCATTGGCCAGAAGCGCAGACGCGAGCGTGTCGCCGGCATGGCCGTGATACCGTTTGCCGTCGAAGGTGAAGTTCAGGGTCTGCGAGCGGTCAATCAGCCCTCCGGCTAGCCGTGTCATTTGCTGCACCTCGTCCGCCCAAGGGCCACATTGCGGGCCAGTTCCGCACCGAGGACTTCATGGGTGACCGTGTCGCGCGTCACCACCAGCCATGACCGGTCGCCCTGCTCGTGGAACCACAGTTCGCGGTGCACGCCCGCCGGGTTGTCGCGCAGGAAGACGTAATCGCAAAAAGCGGCCTCGGCATCGGGCGCGGGTGGGTCTGGACGGTCGATGAGCCGCGCGTCGCCCAGATAGGTAAATTCCTGCGCATCGCGCGGGCCCAGAAGTGGATGGGGGATCAGCATGGAACCGCCTCAGTGGAGATTGGGCTGGGCACCGGCGCCGCGCTCGTCGATCACATAGCCGCGTGCGAACCGGTCAAAGCGATAAGCGCGCGCGGTCTCGTGTGGTGCGCCGGTGGCAAGAAGATGGGCGAAGGCATAGCCGCTGGCAGGCGTCGCCTTGAACCCGCCATAGCACCAGCCGCCGTTGAAATAGAGGCCATCAATAAGCGTGCGGTCGATGATCGGCGAACCGTCCATCGACATGTCCACCACACCCCCCCACATGCGCAGGAGCCGTGCCCGCCCGATCATGGGCATCAGCGCCATGCCGCCTTCGGCGACGTCCTCGACCACCGGCAGGTTGCCGCGTTGGGCATATGAATTGTAGCCGTCGATATCTCCGCCAAAGACAAGCCCGCCCTTGTCGGACTGGCTGATGTAGAAATGGCCTGCGCCGAAGGTGATCACGCCCGGAATGGTGGGCTTGAGCCCCTCCGTGACGAACGCCTGCAAAACATGGCTTTCGATCGGAAGCCGCATTCCGGCCATCGCCATGACGCGGCCCGAGGAGCCCGCCACTGCGACGCCAACCTTGTCGGCGGCGATATAGCCGCGCGATGTCTCCACGCCACGCACCTTACCGCGATCCACCCGGAAACCCATCATCTCGCAATTCTGGATCAGGTCCACGCCGTGGCTGTCGGCCCCGCGCGCATAGCCCCAGGCCACGCCGTCGTGCCGCGCGGTGCCGGCACGCCGCTGCATCAGGCCACCTTTGATCGGGAAGCGCGCGTTCTCGTAGTTCAGGAACGGAACCATGGCGCGCAGTTCCTCTCGACCTAGCAACCGGGCGCCCGCCCCCGCCAGCATCATGGCGTTGCCGCGGCGGCGAAAGGCATCACGCTGCGCATCCGTATGAAAAAGGTTGATGATGCCGCGCTGGGAAACCATTGCGTTGAAGTTGAGCTCCTGCTCCAATCTTTCCCAGAGCTTCATCGAGAACTCGTAGAAGGGCTCGTTGCCGGCAAGCAGGTAGTTCGACCGGATGATTGTCGTGTTTCGCCCGACATTCCCGGATCCGAGCCAACCCTTCTCCAGCACGGCGATACGGGATCGCCCGAAGGTCTTGGCCAGGTAATAGGCCGTCGCCAAGCCGTGACCGCCCCCGCCCACGATCACGTAGTCATAGGCGGGCTTGGGCTCAGGGTTGCGCCAGAGCGGCCGCCACCCGGTATGCCCCTTGAGCGCTTCAGCAAAGACGCGGAAGCCCGAAAACTTCATATCAAGAACTCCTTGGACTGCCGGGACTATGTCACGGCAAGGGCAGTGAGGTGTTTTCAAAATTGACTTATGTGTGCTTTTGCCGGACATGTGCGAACAATGTGGACGATAGGATTTCCAACGGGATGATTGACGGGAATCACGGCAGCGCGCGGCGATACGGTTTCCTGCTGATCGAAGGCTATGCCCTGATGTCCGCGGCCTCCGCGGTCGAGCCGCTGCGCGCCGCCAACCTGCTTAGCGGGCGGACCCTTTACGATCTGAGCTTCATCTCGGCCAAGGGCGGGTGGATGCGCAGTTCCGTCTCGGGCGCGTTCGAGACCGAACCTGTTTCAGAGGCAGGCACTAATTTCGACATTCTGTTTGTCGTGGCGGGCGGCAATCCGCTGACCTATCGCGACGACAGGATTCTGGGCAGGCTGCGCCGTCTTGCCCGTTCGGGCGTGCCACTGGGAGGAATCTCAGGCGGGGCGGCAATCCTGGCCGCGGCGGGTGTGATGTCGTCACGCCGGTTTACAATTCACTGGCAGCATATCGATACGATGCGGGAGATGTATCCCGACGCACTCATCGAACGGCGGCTGTTCGTCATTGATCGTGACCGCTTCACCTGCGCAGGCGGCATGGCCCCGCTGGACATGGCCCACGCCCTGATCGCTTCAGATCACGGTGTGGAATTGGCCCGTGCGGTCAGCGATTGGTTCATCCATACCGGCATCCGGCAGGCCGAGGCCCCGCAGCAATTGGACCCGGTGCGCAGGTATGATCTGCATCATCCCGCTCTGGTCGCCATGGTGGAACTGATGACGAGCCATATCGCAGACCCGCTAAAGCTGGAGGATCTGGCGCATCTGAGCGGTATCGGGGCCCGGCAATTGGAGCGGCTGACAAAGGAACAGCTGGGACAGAGCGTGATGCAGTTCTATCGGTTTCTGCGATTGGAGAAGGCCGACGAGATTCTGCGGCAGTCCAACCTTCCGCTCGTCGAGGTGGCGCTTGCCACGGGCTTTTCCAACCGTAGTCATTTCTCACGAGCTTTTCAGCGGAATTTCGGCACAGGTCCCGCCACCCGTCGCAAACAGCGCCGCCACGGCGAAAGTTGTCGCGACTGGCCGCGCCCGTGATCAGAAGGACCCGCTGACAGTCCTCCGTGATACATACAGGTCAGCGTACTCTGGAGCATTCACCCCAACGACGGTTTGTCCGATTCCGGCTCGACGTTTGTCATCACGATCAGCACCTCACAATCTTTGATGAGCGCCGCCGCTGTCATGCAGCGCGAGCTTTCAAATCTCTTGTCGGCCGTCATGAGCGCCGACACGATGGCCGAGCCGGGCCGCAAGCCGCCGGCCAGGGTCGAAGGCGAGGTCTGGGAGCGTGGCAGCGATCGCGCTCGCGATGATCGGAGTGGTTCCTGGAATCCTCTGAGCCGCCGGCTCAGTGGCTCAGTTCGTTTCAACGATGCCAGGCATGGACGGTCCATGTCGCTAATCTTCCCATGAACTTCGCGCAACCGTGCAACTGCTGGATTAGAACAAGAAGACAGAAAGGCAGATCGGCAAGCTGCGGAATCCGCTTATCGTCGTCTTGATCCGCAACCAGAATGCCTACGCCAGCGATGCCTTGGGGATGATGACGACCCGAGCTTGGCTGGGTGGCCCGCAAGGCGTTGATCCGACGCAGTTGCGTGTAATCGTGATTCGTCGGCCCCAATATGTTTGCCGCGCATCCGCAACGCATCTCGCAGCGAGTTACTTGAGGTATGCCGGAATATTGCCCTAGCTCACGCGCGGCTTCTCCATGGCGTGTCGCCTCTCCTGCGCGACAGGGCAGCCACAAGCGGTTCAAATCCTGCGGTTTCAAGGCTCTTAATCGCGGAAAGGATCTGGTCCTGCCAATGGGGATGGACATTCTCTCTGGTGATGTTCTTGAACTTCTCCACTACCTGTTCGCTAGATAACGGGTTAGCGACATCGCCAAGAGGATATCGTACGATCATTTCTTCCGGCCCGCTGCCCTGGTCTATGACAACGCGAGCAGGCGTT
>NZ_RZPG01000045.1:0-4224 GCF_004022765.1 Mesorhizobium sp. M6A.T.Cr.TU.014.01.1.1
TTCCCGGCAAGGAAAGCACACCTTCAGCGTCGCGGAAGTGATGCTACGCAACTTCGAGTCAATCTGGGAAACCAGGAATGGCGCCGGACGCGCGCGAGAGTTGCAGTAAGCCGTTCGGTTTTCTCGATGACGCATATCAGGAGATCCTAGGGCGAGCGATTTCCGCAACGAGGCGGGAACGCGGATTAGGACGGTTTCAATAACAATCGCCGGAGGCAGCACTCTGGATCGGCAAAATGGATTCTGACGCAATTAGGTTCATGCTGAATTGTACCGCCTCGACAACACCGACCGGGTTGGCCATGCGAAACGTCACAAAAGAAGTGGCCCTGCAGCTAGCATGATTGGACCGAATCTGGCGAAAGAATTTGTCCGTCGCGAGGGGCCGACGCTGTCGGCGCGGTTGTTTTCCGTCCCCAACTGCGGGCGACCGGCGTTCTTAACGAACCAGTCGAACTAGTCATCGCTAGGGTAACCTGCACCCGCGGCCACTATTGGGGCGCGACACCGGCAAGTTCGCCCACTCGGCCCGCCTGAATCCAGCGCCTTATGGACCGCCAAAGGGAGGATTCTTCGAAAGAAATCACCGTCACGCAAAACGGTAAGCATCACTACGAACTTTAACATGAGGCCGACCATTGCGCGCCAGCCAGCGGTGCGATCCGGATCCGGTTAGCAGACACATATGCAATTATTCGAGAGCATCGCAAACGAAGGAGCGGCGACAGCAATGAGAATTACACGACTAGTAGTTTGGCAAGTGCCATTGACCAGCTATGTTCCTTATCACATGGCAGATAGAAAAACCTGCGATACTGTCACCTCAATATTGCTCCGCGTAGATACGTCGGAAGGTATCTCTGGCTGGGGTGAGGTTTGTCCGATTCCCCACTATCTACCTGCCTATGCTGAAGGCGTGCGCCCCGCGCTGGAATATCTTGCGCCTGTCATCATCGGAGCTGATCCGATCGGCCCGGAAGCGTTAATGAGCCGGGTTGACAGTTGGCTACAGGGGCATGCCTACGCAAAATCCGCCCTTGACCTGGCTCTTTGGGACATCACAGGCAAAGTCGCGAAGCTACCTCTTTATGCGCTTCTCGGTGGACGCCAGATGGCTCGCATACCGCTCTACCACTCGATCACCTGTATCGCGCCCGATGAAATGGCCGTCATCGCTAGAGAGGCACAGGCAGACGGTATGACGCAGTTTCAGGTCAAGTTAGGTGCCGATATCAACTGGGAAGCCGACGTCGCTCGGCTACGTCTTGTACGAGAGGCTGTTGGCATGGGTCCCCTCGTCTATGGCGACTGGAACTGCGCGGCTTCTCGCTTGGATGCGACACGCGTTGGCAAGGCTGTCGCAGCATACGACATCATGCTGGAGCAACCCTGTGCAACTCTTGAGGAGTGTGCCGCTGTTCGCGCGGCAACCGGGCTGCCGATGAAGATCGATGAAAACGCGCACGATACGGCTTCGCTGCTTCGGGCTTATGATCTTGGCTGTATGGATGCCGTAGCCCTAAAGCTCTCCAAATCGGGAGGGCTTAGTGCCGTTCGGCGACTTCGCGATCTGTGTCTGCACCTCGGCCCCCAGATGTGCATCGAGGACACTTGGGGATCGGATGTTACCACGGGCGCAATCCTCCACTTGGCGGCGTCGACCCCGTCAAGCCGGATCATGAATACGTGCGATCTATCGGGCTACGTTACTCCGCGGCTCGATACACACGCCCCAAATCGCAACAGTGGCCATATCGCGCCGCCGGAAGCCCCAGGCATCGGCGTAAATCCAGATGCTGAAAGGCTTGGCCAGCCGGCTGCCATTATAAGTTAGAGCAGCTTTAAAGTTAGAGTAGCGTTTGAAGCGACATGAGGTTGCAGCCGTGCTCGACAAGCTGGAGGACAGGCTCGGTCGCAGGACGCCTTTACCATCTGACGGCAGACCGTTTTCCTGACCCGGGCTCTTGATACCGAGATGAGATTGCAGGCGCTCACCTACGACTGAAGCAAGGACGGCATGATTATAGCCGTGCCGTCCTTTCCGCGTCGAGATGGTTCACATGATGCGCAAACGGCAGGCGAGGTTCGCCTACAATCCACTCGTTGCATTCCAGCTTTTTGTAACAAAAAAGCAAATCGAGTTAACAGAAAATTCGCAGCCGCCAATCCGAACACGAGGTATGTTCCGCCTGGGATCTGATAAGGCATGTTTGAAAAAATTGATGCCAATGCTTGGAGCCCCGCCGGAGCACAGAACGCAGCAGAAATCTTTTCTATAGCGCCTGCCTCAACCGGATTGGAATTGGAAGGAGACTGACCTCTCTAGCTGCAGCCCCACGGCTCCAGCGACAACTCACGGACCGGGGCTATTTCGCATCAGTGACCTCGTGTTCTCCTCCCTGCTCAGCGGCGGCTCGGCGTATTGTCTGACACTGGAACCGACACCCCCGAGCCAGACCGCTACACAAAGTGCCACACTAAAACGGTGCGTACGGAATGACAGCGGATTGGATAGCAGCGTGGCCGAAGACTGCAAAGGTAGTTTCAACGATGAACATCGGTGTTTTGAAGGAAATCAAAGAAGACGAGCGACGTGTCGCACTCCAGCCGATCCAGGCGCAAGCTCTTTCGCGCCTCGGTCACCACATTTATGTTGAAATCGGTGCCGGGGAAGGGGCCGGATTCTCGGACGCGGATTATCAGGTCTGCGGAGGGAAGCTTGCGATGAAAGATGAGGTCCTCGCCCGGGCGCGGCTCCTCCTCAAGGTTAAGGAACCGCTGCGCTCAGAATATTCTGACTATGCTCCGCATCACATCTTATTCACGTATCTGCATTTTGATGAGAACAACGTTGATCCTCGGGACGTCTCTGAACTCATCAGTAGAGGCTTTCTGGGAATCGCTTACGAGTGGGTGGGAAAAGCTAGCCGGTATCCATTGCTTGAGCCGATGAGCCAACTGACTGGCTATCTCTTCGCTCAGCGGGCGTTGGAGTTGTGCTCCAAGGAAAAAGGAGTGTTCTGCCCGCGAAATGAGAGCGGTCTTCCCGGAGGGCGGGCTCTGATCATCGGATGCGGCAATATCGGTCTGTCCGCATTCAAATACTTGTCGGACCTAGGGATTGCCTTGACCGTAGTTGTCACTCGAGGGCGTGAGGATTTCAATTGCAAAGCCAACGCGCGCTTCGAAACCGAAGGCGTCGACTACATCGGCGCAACCGACACCAACCTGATCGTCATGAATAACAAAGATCCTTCACGCACTCAGGACACGATTGCGGCGGCACTGTCGGAGATGGACATCGTCCTCAACTGTGCGGTGCGTCGCTCCGATCTTCCGAAGCGAAAAATGGAGTACCTGATCGACCGCAGCATGGTTGGAGCCATGCAGAGAGGCAGCATACTGTGCGACTGTACAGCCTGTGATCGCGAATTGATCGAAACCTGTACTTCTTCTGCATCGCTCTACCACTCGTATCGCGAAGAAAATGTCGTGCATTACAACTGCGATCACATTCCATCAATGGTGGCCAACACCGCTACGCGGCTGCTCACAGCGCGAACTTTCCCTTACATCCGTTACATCGCCAGTCTCAAATCCGTGCAGACCATTACTGACGATGAAAGCCTGTGTGACGGAGTCTGTTGCTATGGTGGCCACCTGACCCATGCTCTGTCGGCAGAAAAAAAAGGCTTGCCATATCGGCCGCTGAGCGACGTTATTAAAACGATTTCACTTCCCATGTAGGCGCTGAGAATAGTCCAAATTGACGGGGGTAAAGTGCGCAACAGTTTACATGGTTCTGTCGCAAATCGTGCTTTTGGTCACAAGGGGACGCTTTCGCGCCGATGATCATGCTGCAAGGATTTCGAACTGCTCGGCGATCGAGGGGCGTGAATAGGCGAACCGCGCCTGCCGTTTGCGCATCATGTGAACTATCTCGACGCGGAAAGGACGGCATCGGCACCGGCCATCGACTTGAAGCCGAGCATTGACACAGCGCGGCGCTGATGTGCCGATGGTCTGCTCGGTCTCGATTGTTGAGGTACTTGCTGTTGCGGAGCGGATCGGCTTCAGCGCTCGTCGCGATGGATTTCGCAGACGGTAGTTCGGCGTCGCAGGAAATGATCGCCTCATGATTGGTCGGGCTACCGTCGATGAAGATGCGATCCGGTCTGCCGTGGCGCTCCAGGGCTTTCTGGAAGAAGCGGCACGATAGAGATA
>NZ_RZPG01000045.1:4323-29517 GCF_004022765.1 Mesorhizobium sp. M6A.T.Cr.TU.014.01.1.1
CGCAGACGGTAGTTCGGCGTCGCAGGAAATGATCGCCTCATGATTGGTCGGGCTACCGTCGATGAAGATGCGATCCGGTCTGCCGTGGCGCTCCAGGGCTTTCTGGAAGAAGCGGCACGATAGAGATACATCCGTTGGCCGCGTATCTTGATGCATGTCTCGTCCATGTGCCACTTGCCGGTGAGGGCGCGCTTGCGCCCGTTGAAGCGCTCCAGAAGCTGGGGCGAGAAGTGAACGACCAGCGGTGCACGGTCGAATGGTCGACGTTCAGGCCACGTTCGGCCATCATCTCCTTCAGATCGCGCAGGCTCGGTCGAAATGACGGCCTTTGAACATAGCAAGCGAGCTCCCCGAAAAAAGAGAGGCCTTCGTGCCAGATATGGGTTGCCATTCCGTTTTGCGACAGAACCCTCAGCTGTGGTTGCCATCAACAATTGAAGTCTTTGGACGCGACCGCACTCTCAATTTCAGCTTGTTTGTCACATTACTCCAGCAACCGTTACCGAAGTGAACGCTTAGTCGAAGGCAGTCAGACATCATGCAGCGCGAAGATCACCAGCTGCCTATTTCAGCAACGCTCGCTCCATTTCGGAACCCGGTGTTTCGCACGATCTGGACGGCCACACAAATATCCAGCCTGGGTTGGCTCGTGCAAACGGTTGCCGTCAGCTGGCTGATGGCAACTACTTCGGCTTCCGATCTGATGGTTGCGATTGTTCAGGCTGCCTCGACATTGCCGGTGTTCTTCCTCTCGATCCTTGCCGGAGCCATCGCCGACAATTTCAGCCGCCGGTGGGTGATGTTTGCGGGCCACTGCCTCATAGCATCGGCATCGACGACGCTGATGATTTCTGTCGGGCTGGGGTTTGTCAGCCCCTGGTTCATACTCGGACTGAGTTTCCTGGCCGGCTGCGGCTTTGCGCTAACCGATCCGGCTTGGCATGCTTCCGTCGGCGATATCCTCGATAAGCGCGACATTCCCGCCGCGGTGACGCTTGTGTCGGTCGGGTACAACATCGTGCGCAGCATCGCACCGGCTTTGGGCGGCGTGATCATGGCCTTCTTCGGACCTCTGGCCGCTTTCGCCTTGGCTGCGCTCAGTGATCTAATCCCTCTAAGCGCAATATGGCGCACCAAATGGCAAGTCCGCTCCTCTCCTCTCCCTCGCGAGAGGATGACGACGGCAATTCATGACGGCGTGCGCTTCACGGCGATGTCCTTGGAGATCAGGGCGGCGATCGCCCGAGCAGCTCTTTTCGGGGTGACCAGTATAGCGATCTTTGCGCTGCTCCCTCTCGTCGTCCGGGATCAGTTGAAGTGCGGCCCAATCGCCTATGGCGTCCTATTAGCCAGTTTCGGCATGGGTGCTTTCATCGCTGGCATGAGCAACAGCTACCTAAGGCGTATCACGTCTCAAAACAGGCTGGTGGCGTTCGCGTCCGTCGCTTGTGCAGCATGTTGCCTTTGCCTTGCAGTTACTTCTTCGATTGCCGCGGCGGCCATTTCGTTAGCGCTCGGTGGGGCGGGTTGGCTAGTCACTTGGACGGGCATTGACTTGTCGGTGCAGCTGGCAAGCCCTAGGTGGGTTGTTGGCCGCACGCTCTCGATCTACTACGCCTTGAGCGCCGGCGGTATGGCAGCCGGCAGCTGGATCTGGGGTTCTGTCGCGCAGAATTACTCGTTGACATGGGCTTTGGAGGGCGCCGCACTAGCCCTGTTGCTGGTGGCAGTTGCGGGAATAGTGTTGCCGGTGGGACCCCGGGAAGAAACGGATCAAGAGAGTTCCGGCTTCCATCCGCCGGAACTGGCATTCGATCTGAAACCGAGAAGTGGCCCTATCGTTGCCAAAACCGAGTATTCCATACCTGAGGAGAACATTGACGCCTTTCTGGGCTACATGCGGACCCGGCGTCATGTTCAGAGCCGTGCCGGTGCTCGAAACTGGACGCTTCAGCGAAACCTTCAAACGCCCTCGCTTTGGACGGAGACATTCCGCACGCCGACATGGATGGATTTTCTCCGCCTAAATCATCGGCTCACGTCGGCGGACAAGGAAGTCGGCGATCATCTTCTGGCCCTGCATGATGGAGATGTGCCTCCGCAGACAGTTCTTTCCATTCAGCGAACGACAGACGCAACGTACGCATCCGCTGAAGGCCGCAGACGTGCGTATCCGGCGGCCATGAGGACCTGAGCACCGGAGTGCTGGCGTCAAGTTTTTGATGGGGAGACGCGATAATATTCTTAGGAGGAGTTTGACCTCCTCGATGCCTTCATCGGTGAAGGCCAAGATCCCGTCGTCTCGTTGGTGCCGTACACCCAGATGACGCCGTCCTCCGGCTCGAGACCGAGGGTCAGTTCGTGGATGAGCGCTTCGCTGACGCCGAGGTCGCTGGCGACACGGCCGACGGTGTAGACGTGATGCACCTTATTGCGCTGCATGATCAGGCGGCAGCTGGTTGGGTCCGCAGTTTTGCGGACCTCCAATTCCACAGCAGCAGATCATCGATCCGATGGGCCGGATAGGCGGGCAGTCGGGCGAGGACGTCGGCGAGCCAGGCCTGCGGGTCGATATCGTTCATCTTGGCGCCGACGATCAGGCTGTAGAGAACGGCAGCGCGCTGTCCGCCGCGATCGGAACCGCAGAACAGCCAGGACTTTCTGCCGAGAGCGAAGACTGATTCATTATGCACCCCCTCTTCAAATGGCGGGAAACAGCGATTTCTGATTATCGTCGTTGATGATACGCGGAGATTTGCGCGCCAAATCGGCCTTGATCCGTTCATCTTCAAGGTCGCTGGCGCGGATCTGGTAGGGCGCGCCGCGCATGACCTGCTCGGCTGGCAATATGCCGTCCCTGACGAACCGGCGGATTTTGACGTGCGACACGCCAAGCTTCGCGGCCGCGTCCGACATGGTAAGCCACTCGCCGTTCTTGTCGGAAGACCGATAGCCGCTGATCTTGTGCACGTGCGCAGGGATTGGACGCGTCGCGCCGTCCAGGTCTTTCCCTGACCCGTCTTCATGCCCATGCGGTTGAGTGTGGCGGCGATTTCGGCATCCGACCATCGCGTTGCCATGGTTCGCATGATCGCCAGGGCTTCTTCGGGCGTATGCTGCCCATGCTCGCCGGATTTGGGCTTGCGCACACGCACCTGCGAGTGCTGGGCTCCATGCCAGTAGATGGTCAGTATCACATCGCGCGCTTCGTCATCGACGTCCGCCACGACGTCCTTGATGAGCGCGCGCAGGAGTTGCTGACGGCATCGCGAGGCATGTCGATGTCGATCAATCGCGCCGCGCCGCCTTTGTCCTTGGGCAGGATCAGCGCCCGGTCGACTAGATAGATCGCTTCTTCCAGGTCATGGGTGACCATCACCATGGTGACGTTCTCCTCTCTCCAGATGCGCGCCAGTTCCTCCTGCATGCGATCTTGGTCATGGCGTCCAGCGCCCCCCAGCGGCTCGTCGAGCACAAGGATTTCGGGCTGGACGGTGAGTGCCCGGGCAATGCCGACGCGATGCGCCATGCCGCCGGAAAGCTGCCTCGGAAAAGCATCGGCGAATTCGGCAAGGCTGGGTTCGGGCAATCGGCGACGGGGCGTTCTACACCTGGCGATCGCTCACGTCGATCCGTGCGAAGATCGCCATCGCCCGATCGGCATCAAGCTCGCCGCCGGCCATCTGCTTGCGCCATGCATAGAGCTGTGACGGAGCTACGCCGAATGCTTCCGCGACCTCGGTCACCGATGACCCCGCCGCATCCGCCATGTCGACCAACGAGCGCTTCTCGGTGCAACTCCACAGCCTTCGTTGCCGCGCGCGCCCGGGCACCGCTGCAAGATCTTCGGCCGCCGCGGCGCCGCTTAACTCGGCGACGATATCGCCCCTTGCCTGCCGTTTGCGCATCATGTGAACCATCTCGAGACGCGGAAAGGACGGCATAGGCACCGGCCATCGACTTGAAGCCGAGCGTTGACCCAGCGCGGCGCTGATGTGCCGATGGTCTGCTCGGTCTCGATTGTTGAGGTACTTGCTGTTGCGGAGCGGATCGGCTTCAGCGCTCGTCGCGATCGATTCCGCAGACGGTAGTTCGGCGTCGCAGGAAATGATCGCCTCATGATTGGTCGGGCTACCGTCGATGAAGATGCGATCCGGTCTGCCGTGGCGCTCCAGGGCTTTCTGGAAGAAGCGGCACGATAGAGATACATCCGTTCGCCGCGTATCTTGATGCATGTCTCGTCCATGTGCCACTTGCCGGTGAGGGCGCGCTTGCGCCCGTTGAAGCGCTCCAGAAGCTGGGGCGAGAAGTGAACGACCAGCGGTGCACGGTCGAATGGTCGACGTTCAGGCCGCGTTCGGCCATCATCTCCTCCAGATCGCGCAGGCTCGGTCGAAATGACGGCCTTTGAAAGATCTTTTGCTCGGCAGTGTCGCTTCATCTTTTCGGCGCGACGCACAGAAGCGCCGGAAATGTCGTAGAACAAATTGCAACTTTGATCGTTCCCTCCTTGAGGCCTCCTCCGTATTGCGTCGTTAGAGTTCTGCTTCTGCAAGATGAAGCAGCCCGTTTCTGCGCGAGCACCTTCCCGATTTTATGTCTTCCCTTCAAACGCCCGTTAGCGGTCTCACACGCGTCCCATCGGTAAACCGAGAAAAACGAAAGTCCGTGGGATCAACGACGGGGGGAGTGCCTCTGACGAGATCAGCAGCCAAGCGCCCCGCGCCCGGAGCTATGCCGAAACCATGGCCAGAAAATCCTGTCGCGACTATGAGACCCGGGACAGCATCAACCTGTGAGATGACTGGGATTGCGTCAGGGGTCACATCAATCAACCCCGCCCATTGCTGAACAACCGTGGCTGAAGCAAAGACCGGAAACGCCTTCTTCAATCGCTCGAACGTTCTACGCAGACTTGCTTTATCTGGCGCTGGATCGAGGACGCGGGTCCTCTCATATGGCGAAATTCGGTCGGGCGGTGTATGGTGCGATTCCGAACATTCCTTTATGAATCGATCATCGACGCGCAACCTCAAGTTCTTAAAATCCGATCGCAAGGCTGGCCAGAAGTTGGCGAAGAATCTAAAACTGTCGGGGACAATCGAGACGACGCTGGCGTGTCCATTGGCAATAGTGTAGCCGCCGTCAATGCGTTTGCGCAACGCAAACTCGGTGCTCCAGAGCGCCGCTTCAGGGCCGCCCTCGACCGGAGATGTGCGCATCACACTTCCTAAGACTTTCAACTGAGGCAACGTTATATCGAGATCCTTGAGAAAGCGACGAGACCACGCACCCGCCGCTACTACGACAGTTGAGCAACAAATTCGGCCATGTTCGGTGATGACGGCAGACACACTGCCGGCGCTCAACTCCAATCCACGCACAGCACAATTAGTGAGCACCGAAGCTCCACTGCGGCGGGCAGCTAATGCGATCGCGGTCGTAGCCAGGTGCGGTTCGGCCCGCCCATCGGTTGCGCAAAAAAGCCCGGCTTTCCAGCGTTTGTCCGCTCCGGGTGTAAGTCGCTGAAGCTCTGAGCCAGAAACCATACGAGCGTCGATTTGATGCTGACGCGCCTCATCGAGCCATGCCTCATTTTGGGCAATGTTCTCATCGCTATCGGACGCGAATAGAATACCGGCTCGGCGGAATCCCGACTCAGACTCCAGATCTTCATTCATGCGTTCCCAGAGACGCAGACTTTCGATCATCAGAGGGAATTCTCGAGGGTCACGCTGACCCTGCCTTACCCAGCCCCAGTTGCGACTGGACTGCTCCCCTGCAATATTCCCTTTCTCGCATAACGCCACCTTAACGCCACGCTTCGCCAGAAAGAGCGCCGCACTCGCGCCAACGATCCCGCCACCGACAACAACTACGTCAACTTTCGACGGCAGCCGGTTTTCGCTTGGAAGCGGTTCGACAAACAGGCCCATCTCAATTACTCTCCCATCCTCGGTACCAACGCCTCCATGAATTTGACCAGCTCACAACATCGAAGCCTAATCGCCGAATCTTGCTCGACTGAGCCAAGTTGCCGGCGTACAGATACAGCCCTACCGATGTTCGTTTTTTGTGCATTGGGGCAAATCCGCCCAGTTTTGAACACACTCTCGGTTTTCCTACGTCCGCCGCTGAATCCCGCGAAGGTTATTCCGTTGGGCGTCGAACGTGAAACCTCCGCCCTTCAGTGCGAGATGCCGAGCAGCTCACAACTCTGCAGCAAGATCAGCCATCATTGCCGTGAGCTGGTCAGCGAAGTTGCAGTCCCAGGCGCTCCAGTTCTCGAGCACGCTTAAGTAGACAACGGCAGTTCCGGTATCTGGATTCGCAACCATGTACTGACCGCCCCAACCGCCGTGGCCGAGCCAGGTGCCGTCGGTTACCATTTGGCGACTATAGCGAAGTGACTTCTGTCCGTAAGAAGGCCCAGGATTGTGACGGGTGTCTTCAATGAAGTCGGCATTGCCTACGCGGCGACCGTCAACACCCTCGCCTTTGCGGGCGAAGAGCAGACCATGGCGCGCCAGATCGCGAGCAGAGAGACAAGCACCGCCGTCGAGCAGCGGCACGCCCTCGCGATCGCACGTAATGTGCAAGCATCCCTCAAGACCGGCTGCCTCGACGTTTTCGATCAACCACTCCCGCAGCGGCCGGCCGCTAGCACGCTCAATTACCCAGCCGATGATCTCACTGTTGGTCGACTTGTAGAGCGACTGTCCGGTGCGGTTCACAACATCGTCGCTGGTGATCCCACAGAGGAAGGAGCGGATTGTACCCTCCTTCTCGCCCTCCGGCGGCAGTCGCCAGCCCATGGCGCGTTCCATGGACCACCACTTCGTATTGGGATCGCTGAGGTCCTCGGTAAAGTCATTGACGACATTCATATCGGCTGTTGCCCTGACAGTCGCCTCCGCGTAGCCCGTGCCGATCTCTGGCAAGTAAGTGCCAATCCGCTCGTCGAGATCCACCAAGCCATCGGCGACTGCGCGGCCGAGCATAAGGTTCAGCGTGGTCTTCGTCACTGACTGAATGCTTTGCGTCCTATCGGGACCAAAGTCGGGGGCATAGGCCTCATATAGGACGTGGTTGCCCTTGACCACGACGAAGGCGGAGAAATGCTGCATCGCGAGGAAACGCGCGACCTCGGGCCGAGCCCCGATCGCCCAATCAAGCTGCTTTAACAATGGAAAGACCGATGGTGCGCGGAAGGAAAGACTGTAGCGGGCGAGCCTGTGGAGGTTGTGCCAGCCATGGCGGCGGTGGTCGGGCGAGGCCCAACGTGGCTTGTTGTCGCTACCAGTAAAGAGGTCGGGATTTGGGATTGAGGCAAGCAACATTCAGTCGGCCTTTCAGTTGGTGTAAGTTCACGGGATCCTTGGAAGTGTACGAGTCACTTCGTCAGCGTTCTGGTTGCTATCTTCAGATCACCGATGGCAGAGACAAATGGGCGCGCTAGCGGAAGCGCGTTTTGCCTATAGAGAGCTTGGGACGTTCCGAGGTCGGGAGGATGTCCCCCGCAATCGGAAAATGACATCTGAAGCTGTGCTTCTTATCCTCTTGGCCCGCTGAAGGTTCGGGGAAGACGCGGCTGCAGATATCCTGCGCGTAACGACAACGGGTGTGGAACTCGCAGCCGGATGGCCGCCTCATGAGGCTCGGCACCTCACCTTTGAGCTCGGTCCTGTTGAGCACCGCATCTGGGTCAGGCTCAGGATTGGCCGCAAGCAGCGCCTCGGTGTAGGGATGTCGCGGTTGATCGAAAATACGCTCGGTCGCGCCGACCTCAATAAAGCGGCCGAGATACATGATCGCCATGCGATCGGTCATGTGGCGTACGACATTGAGATTGTGAGTGATGATCAGGATCGCCATGCCAAGTTCGGTTTGAAGCCTCGCGAGAAGATTGAGCACCTCGCCCTGCACCGAAACATCGAGGCCTGCGGTCGGCTCGTCGGCAATAAGCAAGTCCGGACTTAGCGCAAGAGCACGCGCGATACCAACGCGCCTGGCCTGACCACCGGAGAGCTGATGGGGGTAGCGACGAGCAAATTCCGCCGACAAGCCGACCATTCGAAGCAGTCGCTCCGCTTCCCCTTCGACATCGCGATCCTTTAGCCCATGGATGCGAAAGGGCTCTGTGAGAAGCGATCGCACTGTCAGCCTCGGCGAGAGTGAGCCGATAGGATCCTGGAACATCATCGCCATGCGCCGCAAATAGGGCTTGCGTTCAGCCCCGCTGAGCTCCTCAATTTCCTGCCCATCGAAGCTGATGCTGCCGCTCACAGCCCGCTGCAGGCCGATGATCGTGCGCGCGATAGTGGATTTGCCCGAGCCGCTTTCACCGACAAGGGCCAGCGTCTCGCCCTTGCGGATTTCAAAGGACACACCACATAGCGCGTCAATGAAAGGGGCTCTCGTCCCGGTTGCGAGCGCCTTAAGCGGACCCATAGTGCGGAAACGTACCCGCAGGTCCTCAACCCGGAGCAGCGCGCTCATACCGAAACCAACAGTTCTTTGTCGAGGAGATGGCATCGGGCGACTTGGTCTACGCCGATGCGGTACTCGACCGGGTTCTCTTGCCCACAGCGATCGAACGCTTGCCGGCAACGTGTCCGAAAGATACACCCTACCTTGGTGCCTAGGAGACTGGGCACCTCGCCCGGAATGGTCGGCAAAGTGCGCGTGCTTTTTTTGATCCGCCCGGGATCGCACTCCAGCAGCGCGCGTGTGTAGGGGTGAGCAGGATTATGGAAGATGTCCCGGACAGCTCCCTGCTCAACCACTTCCCCAGCATACATCACGGCGACCCGGTCGCACAGCTCAGCAACCGCACCGAGATGATGGGAAACGAACAGCACAGAGCAACCGATCTCTTTTTGCAAATCCTTGAGCAAATGAATGATCTGCACTTCCAGTGTTGCATCGAGCGCAGTGGTTGGCTCGTCGGCGACGAGGAGCGTCGGTTTCACAAGAAGCGCCATGGCAATGCAAACGCGCTGACGCATGCCACCTGAGAAGTGATGCGGATAGGCGCCGATACGGCTTTGCGGATCGGGAATTCCGACCCGTTGAAGCATGTCGATGGCACGGGCGCGTTTCTCGCCCCAGCTTCCTTGCTCGTGGTGCTGGACATCGATCATCTGGCTCTCGATGGTCCGCACGGGATTGAGTGCGGTCATCGGGTCTTGGAAGATCATCGAAAGATGATCGCCAAGCAGTCCCCGACGCGCCTGAGTTGGCATTTTGAGCAGGTCTTTATATTCGAACAGAATGCTGCCGGATGTCACATCTGCATTCTCTGGAAGTAGGCCCATCACTGTGTAGGCGAGTGTCGATTTTCCAGATCCGCTTTCTCCGACGATGCCAACCACCTGTCCGGCTGGCACATCGAGCGACACATTGCGCAGGGCATGGACGCGCCCCCGCGGCGTGCCGAAATCGAGATTTAGGTCACGGATCTCAAGAAGCGCGCGGCTTGACGAGAGCTGCGTTTTCGGATCTTTGCGTCTCATAGGTCTTTCCGCAATTTTGGATCGAATATGTCGCGCAGCGCTTCGCCCAGGAACGTGAAGCCGAGCGTTGCGAGGACGATCGGGATGCCGCTAGCTATCACCGGCCAAGGGGTCTGGTTAATGTAGCTATAGCCGTCGTTGAGGATAGCTCCCCAATCGGGCGTCGGTGGCCGCACGCCCATGCCGAGAAAGCTGAGACCCGCCTCTACGGCGATGACGGCCGGCACGTCCATACTCACCAGAATGAGAAGCGGGCCGAGGACATTGGGGAGTACGTGCACGGCGAGAATGCGCGTTGTTCCGGCCCCCATGCTGCGCTCTGCCGCAATATATTCACTGCTACGCAGCGCTTCCGTCTGGGTGCGCACCACACGCGCGTAAATGGGCATGGACGTTATCGCGATGACGAGAATAATACTCGCTAAGCTTGGTCCCAGAAGGGCGATCATGGCCAGCGCGAAAATAATACTCGGAAACGACCGGATCGTATCGAAGACAAGCAGTAGCAAATTGTCGAGCCAGCGGGGACCGAAGCCCGCGATCAAACCAAGGACTAGACCGACTGCCAGTGAACTGCCGAGAGAGGCGAAGGCAACGAGGAGCGGGATGCGGCCGCCCATGACGACGCGGGAGAATGTATCACGGCCCAGTTGGTCCGTGCCCAGCAGAAAATCGAGTGAAGGGCCAGCAAGACGCGGCCCGACCATGATTCTGATCGGATCATGCGTGATCATCAGCGGAGCGAAGATCGCGGTTGCTGCTATGAATATGACAAGAACTGCTCCGAGCATGCCCAGAAGGTTTTGTCGAAACTGCCGCAAAAAGGTGCGAGAGCTTTCGGCAGCCATTGCATCGTTGGTTTCGGGAAGAATGCTTTCAACGATCGCCATGTCAGAGCTTTTCCCGGGTTCGCGGATCGAGGAACGCGTTGATTACATCCGAGAGCGTCGTAGCCGAAACGATAAGGAAGGTGCTGACCAGCACGACGCCCATCACAATCGGGTAGTTGCGCGTATGGACCGCGTTGACAATCAAAGCCCCGATGCCAGGTCTCGCGAAAACCACCTCGATGAAGACAGCCGACGAAAGAAGCCACGCTATCCCTACCCCGAGTATGGTCACGGTCGGCAGGATCGCGAGAGGCAGCGCGTAGCGCGCGACGATGCGCCATTCCGAGATTCCGAAAGAGCGAGCCATGCGCACATGGTTTTCCCCGAGAACCTCAAGCATGGATGCGCGTACCAGCCGGGAAATGTAGCCGACCCAGCCAATCCCTATTGCGAAGCCCGGAAGGACGAGATGGATGGGTCCATCCCAGAAGCCATTGCCGGCCCCGATCGCTGGCAACCAGCGCAGCGTCACCGCAAAAATCAGCAGCGCGTAAACCGCCACGACGAAGGAAGGAATGGCGATTGTGGCGACCGTCACGACGCCGGCCACCTGGTCGACCAGGGAGTTGCGCCGCATGGCCGAGTAGCAACCGAGCGGCACGGCTATCGCAACCGCACAGGAGATGGAGACCAGGATCAGTTGGATCGTATAAGGCAGTTGCTCGAAGACAATGTCGGCAACAGGCCTCTGGCTGAATACGTCGAAGCCGAGATCGCCATGAAGCAGCCCGCCGAAGAAGGTAGCGATCTGCACGACAAGCGGCTTGTCGAGCCCCATCTGCTGATGCAACAGCGCCTTCATCTCAGGCGTCGCCCGCGGGCCGAGTAGAACCGCGGCAGGATCGCCGGGCACCGCTCGGATCATCAAAAACAATAACGTCACCGCAATCGCAATGATTGCGATCGCCAGGACCAGCCTCCGACAGAGATAAAACCACATACCTACGCCCGACCCGCAACTCAAGCCGAAACTGGTTTGAAATTGATGTATAGCGGGTTCCCATCTGGGGTAGTTGCGGCCTGCATTTGTGTGATGCGGAACATGACTGGATTGGCCCCATGGGTCAGGAACCGGTAGGCGCCGGAGTCTTCCATGAGGTCCTGCATCTCATAGTAAAGCTTCGCCCGCTCGTTGGGGTCGCTGATGGTGACCGCCTTACCGCTGAGCTCGTCAAAACGCTCGCTTCGGAAACGCTCCCAGTTCCACACACCTACTTGACTTTGCACAAACCAGGACGCCGGGTAATACGGGTCTGGTAAACTGTAGAAACCATTGACAATGAGTTGTACGTCCTTCCACCGCGCGCCTTCCGATTCCATGCCAAGCGTCCAGAACGACCCAGAATCTTGGGCATTGACCTCAACCGCGATGCCGATCTGCGACAATTGCGCTTGTACCGTTTGGGCTATGGTCGAATTAGTGCTATCGTTCGTACAGTCGATTGTCAGGGTTAGACCACTGACACCCGCTTTGTCCAGAAACGCCTTGGCCTTGGCGAGATCGCCTTCCGGTGGGACGAGCGCCTTGTCGCGGTGCCCGACGATCCCTGGAGGAATGACGCCTGTCGCAACCTCCGCCTGTCCGCCATACGCGGCTTCTAGAATCTGCGGCACATTGATTGCCCATTGGATTGCCTTGCGGACATTAATGTCCTTCAGCTTCGGGTGATCCATGTTCATGCCGACCCAGGCGTAATAGAGCGAAGTATGATCTTCGATCTTGGTCTCGGCGGGCGGATTGCTCTTGAACGTCGCAAGTGAATCCAGACTGACACGCGTGAAATCGATGTCACCAGCTTGATAAGCCCGTTCCGCCGACTTCTCGTCGGTAATTGGAATAATTCGGATTTCGTCAAAGCCAGGCTTCGGACCCGACCAGTCCGGATTGCGGGTCAGAAGCACATACTGGTTCGGCTTCCAGTCGGCGAGCACATACGGGCCGGAGAAAGCCGGCGGCTTCATCCCGAAATCACCGCCGTCCTTTGTTGCCTTCATCACGGCATTCTCGGAGACGATAGTGCCAACGCCAAAGGGCAGTGCGGTGTACCAGAGCGGAACAAAGGGCGACTTGAGCACGATCACGCCAGTATAGTCATCTTCGATTTCAACATGGTCAAACGAACCCCAATCAGGCTTGACCGGCGAATTGTGCTTGATCACGCGCTCGAAAGAGAACTTGACATCCCTCGCGGTCAGTTCACCGTAGTTGCCCGTAAATTTGATGCCTTTCTTCAACCTGAAGCGGATATGGGTGGGATCGACCTGCTCGATCTTTTCTGCCGCTTCCAGCTCCCAGCCCCATTCGGAGCCCGGCTTGTAACATGTGAGCTTCGAATAAATGCAGTTCGCCACGTTCACATCGACCGGACCCGAATAGAAAGCCGGATCAAGCTTGGCGATATCACTAGCGTAACGCACCTTGAGCACCTTGCCCTCGGCCGCCCATATGGCTTGCGACAAGGGCATGCCCGCGGCGAAAACTCCCCCGCCGAGCACTGCGCCGTTCTTGAGAAAGGCCCTTCGATTCACATTGCCTGTGGTATCAGTCATGATCTGTTCCTCCCTTTCCTTTGAGCGGTTTCCCTTGCAGCGGGCCGCTTTCCCCTTGGTTGATCCGGCACGTCGCCGTGGGCGCACTTTCGACACGGACCGCCATCTGCTCTCTCGCCGCCGAGCAGGCAGGCACCGAAAACAAGGAATATCGCACCAGCGGATCATTAACTAACGAATATAATTACGGTCTAACATCGGCTTTCTCGATGATGCACCTTCACAGACGAGACCAGGATCCAGAGGAACGATCGTGCGATTTAAACTAATCGTGAAGGAATCCAACGCGATCCGGGAATTGCTAGCTCGCCAGAGCGGGTTTGCCCGGGCAACACCTGTCCTGCGAAACCGCTGTCTGCTAGATGTGGCGTGGGCTGAGCGATCCGGCGCTCTCAGGCTCGTTTGCCGACGCGCATCAGCCGTGCCGGGCTGCCCGCCTCAGCCAGGATTTCCGCCACCGCAATGGATATGATCGAGCAAGCGAATCTGGTGCGGACGGGACATATCAGGCTCAACCGAGCTGGTCGAGCCGCAATCGCCTGCATAAAAGGCCATCAATCTCGATCTCAATGCGGTGATCCTTGATGTGTCAGACGATGCGCGTCGCGAGGTTTTGTCGACGACTATCCCTTAGGCTCATACCCCTTGTCACAAGCAAGTCCCGATCTGTGACGCCTTCGATGCTATCCCAATCTGCGATGCCTAGCAGATGTCCTGGGATAACGCCGATACGCCATTCCCGGACCGGAAATCTTGAGGCGTCTTGTGGTAGTAACTGCGAAATACCCGGCTAAGGTGCGACCCATCACAGAAGCCGCACTCCACTGCGATAATGGAAATCGACTTGGGCGTTCTCTGCAAAAGATGACGTGCATGATCGAGCCGTATTTGCGTGTAGATCGCCTGTGGAGAGGTACGGAGTTCTGACCGGAAGCGGCGCTCGATCAGCCGTCTGCTGAGCTTGAGCTTGCCGGCGAGGCGAGCGATGGTCAGGGGGACCTCCAGGTGGTGTTGCATCAGCAGCACAGCCCGTTTCAGGACTTCGTCACGAACGACAACCTCAAGGCGTCCGGTCGGTTGCGCCGTCTCACCCTTGGCCGCCTCGTTGAACATCATAATTCGCAAGCTTTTGGCGGCCAGGGCTTTGCCGAGATGCCTCTCGACGAGAAAGGCGGCGAGATGCGCGGCGCTCGCGCCGCCCGAACAGGTCAGCCGGTCTCGATCAACGACGTAGATTTGGTCGGAAACGGCCTGTAGGCCATCAAAAAGTCGCAGGAAATCTGAGTTGTGGAACCAGCTAACGCAACACTTGTAGCCGTTCATCAGGCCGGCGCGGCGCAAAACGAATGAGCCCGTACACAGCCCTACGAGTGGTATGCCTGCCTCGGCAGCGTGTCGAAGATGGTCGTCGAAGCGCGTGTCGACCAGGAGGGTTTCTTCTTCGAGAACCCCGCCGACAACCACCAGGTAGTCGAAGCGGCGAAGGTCTCCAATCCTTTCATGGGGTGAGATTGCAACGCCGCAGCTGGACAGGATCGGCGACATGTCGGGTGAAATGATGCGCCACTGGCAGCGGATTGGGCGGCTCCGGTCTCCGTCGTCTGCAGCCAAGCGTAGCACATCGACGAAGTTGGCAAATGCGCCGAGGGTAAACCGATGGAGCAGGAGGAACCCGACAGACAAGGGGGCAGAGTCCCGTGCAAGCCTTGATGCCTGATTCGTGGGTGAACCGGGGCCTTGTCGCAACTCTACTGTCATGCCGACGCAAACGTCCTTTCGCGGATGTTCCCAATCGCTCAAATAGGGCGCGAGCCGGTTATGCCGTGTCGCTGATAGAACATGGCGGAGAGTCTGACATGGTCCACCACTGGTCCCGCGATGCTTGGGCGTCCGTTCGCGCCAATGAGCCAGTTACCGTCGCCGTTTACTTGGCGCACGGGTTCGAACTGCTCGCTCTGTCGTCTGCTCTGGACGTCTTTCGCCTCGCCAACAAAGCGGCCGCACGGGAAGCCTTTCGATGGCGTACGGTTTCCCACTGGGGCGAAGCCGTGCGGGCCAGTTGCGGTATTGTTGTCGCGGCTGACGCCGACCTGGCCCAAGAACGCAGATATCTGCAGCAGCTTGAACGACCCGCACTGGCACTGATCTGCGGGGATGAGCCTGATGAAGGTCGTGAAACCAAAGTGCTGAGCGCATGGCTGCGCGAATGCAGGCAGCGCAGGATCGCCATAGGCGGGTTTGGAAGCGGTGTCGCTGCTTTGGCGAAAGCTGGTATGCTTAATGACCGCAAATGCGCCATCCATTGGGAGGAATTGCCGGCCTTCAAGGAGCGGTTCATGCGCGTAGAGGCGGCGGCGACCGTCTATGAGGTCGACAATGATATCTGGACCTGTGCTGGCGGCACGGCAGCCTTCGATATGTTGGTCGAGCTTGTAAAACTGAATTGCGGTGAGCCTGTCGCAGTCAATGTTGGGGAGCTTGCTGTGGCTGGGCGTGTCCGAACTGGCGATGAACGTCAGCGACTGCCGCTGCTGCGTCAGCATGGCAGGATCAACCCCACGGTCGTGAAACTCATCGAATTGATGCAGAGAAACTTGGCTACCCCGCTTACCATGGCTGACCTCGCGGCGGCTGCGGGGCTGTCGCGGCGCCAGGTTGAACGTCTGTTCCGCAATGACCTCGGTCGCTCGCCCTGCCGCTACTTTCGGGAATTGCGGTTGGAACACGCGAAGCTCCTGCTTGCCCAGTCGTCGATGCCGGTTTTGGAAATTGCGGTGTCTTGCGGTTTCGTGTCTGCCTCCCATTTTTCGAGGTGTTTCCGCGAGACGCATCAGATAGCGCCTCATGAAGCGCGCAATCTTTCGGCCGGAAGGTATCTCGGTGTATAAACGCCACGACCTAACGCCGGCGACACACGCCCTGACACGGTTTCGCTCCTAAACAAGGGCATGGCGTTATTCCGATAGTATTAATAGCCGGCCTCCCGGTTGAACAGCGGAACGACGTCAAGACCGCGCTCAAGACGGCGCACGTTGTTGGCGATTACATCAACTGCGCTCGATGCAAATGTGGCCCCCGACACATGCGGCGTGATGTACACTTGCGGGTGAGTCCAATAGCGATGCTCCAGAGGAAGCGGTTCCTGGGCGAATGCATCTAACGCGGCGCCGGCGAGATGGCCGCGGTCGAGAGCGTCAAGCAGGGACTCGTCATAGACGACCGCGCCGCGGCTGATGTTAACAAAAAAGCTGCCCGGGGGCATGGCCGAGAATATTTTCTCATCGAGAAAGTGCCGCGTCTTCGGGGATAGTGGGAGGGCGTTGATAACGATATCGATGCGGCTCAGGAACTCTGGGAGGGAATCCGTTCCGAAATAGCAGTTGACCCCTTCGATCTGTCGCGCGCTGCGGTCCCACCCGCTGACAGCGTATCCAAAATCGCGAACGCGGCTAGCGACTTCCGTGCCGATGCGACCCAAACCGAACACGCCCGCCCGGAACTCTCTCGTGGGGACGATCTGCTTACGATGCCAGATCCGGTCCTTCTGCTGTGATCGATAGTCCGCATAACGCCTGTGAAATGTCAGTACCCAATAGAGGGCGTGTGCCGCCATGTCGCGGGCGACGGCCGGATCCGCGAGCAAGATCACGGGAACGTCGGGTAGGGTAGGATCTGCCACGAAGTGCTCCGCCCCGGCGCCGAGTGAGAAAATTGCCTTGAGATTCGGATACCGGTTAAGGTCACCTGCGGGGTGGTTCCAGACCATCGCATAGACGACCTCATTGGGATCAATCGGTTCACCGAACACTTTGACAGGCAATTCAGGAAGCTGGCGGCAAAGTTCCCTTCGCCAGCTTTCATTGTCGTAGCCATGGTTGTTCAACAGGATGGTCATGGTTTTGGCGCCCCTGGGAGGAGAATAGGCTCGCGCGGATGCAAGGGCTGGCCATGCGACCTCCGTGCAAGGCTTCTGCAGACGAGTAGGCGCTGGAAACCCCGGCCAGTGCCTGCCGGGGATTCAAGCTGTTCGATTAATAACGGTACGAGGGATCAACCCGGTCGCACTGGCGCAACAGGGCGGGCCATTCATATTTGCCGAGCGGGAAATCGTCATATTGGCGGTGCGCCAGGCGCCAGATGTCCTCACGGCTCTTGTCGAGCTTGAGCCCCGTAGAATAGGCATCAATTAACACGCGGCAGGCACGGACCGTGTAATAAAGATTCATGAAGGCTTCACCGGCGGTAGCACCCACCGCGAGGAATCCATGGTTCTTCATGATCAGGCATTTTTTGCCCTCGATGTTCTTAGCGAGGCGGTCCCGCTCCTCGAGTGTGAGGGACAGTCCTTCCCAATCATGATAACCGATGTCGCCCCAAAGCATCGAGCCATCCTGGGTAAGGAACTCAAGGCCATCCTGCAGCGCAGTGATGGCCAGGCCGGCCGGCGCGTGGCTGTGGAACACCACCTTCATGTCGTGATGGGTGTTGTGAATTGCTGAATGGATGACGAAACCGGCGGTATTGACGTCTGGCGGGCCGTATAGAACCTTACCCTGCTCGTCGACCTTGATCAGGTTCGACGCCGTGACCTCGTTGTAAAGCAGGCCGAAGCGGTTCAGCAGGAACTGGTGATCGGTGCCTGGCACCCGCATCGTGATGTGATTCCAGATCAGGTCGTCATAGCCGTAAATATTCGCCAGACGGTACAGGGCAGCGAGGTCGACTCGCGCTTCCCACTCTTCCTTGGAGATGTTCGCATGGCCGCCCTGGACGCTGAAGTCCTCGGCTTTCATCTCATGTGCCATTGGTTTTCCTTTCGATCGGTTAT
The DNA here is from genome assembly GCF_004022765.1 of Mesorhizobium sp. M6A.T.Cr.TU.014.01.1.1. Lineage (NCBI taxonomy): Bacteria > Pseudomonadati > Pseudomonadota > Alphaproteobacteria > Hyphomicrobiales > Phyllobacteriaceae > Mesorhizobium > Mesorhizobium sp. M6A.T.Cr.TU.014.01.1.1. Next base: position 22,107 of record NZ_RZPG01000045.1, read on the forward strand.
TGTCAAATGGAGCGGAGAAATGTGCCATTCTGCTCTTCCAAGAGCTTCACCGCCATGAGGTGGTTCTGGTCAAAACCGTACTGATCGACGGCTTTTTTGTAGATCGCCTCAACCTGTTCGCACATGGGCAACGTGGCGCCGACAGTTCGTGCCAGCTCCAGGGTCAGGACCAAATCTTTGTGTGCAAGGCCGAGCGCGAAGCCGGGATCGTAACTTCCGTCAAGAATAGCCGGGCCGTAGCGGTCCGCGACATAGCTCGCTCCGGTGCTGCCTTGGATGATTCCGAGCATGGTCGCAGCAGGAACCCCACCCATTACTCCTAGCATCAGCGCCTCACTCAGCGCCACCGAGTTTAGGTAGCAAAGCACGACCTGCGAAATCTTGGCCACGTAGCCAGCTCCGTGAGGGCCAAGATGCATGATCCGGTTGCCAATCTTTTCCAGAACCGGCTTGCACCGCGCAAACACATGCTTGTCGCCGCCGACCATGATCATCAGGGTTCCGGCAGCTGCTCCTTCAATCCCGCCAGTAACCGGTGCATCGAGAAACGCAATCTCCCGGTCGGTGGCAGCGGCGCGGATGCGTCGCTCGCACTCCAAGTTGTTGGTCGAAAGGTCGATCCAGACGGAGGCTTTCGGCAGCCCGGCGAGAATGCCTTGTTCGGACAGCGCCACGGCCTCGATGATCTTCGGGTTTGGCAGCGATGTGAACGCGATATCGGCGCCGGAGGCCGCCTCGGCAGCGGTGGTGGCCGACGAGATTGCATGGTTGCCGGCCGCTGCTCCCGTCGCCCGCACGGCATCAACCTTATTTGAATCGAGGTCGAACAGGGCAAGCTCGTAACCGGCGCGTGCCAGGTTGCTGGCCATTGGCCCGCCCATATTGCCCAACCCAATGAATGCAATCCGCATAGATATCTCCGTTGTGGCCAGCCAGCCCGTTTTTGGCATGTCTGAGCAGGCGCTGTTGTGACTGGTTTTCGGCCAGGCAGTCTTTCTCACCCTGATTGACGTGGCAAACGAATATAATTACGGAGTCACATCGAAGAATTCGATTTGAAAGTCATTTTCTTGAACATCGAGCACATCAGGGCTTTCCTAGAAGTCGGCGCGGCCGGTAGCTTCCAGCATGCTGCCGACCAGCTTAACGTCACCCAGTCGACCATTAGTGCGAGGATAAAGGCGCTCGAACGCAGGCTGAACCGCCAACTGTTTCACCGTAAGCGCAACGGAGTGGCGCTTACGACGGGCGGTCATCAGTTCCATGCGAGCGCCGTGAATATCGTACGCGCTTGGGAGCGCGGGCAGCAGGTGGCCACCCTGCCGGAAGGCCTTAATGCCTTCGTCACCTTGGGCGTCGAGGATAACCATTGGCCCCGCGTCGTGCCGGGCTGGTTGGAATGCATGGCCAAGGCATTGCCGGACGGCGTCGCAAGCGCGATCAGCGAGCGCTCGGATATTCTTATGGAGAGACTGCGAGCCGGACTGCTCGACATTGCTGTGCTTTACGACCCACGTCATTGCGCGGAGGCACGGATCGAGCCACTCATCAGCGAAGAACTCGTGATGGTTTCGACCAAGCCACGTGCGGTTCAAAGCGGCGTTGTTCCTGGCTACGTCTTCGTGGATTGGGGTGAAACGTTCCGAGCCCAGCACAGCATGCATTTTCCTGGCGTGTTTAGCCACAAGCTTACTATCCGCAGTTCAGCGGTAGCAATGGATCATATCCTGGCTAACGGCGGCTCCGGGTATTTCCTGGCCGAGTCCGTGACCCAGCACGTCAAATGTGGCCGCCTGCATCTGGTCGAGGGAGCTCCGCGCTTTCAACGAACAGTCTTCGTCGCCGTTCGTATTGACGTCATTGCGCCCGAATTTATCGAAACCGCTGTGCAAGCCTTGCGCGATACGATCGCCTGAATTCCGGTCCAAAGCCAGAGAGATGACATGAAAATCACCACGTTGAAGACCCGACTGACGGACGTGCCTTTTGCCAATCCGATCACCACGGCCATTCATAATATGCGCTCCGTCGGGTGCCTGCTCGTGTATCTAGAAACCGATGTAGGGCTGGTGGGCCAGAGTTATATCTTCACATTGAACGCCGTCCGGCTTAAAGCCTTCGACGAGATGGTGCGCGGCTTCTCGCATCGCATCGTGGGCCAGGATCCTCACTATGTGACGGCGATCAATTCTGCGATCTGGTCCGAAATTAACCCGACCGGTTATGCAGGCGTCACGATCTCGGCGCTCTCCGCACTTGACACGGCCTGCTGGGATCTGATCGGCAAAAGTGCGGACCGGCCGCTCCATCATCTGTTCGGGGCCTGCAGGGATCGCATTCGCACATATGCCAGCGGCGGCCTCTGGCTTTCCCAGAACATCGACGAACTGGTTAATGAGGCGGCGACCTTTCTGGACCAGGGGTTCCGGGCGATGAAGGTGCGGGTTGGCAAGGCCGACCCGCGAGAGGATTTTGAACGCGTGAGGGCTGTCCGCGAGGCCGTTGGACCCTCCATCGAACTTCTCGCGGACGCCAACCAGGCGCTCACGCCAAAGCAGGCGATCCGACTTGGCAGGATGCTTGAGGAGCTCGACATCGGTTGGCTGGAGGAGCCGGTCTCGGTCCATGACCTCGTGGGCCAGGCCGAGGTCCGCAACGCGCTCGATCTGACGATTGCCTCGGGTGAGACAGAGTGGACGCGTTTTGGTATCCGCAACACGATCGAGGCCCGCGCCGCAGATGTGTTGATGCCGGACCTCCAGAGGATTGGCGGGCTGACCGAAATGCGCCGGGTTGCAGCCTTGGCGGAGGCTTACAGCCTGCCGATTTCCACTCACATATTTACCGAGCATAGCCTCTGCATTGCCGGTTCTGCCGCCAATTGCATCTCCGTTGAACACATGCCGTGGTACGCCCCACTGTTCCGCGAAGAGATGAAGATCGTGGATGGCGACATCATCATACCCGTCCGTCCCGGCACAGGCTTCACCTTCGACGAGGCTGCCGTGACCCGCTTCGCCATCGACCATTAGGTTTGGCATCGAAAAAGTCGATGTCAGGCCCGAATTATATTCGTTAGTTAGATGTTCGATATTCCTATAATTCCTAAGTGGGGAACCGGCCCGGTAGCCTCTAGCCGCCGAGTAGAATCGCCTGGAATGGAAAACCAACAGGAGAAGACAATGCTCTCACGCACGCTTAAACTTACTGCCGCTGTGTTTATCGCAACGCTCGCCGCGTCCGCGGCCGAAGCGAAATGCGGCGACGTCACCATTACCGAGATGAACTGGGCTTCGGGGTCGATCGTCACCGCCGTCTCCAAGTTCCTGATGGAGCAGGGATACGGCTGCAAGGTCACGGTGGTCCCATCGGCTACGGCTACGGCAGTCACCTCTGTCGCAGAGACCGGCCGCCCCGACATCGTGACCGAACTCTGGCTCAACGGCGCGCCGGCTTATCCAGGATTGCTGGCCGCCGGTAAAGTCAAGACGTTGGGCCATGTCCTCACCCCCGGCGGCATTGATGCATGGTGGGTTCCGCAATACCTGGTGGACGAACATCCGGAACTTGCGAAGATCGATGGCATTCTGGCGCATCCCGACTGGGTAGGCGGCAAATTCCATAATTGCCCCGAAGGCTGGGGCTGTAAGATCACCAACGACCATCTGGCGGAAGCCTTCGATCTGAAAAGCCACGGCATCGAAGTCTTTAATCACGGCTCCGGAGAGACGCTGGCAGCGGCGATAGCTGCGGCCAACGAGAACAAGCAGCCCTGGTTCGGTTACTATTGGGGTCCAACATCCGTGCTCGGCAAATACAAGATGGTCAAGGTCGACATTGGCCCGTACGTCCCTGAGATCCACGCCTGCAACGCGGTCGAAACCTGCAAGAAACCCGGTAAGTCGGCTTATCCGCCGGCAGAAGTCGTAACGGCAGCGACGACGGATTTCGAGAAGCGTGAGCCGGAGATAGCAGCGCTAATGTCTAAGGTCACCTTCACGAATGAGCAGATGAGCGAGATCCTGGCTTGGCAGGATAGCAAGAAGGCTTCGGCCGATGAGTCTGCGGTTCACTTTCTGACCACCTACAAAACGATTTGGGCGGACTGGCTCAGCCCCGAAGCCAAGGAAAAGCTTGCGGCAGTCCTGAAGTGAGATCCATCATTTCACTTGGACTCCGCACCTAATGGACGTGACGGGCTGTTCACTGATTTGGCAACCTCAAGCACGTCGACAAGCACCTCTCGTCCAATTCCGGTGCCACGCGCTGATGAGCCCGGCTGCCGGAGTACCGCGATTTAAGGCGACACATGGCAGCGTACGAAAGAGCTTTTGACTCGCTGGGACTGCGGTCGTGGTGCGACGTCGCCGCCATCGGTGGCCCCATGTCGATGGACGATCTACTTGCAAAGACTGGCGCCGCGGGGACCGACCAAACCGAATCTTTCCCGTTTCCATCCCTGGACGCCCTTCACAAGGCCTGCGGCGCCATCCCTCGCACCCGCGACATGACTGCCGGGTTGGAACGCCTGTTCCTGAATGTGAAAGATCCCATCAAAGTGGTTCTGGATCCGGTTACGCAGCCATTGAGTTGGGCCTTGCGTAACGCCATCGACATCATGCAAATGCTTCCGTGGTGGGCCGCGATCCTGATCCTGGTCGCCATCGCCCATTTTGCCGGGCGTCGCATCGGCGTGACGATGTTCGTGCTGGTGGCGTTCCTTGGGTTGGCGTTCATTGACCATTTTGGCTACGCGATGCAGACGCTCGCCATCATAATGGTCTGTACGTTCATCTGCGTCCTGTTCGGTGTGCCTATCGGCATTGCGATGTCACGCAGTAATCGGTTGGAGCGTTGGCTGACGCCTTTTCTAGACCTGCTGCAGACGTTGCCCACCTTCGTCTATCTTATCCCGCTGATATTTCTGTTCAGTGTCACGGAGCCGAAGCTCTACGGCATAGCAATCATTCTCTACGCCGTGGTGCCATCTATCAGGCTCACTAACCTGGGCATTCGGCTGGTGGACAAGGACGTTCTGGAAGCGGGGGAGGCGTTTGGCATGACCTCTTGGCAAAAGCTCTATCGCGTCCAGTTGCCGCTCGCGTTGCCGAACATCATGGCGGGGATCAACCAGACCATCATGCTGTCTTTATCCATGGTCGTGATCGCTTCGCTGGTGTCTGCGCCTGGCTTGGGAACCCTTGTCCTGCGAGGTATCAACAAACTTGAACTCGGCGTCGGCCTCGTCGCAGGCCTCGGCATTGTTCTCCTCGCCATTGTGCTCGACCGGGTCAGCCGGGCTGCCCTCCAGCGCGTCAACAAGATGCACCAGTCGCGGACATGAGTATGACCGAGAGTTTCGTATCAATCCGCAACCTCTATAAGATCTTCGGCAACAATGCGCCGGCCATGGTGTCTTACGCGAAGTCGGGGATGCATAAGAAAGACATGCTGCAGGCCCACGGCCATGTGCTCGGGCTGCGCGACATTAATGTTGAGATCAAAAAAGGCGAGATCACGGTGATCATGGGCCTCTCGGGCTCTGGAAAATCGACCCTGATCCGTCACCTCAACCGCCTTATCGACCCCACGGCGGGTGAGGTAATAGTCAACGGGACGGACATCATGAAACTCGATCGGGCGAGGCTCCGGCAGCTGCGCCGCACTCAGATGTCGATGGTCTTTCAGAAGTTTGCGCTGCTGCCGCATGAGACAGTCCTAAGGAATGCCGGTATGCCGTGCTCGGTGCGCGGCGACGGACGGGCAAAGACCGACGAGACGGCCCGCAAGTGGCTGAACAGGGTCGGTCTGGCGGGCTCGGAGGCGCTGTATCCCCACCAACTCTCGGGGGGCATGCAGCAGCGCGTCGGCCTCGCCCGGGCTCTGACGTCGAACTCCGAGCTCATGCTCATGGACGAAGCCTATTCAGCGCTGGACCCACTCATCCGGTCGAGCATGCAGGACCTTCTCCTCGAACTGCAGAAGGACCTCCAGAAGACCGTCGTATTCATCACACATGACCTCGATGAGGCTCTCAAGCTTGCGGACCACCTGGTGATCTTGAAGGACGGCGAGATCGTGCAGCAGGGGGAGCCGCAATACATTCTCCTCAACCCCGCCGACCCTTACATTGAAGACTTCGTCAGCGATATCAACCGCGCACGCGTCCTTCGCGTCCGATCGGTAATGGAGAAGACGATCACCGAGGACGACGGCTATGAAGTCCTGGACGGGGACGAGACCTTGGAGCGGGCGATCCTGCGATCCCATGGCGTCGCCGACAAATCCTTCGCGGTACACTCGGACGGAGTTCGGGTGGGTACGCTCAACATGACTGATGTTCTGAAGGCGCTTGTACCCGCGGTGGCGACCGGGCGGAACCATAGCGACTTGTGAGTTAGGACCACGACAATGGGATTCCCATGGCGCTCCCCAATCGAATGGACCTCGCTGTTGCCGAGAAAATGCCGTACCCCATGGCTGCACATCTTTGTGCTAAGGCTTTTCAGGCGTCGCCCGGGAAAATGACTGTATGAACCCTCTGGTCACAGCTTACGGCGCCCTCGTATTGGGTATTGTGTCGGAAGTCATCGGTTCATCGCTGTTGCCAAAAACACAGCAATTCACGAAGCTTGGACCTACTGCAGCTGCCATCGCCAGCTTTATTGTCGCGTTGTTCTTTCTCTCCCATGCCCTCAAATTGATTCCCCTGGGTGTCACGTACGCAATCTGGTGCGGTGTCGGCATGGTGCTGACGGCTATGGTGAGCGTTCACGTCTATAGGTCGCCGCTTGACCTGCCTGCGATATTGGGGATCATTCTGATTATTTGCGGTGTCGTGGTGATCAACATTTTCTCCAAGACTGTTGCTCACTGATAGCGAGTTTCGTTAGTCGCCCTGGCAGTCGAGCTGCTAAGGTTTGGAAATCCGCCGACCTCACGGTCCACGATGCGAAGGCGTCGGAGAATGCGCGCTGGTTGGCCGGCAGCAGATACGGATCGCCAAGTTCGAGCGCCAGATTCGCTGCCAACGGTTTGGAGCGTTCATCGCGGTAGATCAATCAGTTGGCGGTGGGGTTAGAGGATCTGAAAGACGACGCCCACAGAAGACGGACTGGCAGAACGGGCCGAAGCCACGACGACGATGGCGTCGGATTTACGCGCAGCACGCTAGTCTAGCTCGCACAGCGTGGATCTACCGATCAGGCTTACGCCGCGAGATTCGGGAGCGGTGTTTTCCGCTGCCGAACCTGAGCGGTGCGTCCTCACCATATTTGCGCAAGCTCGAGAAAACCGAACGGCTTACTGCAACTCTCGCGCGCGTCCGGCGCCATTCCTGGTTTCCCAGATTGACTCGAAGTTGCGTAGCATCACTTCCGCGACGCTGAAGGTGTGCTTTCCTTGCCGGGAA
>NZ_RZPG01000046.1:0-28247 GCF_004022765.1 Mesorhizobium sp. M6A.T.Cr.TU.014.01.1.1
GACGCTGACCGAGGCAGACCTTGCGCTTGCCGAAGGCGAGCTGTCGCAGCAGTTCGCGCAGATGCCGCCCGAACAGCGCCGCGCCGCCGCGCTGTCGGCGGCGATCGAAATCAAGGTCATGGCAACCCGAGCGGTCACCACCGGCCTCGACAAGGATCCCGACTTCCAGCGCCGCATGGCGTTCCTGCAGCAGCGCGCCCTGCATGGCGAAATGGTCGAGAAGGATGTCGTCGACAAGGTCACGGATGCCGACGTTCGCGCCCGCTACGACCAGGAAATCGCCAACACACCGCCGACCAACGAGGTGCATGCCCGTCACATCCTCGTGAAGACGAAGGAAGAGGCCGACGCGATCATCAAGCAGCTCGATGGCGGCGCCGATTTCCAGAAGCTCGCCAATGAGCACACCAGCGATCCGAGCGGCAAGACCAGCGGCGGCGACCTCGGCTGGTTCGGTCCTGGACAGATGGTGCCGGAATTCGACAAGGCGGCCTCCGCGCTCGCGGTCGGCAAATACACCGAGCAGCCGGTGCAAACGCAGTTCGGCTGGCACGTCATCAAGGTCGAGGACAAGCGGACCAAGCAGCCGCCGGCTTTCGACGCTGTCAAGGATCAGGCCCGTCAGGCGGTCATCCGCGACAAGTATATCGCGCTGGTCAAGACGCTGCGCGCCGACGCCAAAGTCGAGATCCCGGACGAAAAGCTGAAGAAGACGGTCGACGCTCTGGAAAACACCAAGTAGGCGCGCCGTCGGCGAAGCTGCCGATCTCCCCCCCTTGCGGGGGAGATGCCCGGCAGGGCAGAGGGGGGTGCTGTCCCTCCGACTTGCCAGCCAATCGGAGCCACGCCCTCCAGGCTATCCCCGGTTCGGATTAAGTCGAAAGTTGGCGATCCTTCCCACCCCCCTCTGTCCTGCCGGACATCTCCCCCGCAAGGGGGAGATCGGATGCCGCGTCGGCTTTCGCCAACCACCAACGCTGGAGGGCAGCCAAGAGGCGGCGCAAACTTCGACAAACGGACGGTTCCGCTCCGCTACCTATAGTGCGTCGACGCCTTGAATGCCGCCGGATCGCCGGCGGCGAGTGCGCCGGCGAATTCCGGGATCCGCACCAGAAGCATCATTGCCCAGAACAGCGGCCAGTCCGTCCATCGGCAGAACTCATGGCCCACGGCTTGCGCGGTCTGGCGGTTTTCCTTGAACGATGTCGCCACGGCGCGAACGGCCAGGCCGAGCCTGGAAAAGCGATGCTTCTTGCGCAGCAGCATCCGCGCGAACTGGTAGCCCTTGTTGCGCCGGACATCCCAGATGAACCCTAGTCCCTCATAGGCGTGGATCGAGACGGCTTGAGCGGCAAGCTCCATCGCCACGCCATCCCTCAGCATAGCGTGCTGGCGCAGATGCGAGCTGATGAAGGGTCCATGGTCGGCCTCGAAACGATATTGCTCAAGCACCGACCGTCGATAAAGCGCGCCATTGTTGCTGGCATGAATGATCTGGCCAAGTCTGTTGCGGCGCTCGATGAAGCCGCGGTCGAGCAGCGACATCACCCTTTTCATCATGCTCTCTTCGCCGTAGCTGGTCCGTCCTGAAACCGCGTCGAGCTTCGGGTTTTTCTCGACGGTCTCGTTCAACGCCGCCAACCATCCCGGACCGGGCAGGCAATCGGCCTCGACCACCGCAACGAGGTCATGGCGGCAATATGACAGCGCAGCGTCCTTCAGTTGTGAGGATTCGTCGCTGTCATGCGTGGCTACGATCACCGACGGGCAGAGATATGCCTTGCCGGCAAGCTCGGCCTCGATTGCGGAGGCATGTTCATTTTTTGAGGTAGGCCCGCTTTCTGAAGCAGGGCCGCTGGGCAGCATGATGACAATCTCGGCCGGCACGCCGTGCGTGTCCTGCGCGTAGGCGCGCAGCGAGCGCCGCAATTCCGCGTCGCCGTCGGCCGTCAGATAGTCTGACACGATGATCAGGCTGACGGGCAGCACTGGAGATGTTCTTTCAAGCAAGCCGCCGATCCCCCTGTCAACGCTTGTGAGCGATGCCTTGTATCACATAGCGGACCGCTTTGCGTATGGTCGTTTCGTCTTCGTCGAGGCGATTGGTCAAAAGATGCGTCCAGGCAAAGGAGGCGACCAGGTCGGCGACGAGCATGGGATCGACGTCGGCCGCCACTTCGCCTCTTGCCTTGGCGCGTTCGATCATCCGGCCGGTATGCGCGTGACGTCCTTTCGTGTATTCGACTAGGACGGCGGCAACAGTCGCATCCGACTGCGCCTCGGCGATCAGCGACCTGAAGACGCTGCCTGACGATGTTTCACGCCAGTGTGAGAACAGGTTCTTCAGGAAGCCGACAAGATCATCCTCGAGGTTTCCGGTATCGGGATTCTCGACGCGCTTGAGCCGCTGATAGACGTCGAAGAGCAAAGCGGCCTTGCTCGGCCACCAGCGATAGATCGTGGGCTTTCCAGCACGCGCCCGCCGCGCCACCGCTTCGATCGAGAAGCCGGAATAGCCGGCCTCGACCAGCACCGCCTCGGCGGCGTCGAGAATGGCGTCGGCGCTGTCGGGGTTGCGCCGCGCGCCAATTGACTTGCGGGCCTGATCTGCGTCTTCACCCATCCACCATTTTCCTTGCCGGCAAGTTTCCCCTCAGCATTCATATACGACCGCTTGGCGAAACGGAACGGCTCGTTTTATATACGGAACGTTTCGTAACGATAAGGAGAGAGCAATGACCTCGACTGCTGCCGCCAGCCGCTTCTCGCGCCCTCGCTTTGCCCTGCTGGTGCTTGCCGGCGTCTATCCGCTGATCACAGCCATCCTCTATGCGGTGTTCCCGCTGACCGAAGAGTGGGAAATCTGGCAGCGCACGCTGGTCATCGCCCCGTTGATGGTCTCGATCATGATCTGGGGGCTCATTCCGGGCGTGCAGAGGACGTTCCGGAGGTTCCTCAATCCTGCCCAATAAAGCAGACGAGCCGCCGGCAGTTTAGCGCCGCCCGCAACGGTCGGGAAAACGCCCTTGCGCCGGCGGCCGCTATCGGGCAAACCGGCGTTCCCTTGCGTTTTTCCCGCCCGAGGTCTTCATGTCAGCCACGATTTCGCCGCTCGCGCCGAAGAAATATCCCAAAATGCCTGATATCGAGGGCGCCCGCATCGCCACAGCCGAGGCCGGGATAAAGTACAAGAACCGTACCGACCTGCTGACCATGGTCTTCGATGCCGGCACCACGGTCGCCGGCGTGTTCACCAAGTCGAAATGCCCGTCGGCGCCGGTCGATTTCTGCCGGCAGAACCTTGGGCAGGGCAAGGCGCGCGTCCTTGTCGTCAACTCCGGCAACGCCAATGCCTTCACCGGCAAGAAGGGCCGAGCCTCCACGGCGATGACCGGCGAGGCTGCAGCCAAGGCTGTGGGCTGCGCGCCGGAGGAGGTGTTTCTGGCCTCGACCGGCGTCATCGGCGAGCCGCTGGATGCCGGCAAGTTCAGCCATTTGCTCGCCGGACTGGTCAAGGACGGCAGACCGGATCTGTGGACCGAAGCCGCCAAGGCGATCATGACCACCGACACCTATCCGAAACTGGCGACCGCGACGGTGAAGCTCGGCGACGCCGACGTCATCATCAACGGCATTGCCAAAGGCGCCGGCATGATCGCGCCCGACATGGCGACGATGCTCTCCTTCATCGCCACCGACGCGCCGATCGCCGCGCCCGTGCTGCAGGATCTTTTGGCGCGCGGCACCGCCAAGAGCTTCAATGCGGTCACCGTCGACAGCGACACCTCGACCAGCGACACGCTGCTGATGTTCGCCACCGGCACGGCCGCCAGGCGCGGCGCGCCCGATATCACGGATGCCGGGGATGCGCGCCTCGGCGCCTTCCGCCGCGCGCTCGGCAAGGTGCTGAAATCGCTGGCCCTGCAAGTGGTGCGCGACGGCGAGGGCGCCCGCAAGCAGGTCGAGGTCACCGTCACCGGCGCAAAATCGGCCCGCTCGGCCAAGCGCATCGCGCTGTCGATCGCCAATTCGCCGCTGGTCAAGACGGCAGTCGCCGGCGAGGACGCCAATTGGGGCCGCGTCGTCATGGCCGTTGGCAAGGCCGGCGAACCGGCCGACCGCGACCTTCTGTCGATCTGGTTCGGCGACAACAGGCTGGCGCATGAGGGTGAGCGCGATGCCGCCTACTCCGAAGAGGCGACCTCGGCCTACATGAAGCGCGACGAGATCCGCATCCGTGCCGATATCGGCATCGGCCGCGGCAAGGCGACGGTGTGGACTTGCGACCTCACCAAGGAGTATGTCGCCATCAACGGCGATTATCGGAGCTGATGGCGTTGGTTTCCAGACATCCGGCAAGCGTGCTTGCCATCGTGCGGCGCTACGAGGCGGCCGGCTTTCGCGCCTGGCCGGCGGCGGCCGTCCATTATGACGGCACCTGGGTGGTGCGGCTGACGGCGGGCCACCCGGCCAAGCGGCTGAATTCGGTCAACCCGCTCGATCCGGGCGACATCCAGCACATTGCCGAGCGCATCGGCCGCGCCAGCCGCCGTTTCGACGCCTATGGCCGGCCGCTGACCTTTCGCATATCGCCGCTGTCGGGGCCGGTTCTTTCCAAACATCTCGACAGCGAAGGCTGGAGCACATTCGACGAATCGCTGGTCATGCGGCTGCCGCTCGCGGACGCCCAGCTCGATGCCGCCATGGACCAGATTCCGCTGAAGGACATCAGCCGCTTCATCGGGGCGTCGCTCAAGGTGAGCGGCTCGGATGTGTCGCTGCGGCCGGGCCTGTCGGAGATCATCGGCGCCATCCAGCCGGAAGCCGGGCTGTTCGCGCTCGAAGAGGGCACCGAGCCGCTGGCGACGCTGATCTGCGTCCATGATGGCGATCTTGCCGGACTGTTCGAGATCGCCACCGACAAATCGGTGCGCAACAAGGGCCATGGCCGCCATCTCATCCTGTCGGCGCTGAAATGGGCACGGCTGCGCGGCGCCCGGGAAGCCTGGCTGCAGGTCGAGGCCGACAATGCGCCGGCGCTGGCGCTCTATCGTTCGCTCGGGTTCGATGAAGTCTATCGTTACCACTATCGCCGGCCGCCCGGCGCATGACCGGCGCGAACCCTGTGGGCAAGCGCCTGCTCCTGGTCGCAGCCTGCGCGCTGGTCGATGCCGACGGCCGCGTGCTTCTGGCGCAGCGGCCCGAAGGCAAGCAGCTCGCCGGCCTGTGGGAGTTTCCGGGCGGCAAGGTCGAGCCCGGCGAGACGCCGGAAGAATGCCTCATCCGGGAGTTGTACGAGGAGATCGGCATCGAAACCGATATTCCCTGCCTGGCGCCATTCACCTTCGCCAGCCACTCCTACGATGATTTTCACCTGCTGATGCCGCTGTTCGTCTGCCGCCGCTTCCGCGGCATCGCGCAGCCGAAGGAGGGGCAGGTGCTGAAATGGGTGCGGCCGCGCCAGATGCGCGATTTTCCGATGCCGCCGGCCGACGCGCCGCTGATCCAGTTCCTCATCGATCTTCTGTGATTTGCGCCGTCACTGCCTGATTTTAGACAGCGTTAATGCAAGATTTATCTTGCCGTGAAAAATTGACGGCATGGAAATCGAGGGAAGGCCATGTCCAGGCCTTCGCCGGAGAGCGACTGCATGAGCCTCGACAAGGACTGGGATTCGATCCGGCCCGACCGCCGTGATAGCGCTGTTCATGCTGGCATGGGCATATTGCGGATCACGCTGCTGTTCGGCTCGGCTGCGGTGGCGCTGGCCTTGATCGCGACGCCATTCCTTGACAGCCGGACGCGATTGCAGTCCGCCCGCGATGGGTTTGCCGGCGGCCTCGACAGGATGAGCACGGGGTCGATTGGAAGCACGGGCTCGATCGCCCATACCTACACACTGCGCAGGAGCGTGCTGCAGCCGTTGCCCAGTTCGGTCTGCGTGATACGCGACAATGGCAAGCGCAGCGGCGACTGCTGACATCCTTTAAAGCGTCGTTTCATCGCCTGTTAAGCCTGTGCCATTAACCTTTCTTAACAGGTCGGCACTAGGGTTCCGGCAGGCGGGATCGACGGCCATGAAAACATTGTTGCAACGGTTTTTGGAAGACGAGACCGGCGCGACGGTCATAGAATACGGCGTCATCGTGACCGTGCTGTCGCTCGCCATCGTTGCCGGGGCCGGTCAGGTGTTCGATGCCCTCAAATGGCTGTTCAGCGACAACAACAGCAGGCTTGTGAACGCTTTCGCGCAGTGATCACGACCGGGCACCCGCATCCGAAGATCCGGTCAGTGCCCTTCGGGATTTTCCAGTATTGTCTTCAGCGAGATTTTCGCCGAGCCGGGCTTCAGCGGCTTTTGCTGCGAGGCGTCGGGCGCCCAGCCTGACATCCAGACGATCGGGAAACTCGCCCTGACGCGGCCATCGGCATCCGAAAATCGCTCGGCATAGACTTCGGCGGCGCGGGCAAACAGCCTTCGCGTCCCAGGTCGCCTGCTACGGTCGATGAGCGCGCTGGTCTCGCCCATCGCCCGCAGGTCCGCCATCACGCCGAACAGGGAATCGTAGCGCACCGTCACCGTCTCGACGTCGGCGACGGGCAAAGCCAGGCCGGCGCGTTGCAGAAGCGCCCCGGCGTCGCGCACGTCGGTGAACGGGATGACGCGCGGGCTGGCGCCGCCATAAAGCTCGGTCTCGGCGGCGAGCAGGCTTTCGCGCAGCTCGGAAAGCGTACCGGCGCCGGCAAAAGCGCCGAGGAAAAGACCGTCCGGCTTCAGCGCGCGGCGGATCTGCACCAGCATGCCGGGAATGTCGTTCATTGCCTGAAGGGACAAAAGAGACACGGCGAGGTCGAGGCTTTCCGGCTCGAACGGCACGGTCTCCAGCGGCGCCACCAATCCCGCGGCATTGTCCAGGAACGCCGCATCCGCCTCGACGCGCGCGATGTCCGTCACTTTGCCGCTTGTCGCGAGCACGTCGACGGCCGCCGGCGTCTGGCAAAACAGCACGGCCGCTCTGTCAAATTTACGCTCCACGGCGCCCAGCCGGTCGGCAAGCTCTTCGGCTGCCCGCCACATCAGGAAATCCGCACCCGCAGCCGGACGGGCAAGGGCCCGGCGCTTGTGCGTCAGCCAGAGAGAGGTGTCGACTATGGGCTGCAACGGCTGGTTCCTGGTTTCCGCTCTCTGATATAGGGTGGCGGAGAACCAATCACGTGGCCGATCCAATGCCAGATATCAAGAGTATCGCCCGAAAGGCATTGGACTGGCCGGCGCGCATCCTGTTTCCGCCGGTTTGCGCCGGCTGCCGCCGGCATGTCTCGCAGCCCGGCGTGCTGTGCGGCGCCTGCTGGCCGAAGCTCAGGCTCCTGGAACGGCCTTGGTGCCCGGTGATGGGCACACCGTTCATCCATCACATGGGCGAGGGGTTCCTGTCGGCCGAGGCGATCGCCGACCCGCCGCCCTTCGAGCGCGCGCGGGCCGCGGTCGCTTACTCCGGTGTCGCCCGCCAGATGGTGCAAGGGTTGAAATACCAGGATCGCACCGATCTGGCGCCGTGGATGGCGCGCTGGATGCTGCGCGCCGGCGCCGAACTGATCGCGGAAGCCGATGTGGTCGTGCCGGTGCCGCTGCACTGGCGGCGCTTTTTCAGGCGTCAGTTCAACCAGTCGGCGGAGCTGGCAAGGGCGGTATCGCAGCTTGGCAGCCTGCCTTTCGCGCCCTCAGCGGTCAGGCGCGTCAAGCTCACGCGTCAGCAGGTCGGGCTGGAGCGGCGGGAACGCGAGGAGAATGTGCGTGCCGCATTCAGAGTGCCCGAGGAGGCGGAGATCGAGATCGCCGGCCGCCGGGTGCTCTTGATCGACGATGTCTATACCACCGGCGCCACTGTCCGCGCGGTCGCCAAGGCGCTGAAGAAGGGCGGTGCCGGGACCGTCGACGTGCTGACCTTTGCGCGCGTGCTGCCGGGGGACTTTCGGGCCGACGAGTCCGCGACTATATAAGATTTTGAGACAAGGCAGGATTGCTGACCGATGGTCGACGTGACGATCTATACACGGGTGATGTGCGGCTATTGCGCGGCGGCCAAGCGGCTGCTCGAGCGCAAGGGCGTCGCCTACACCGAGCACGACGCCTCCTTCTCCCCAGAACTGCGCCAGGAAATGATCTCCCGCGCGAACGGCCGCTCGACCTTTCCGCAGATATTCATCGGCGACACACATGTCGGCGGCTCCGACGATCTCCACGAACTGGAGGCGGAGGGTCGGCTGGACCGTCTGCTCGCCAATGGCTCGACGATTTAAGGATATGACGATGGGTGCTTTCAAGGCGGCGGCGATCCAGATGCGTTCGGGCACCAGCCCCGAGCACAACGCGGTCGATCTCGAGCGGCTGGTGCGCGAGGCGGCAAGCCAGGGCGCGACCTATATCCAGTCACCGGAAATGACCGGTGCCCTGGTCCGCGACAAACAGGCGCGGGCCGCCTCTTTCACGTCCGAGGACAAGGACATTATCGTCTCGACGTCGCGCAAGCTGGCGAAAGAGCTTGGCGTCTACTTGCATATAGGCTCGACCGCCATCCTGCGCGCCGACGGCAAGCTCGCCAATCGCGCGCTTCTGTTCGGGCCGGATGGCGCGACATTAGCCACCTACGACAAGATCCACATGTTCGACGTCGATCTCGACAATGGCGAGAGCTGGCGCGAATCCGCCGCCTACGAGCCGGGCACCGAGGCCATCGTTACCGAGGTCGATGGCGCGAGGCTGGGTTTCGCCGTCTGCTACGATCTGCGCTTTCCGCAGCTCTTCCGCGCCGAGGCACTGGCCGGCGCCGACCTGCTTTCGGTGCCCGCCGCCTTCACCCGCCAGACCGGCGAGGCGCACTGGCATGTGCTGCTCAGGGCACGCGCCATCGAGAACGGCGCCTATGTCGTCGCCGCGGCGCAAGGCGGACTGCACGAGGACGGCCGCGAGACCTATGGCCATTCGCTGATCGTCGATCCCTGGGGCCGTATCGTCGCCGAGGCGGCGCATGACGAGCCCGCCGTGATCGTCGCCGAGATCGACCCAGCGCAGTCGGTCGCCGCGCGCAAGAAGATCCCGAACCTGAAAAATGCGCGGGATTTTGCCGTCAACGGCGGATCGGCCGAGGCGCTGCCGCTTAGGGGTGCAGCATCTTGATCCGCTTTTCCCTGATCTGCGAACACGAGCACGAATTCGAGGGTTGGTTTCGCAGTAATGACGATTTCGACACCCAGAAGAAACGTGGCTTCGTCGATTGTCCGACTTGCGGCTCGCACAAGGTCGAGAAGGCGTTGATGGCGCCGGCCGTCTCGACCGGGCGCAAACAGGAAAAGATCGCGCTCGCCATGGGCGAGGCCCAGAAGCAGGCGCTGGCGCAACTGAAAGCCATGGCCGAGAAGGTGCGCGAGAACGCCGATTATGTCGGCGACAAGTTTGCCGAGGAAGCGCGCAAGATCCATTTCGGCGAGAGCGATCCGCGCGGCATCTATGGCGAGGCGACGCTGGAGGAGGCGAAGAGCCTGATAGAGGACGGCGTCGAATTCATGCCGATTCCAAGCTTTCCCGACGAGCGGAACTGACAGGTTATCTCACGCTGCCGATCAATTTCTCAAGCAGGCGAGCAAGCGTATCTTGCTCCTGGCGCGTCAGGCCAGAGAGTATCTCGTGCTCGTTGGCGACATGGGCGGCGACCGCCTCATCGATCAATGTCAGGCCCTTGTCGGTCAGTTGCACGACAATTCCGCGCCGATCGTTGGGATGCGGCCCGCGCATGATCAATCCTAACTTTTCGAGCCGATCGAGCCGGTTGGTCATTGCGCCCGACGTCACCATCGTCGCTTCATAGAGAGCAGTTGGCGTCAGCGCGTAAGGTGATCCGGAACGGCGCAGCGTCGCCAGCACATCGAATTCCCCGGTCTGCAAACCGAAACGAGCAAACAGCGGAGCGAGGCGTTCTCGTGCTATCAGCGAAGAGGCCTCGTTCAATCGTCCAAGCACGGCCATCGGCGAAACATCCAAATCCGGCCGTTCCCTTTTCCACTGCTCGATGGCGTTCGCTGCGCGATCCATCTATCTCACCATTAAATATCTTGACGTTAAGAATCTTTGTATTATCTTATCTGAAGATGCAATGCCGGCCAAGAGCCGCAAATAGGCGAAAGGGCTACGAAATGAAATTTCTCTGGGATTCGGCGCTCGGCCTATTGATCGTCACCGGCGGGCTGCTCGGCCTGACGCTGCCGTTCGGCAAGATCGCGACGGCAGCCGGCGTTTCCGCCATGGTCTGGGCCCTCGTCATATCGCTCGGCGCCGGCGGCGTGCTTCTGTGCGCCTTGCTGCTGCGCGGGCAGCGCATCCGGCTTACCCCGCACAGACTGCGCTACTTCTTCGTCACCGCGGCAGTGTCCTACGCCTTCCCCAATCTCTTGATGTTCTCGGCCATTCCGCATCTCGGTGCCGGCTATACCGGCATCATGTTCACGCTGTCGCCGGTGATCACGCTGGTGTTTTCGATCCTGCTCGGCGTTCGCCGTCCCAACCTGCTCGGTGTTGTCGGCATTGCCGTCGGCTTCGTCGGTGCTGTCATGGTGGCGATGACGCGCGGCGAGGCCGGACAGCCGGCCGAATTTTTCTGGGTAGCGATAGGGCTGCTCATCCCGGTCAGCCTTGCCGCCGGCAACATCTACCGCACCGTCGACTGGCCCGAAGGGACCGGGCCGATCGAGCTTGCCGTCGGCAGCCATCTGGCAGCGGCTGCGCTGCTTTTGGGCGGTATCCTCATGCAGCAAGGCGGGGGGTCGCTCGCCCTGCTCGGCGGCGTGCCGCTGGTGGTCGTCGGGCAGATCGCGTCGGCCGCGGCGATGTTCGCCTTCTTCTTCCGCCTGCAGGCGGTCGGCGGCCCGGTCTATCTTAGCCAGATCGGCTATGTCGCGGCTGCGGTCGGGTTGTTTGCCGGGACGATCGTTTTGGGCGAGCACTATCAATTGCTGACCTGGGCGGGTGCTATCATCATCACCGCCGGCGTCTTCATCACCACCAAAGCGCAAAGCCAGATCACCACAAAGGCGCAGAACCAGACGGGTGAAAAGGTGGCGGCGTGAGAAGGTTCAGGCATTTCGTGACAAAGTTCAGGCGGGTGCCTTCTCCGCCAGCACCATGTAGTTGACGTCCATGTCTTTCGACCGCTGCCAGCGGTCGGCGAGCGGATTGTAGGCGACGCCGGTGCGGTCGATGATGCTCAGACCAGCGCCGGCAAGCGCCTTTTCCAGCTCGTCTGGCCGCACCAGCTTACCGAACTGGTGGGTGCCGCGCGGTAACCAGCGCAGCACATATTCGGCGCCGATGATGGCCAGGCCCAGCGCCTTCAGCGTGCGGTTGATGGTAGCGACGAACATGATACCGCCGGGCTTGACCATCTCGCCGCATTTGGCGACGAACAGGTCGATGTCGGCGACGTGCTCGACCACTTCCATATTGAGGATGACGTCGAATTTCTCGCCGGCGTCGGCCAGATCCTCCGCCGTCGTGGCACGGTAATCCACCGTCACCCCGACCTCCGCCGCATGCAGCTTGGCCACTTCGATGTTGGTGGCGGATGCATCGGCGCCGACCACCTCGGCGCCAAGCCGCGCCATCGGCTCGCACAACAGCCCGCCGCCGCAGCCGATGTCGAGGAAGCGCAGGCCCTCGAACGGCCGCGCCGCACGCGGGTCGCGGCCGAAGCGCGTCGCCACCTGGTCGCGTATATAGGCAAGCCGGATCGGATTGAACTTGTGCAGCGGACGGAATTTGCCGTTCGGATTCCACCATTCGGCGGCAAGGGCGGAAAAGCGCTCCACTTCTCCGGCATCGATCGTCGACCGTCGGGGTTCTGGCATGGCGTGTCTCCCGCAGACTCAAAAGTTCAGAGCGCGATCGGGTGCAAAACCGGATACGACTTTGCTGATCGCGCTCTGGTGCGCTAGGAAGTCGGTCGCGAGGCAGCGAATGTCAAGGCAGCAATTTCGCCTGTCGACAGGCCAGTGCTCATGATGCCAGGCGGCACTGACTGCGATCTGCGCCTCGTCACCCAACCGGCAACTGGCGGCATGCCTTGCGAAACCCTAAGCATTTGGCTAAGGAGGCCGCGAATTCAGCGACCGGCCCGGCCGGACGCTCCCTTTCCGCTTTTCGGCCGTCGGCCCGGCATCCAGTCAAAGGCATTTCGCTTCCATGGCGCGCATCGTGATGAAATTCGGCGGAACCTCCGTCGCCGACATCGCCCGCATCCGCAATGTGGCGCGCCATGTCAAACGCGAGGTCGATGCCGGCCATGAGGTCGCGGTGGTCGTCTCGGCGATGGCCGGCAAGACCAACGAGCTCGTGCAATGGACGCGCGAAGCCTCGCCCATGCACGATGCACGCGAATATGACGCTGTCGTTGCCTCCGGCGAGCAGGTGACCGCCGGCCTGTTGGCGATCGCGCTGCAGAACATGGGCGTCCATGCCCGTTCCTGGCAAGGCTGGCAGATCCCGATCAAGACCGACAATGCGCATGGCGCGGCGCGCATTCTCGATATCGACGGCGCGTTCCTGATCAAGCGCTTCGGCGAGGGCCAGGTGGCGGTGGTCGCGGGTTTCCAGGGCATCGGGCCGGACAACCGCATCGCGACGCTCGGCCGTGGCGGCTCCGACACCAGTGCCGTCGCCATCGCGGCGGCGGTCAAGGCTGACCGCTGCGACATCTATACCGATGTCGACGGGGTCTACACCACCGATCCGCGCATCGAGCCGAAGGCGCGGCGGCTGGCCAAGATTTCCTTCGAGGAAATGCTTGAAATGGCCTCGCTCGGCGCCAAGGTCCTGCAGGTGCGCTCGGTCGAGCTTGCCATGGTGCACAGGGTGCGTACTTTCGTGCGGTCGTCCTTCGACGATCCCGACGCGCCCGGAATGGGGGATTTGCTCAATCCGCCCGGAACGCTTATTTGCGACGAGGAAGAGATCGTGGAACAGCAGGTCGTCACCGGAATTGCCTACGCCAAGGACGAAGCGCAGATTTCGCTGCGCCGTGTCGGCGACCGGCCGGGCGTCGCCGCCGGCATTTTCGGGCCGCTGGCCGAAGCCAACATCAATGTCGACATGATCGTCCAGAACATTTCCGAGGACGGCAAGTTCACCGACATGACCTTCACCGTGCCGTCCGGCGATGTCGACAAGGCGCTTGCCGTGCTCGAGCGGCTGAAGGCCACGATCGGCTACGACGTCGTGCAGTCGGAAGCCGGCATGTCGAAGGTCTCGGTCATCGGCATCGGCATGCGCAGCCATGCGGGCGTTGCCGCCACCGCCTTCAAGGCGCTGGCCGACAAGGCGATCAACATCCGCGCGATCACGACCTCCGAGATCAAGATTTCGATCCTGATCGACGGTCCCTACACCGAACTTGCGGTTCGTACTTTGCATTCCGTCTACGGTCTGGATAAGCAGTAGCAGACTGCATCGGCCCGAAAATCGGAGTCGATTCTCGGAAAGCACGATGCAGCAGATCGAAAGTCTTAGAGCGTCCTTTGTGCGTCCAGTTGGATGCATGGCGCTCTAATTGAGTTGTTGCGTGAGCGCCGGCCGCGGGAGAAACTGCGGCGGGCAGAATGTCCATTGGAGAACAAGCCGCGATGCGTGATACGGCCAGCGGCCCGCGCGTTTTGCTGAAACGGCTCCGCGAGCTCATGCAGGAGCCGCTGGAGCCGCAGGAGCGGCTCGACCGTATCGTGCGCGACATCGCCTCCAACATGGTCGCCGAAGTGTGCTCGCTGTATGTGCTGCGCGCCGATTCGGTGCTCGAACTCTATGCCACCGAGGGCCTGAATCCGAAAGCCGTCCATTTGGCGCAGCTCAGGCTGGGGGAAGGCCTCGTCGGCACGATCGCGGCCTCAGCACGGCCGCTCAATCTCTCCAACGCGCAGGAACATCCCGCCTTCGCCTATCTGCCGGAGACAGGGGAAGAGATCTATAATTCCTTCCTTGGCGTGCCGGTGCTCAGGGCAGGGCGCACGCTCGGTGTGCTGGTCGTCCAGAACAAGACCATGCGCCACTATCGCGACGACGAGGTCGAGGCGCTGGAAACGACGGCGATGGTGATCGCCGAGATGATCGCCACCGGCGACCTTGCGCGGCTGACCCGGCCCGGGCTCGAACTCGACCTGCGCCGCCCGGTGAGCTTTACCGGCCTGTCCTTCAACGAGGGCGTCGGGCTTGGTCATGTCGTGCTGCACGAGCCGCGCATCGTCGTCACCAATCTGTTCAACGAGGACAGCGAGGAGGAGATCAAGCGGCTCGATGCATCCCTCGGTTCGCTCAGGCTCTCCATCGACGACATGCTGGAACGCCGCGAGGTCGCCTTCGAGGGCGAGCATCGCCAGGTGCTCGAAGCTTATCGCATGTTCGCCAACGACAGCGGCTGGGTGCGCCGGCTGGAAGAGGCGATCCGCAACGGCCTGACGGCAGAAGCGGCGGTGGAAAAAGTGCAGAGCGACATGCGTGCCCGCATGCTGCACATGACCGATCCGTATCTGCGCGAGCGGATGAGCGATTTCGACGATCTCGCCAACCGGTTGCTGCGCCAGTTGATGGGGCGCGGGCCGGACGATGTCGCGGCCTCGCTGCCGAAGGACGCCATCATCGTCGCCCGCTCGATGGGCGCCGCCGAACTGCTCGATTATCCCAGAGACAAGCTGCGCGGCGTGGTGCTGGAGGACGGCGCGGCGACCAGCCATGTCGTCATCGTGGCGCGGGCTATGGGCATACCGGTCGCCGGCCAGATGAAGGGCGCCGTTTCCATGGCGGAAAACGGCGACGCCATCATTGTCGACGGCGAAGAAGGCGCGATCCATCTGCGCCCTCAGCCCGACCTCGAAGCCGCCTATGCCGAAAAGGTCCGCTTCCGGGCGCGGCGGCAGGAGGTCTACCGCGAACTGCGCAAGAAGCCGTCGGTGACCAAGGATGGCGTCCAGGTCGACCTTTTGATGAATGCGGGCCTGGCCGTCGATCTGCCGCAGCTTGCCGAGGCGGGCGCCGCCGGCATCGGCCTGTTCCGCACCGAGCTGCAATTCATGGTCGCTTCGACCTTTCCGCGTGCGGAAGCCCAGGAACGGCTCTATCGAGATGTGCTCGACGCGGCGCGCGGCAAGCCGGTGACCTTCCGCACCATCGATATCGGCGGCGACAAGGTGCTGCCCTACTTCAAGGACACGATCCAGGAAGAGAATCCGGCGCTCGGCTGGCGCGCCATCCGCTTGACGCTCGACCGGCCGGGCCTTTTGCGCACCCAGATCCGCGCGCTTCTGAAGGCCTGCGGCGGGCGTGAACTGAAGCTGATGCTGCCAATGGTGACGGAACTCGGCGAGATCGCGCAGGCGCGCGAAATCGTCGACCGCGAGGTGCGGCATCTGTCGCGTTTTGCCCATCATTTGCCGACCAGCCTGAAGCTCGGAGCCATGCTGGAAGTGCCTTCGCTGCTGTTCCAGCTCGACGAGCTGATGAAGGCCGTCGATTTCGTCTCGGTCGGCTCGAACGATCTGTTCCAGTTCGTCATGGCGGTCGATCGCGGCAACACGCAGCTCTCCGACCGTTTCGACACGCTGTCGACGCCATTCCTGCGCGTTCTGAAACAGGTCGCCGACGCCGGGGTGCGCAATAATACCCCGGTGACCTTGTGCGGCGAGCTGGCCGGCAAGCCGATCTCGGCGATGGCGCTGATCGGCCTTGGCTACCGTTCGATCTCGATGTCGCCGGCTTCGATCGGTCCGGTCAAGGCGATGCTGACGGAACTGCCACTGGCCGAGCTGCAAGCGTTTTTCGACGACAATCTCATGGCGCCGTCCCAGAAGTTGCCGATGCGGGCGCTGCTGCAAGCCTTTGCCGACGACCGCTCTATACCGCTATAGCATTCGCCATGATCAACCTGCCCCGCGACCGTATGGATCAAGTCGTCAAGCGTTTCGACGTGCTCGAAGCGCAGATGTCGGCCGGGCCGGCGGCGGACGCCTATGTCAAGATGGCGTCGGAATATGCCGACATCCAGGAGATGGTGGCAAAGATCAGGGCGCTGCGCACCGCCGAGCACGAACAGGCCGATCTGGAGGCGATGCTCGCCGACAAAAGCACAGATGCCGAAATGCGGGCATTGGCCGAGGCCGATCTGCCCGAGGTCAGGCAACGCATCGAAGCGTTGCAGAAGGACATCCAGATCCTGCTTCTGCCCAAGGATGCCGCCGACGACAAGAACGCCATCCTCGAAATCCGCGCGGGCACCGGCGGCGATGAGGCGGCTCTCTTTGCCGGCGACCTGTTTCGCATGTACGAACGCTACGCTGCGGCACGCGGCTGGCGTTTCGAGACGGCGTCGGCAAGCGAGGGCGAGGTCGGCGGCTACAAGGAAATCATCGCCACCATTTCAGGCAAGGGGGTCTTTGCCCATCTGAAATTCGAGTCCGGCGTGCATCGCGTGCAGCGCGTGCCGGCGACCGAGGCCGGCGGGCGCATCCACACCTCGGCGGCGACGGTTGCCGTGCTGCCCGAAGCGGAAGAGGTCGACATCGACATCAGGGCCGAAGACATCCGCATCGACACGATGCGCGCCTCGGGTTCGGGCGGCCAGCACGTCAATACCACCGATTCGGCGGTGCGCATCACCCATCTGCCGACCGGCATCATGGTGGTGCAGGCGGAGAAGTCGCAGCACCAGAACCGAGCGAAAGCCATGCAGATCCTGCGCGCCAGGCTTTACGACCTTGAGCGCGGCAAGGCTGACGAGGAGCGCTCCGAATCGCGCAAATCGCAGGTCGGTTCGGGCGATCGCTCGGAGCGCATCCGCACCTATAATTTCCCGCAAGGCCGCGTCACCGACCATCGCATCAATCTGACGCTCTACAAGCTCGACCGGGTTATGATGGGCGAACTCGACGAGATCATCGACGCGCTGATGGCCGATCACCAGTCGAAGCTGCTCGCCGATATCGGCCTCGATGGCTGACAATCTGCCTGGTACACTCGGGCCACTGCTGAAAGCGGCGCGGGCCCGCCTTGCCGCGGCCGCAGTCGCCGATCCGGCGCTGGATGCCAGGCTGATCGTCGAACATCTTTCCGGCACCACCCGCACACAAGCCATCGCCGATCCCGAATGCAGGGTCGATGCCGGCGCGATTGCCGCGATCGATGCAGCCTTGAGACGGCGCATCGCCGGCGAGCCGGTGCATCGCATCCTCGGCCATCGCGAATTCTACGGCTTGCGCCTGTCGCTGTCAGCGGAAACGCTGGAGCCGCGACCAGATACCGAAACGCTGGTCGAAGCAGTGCTGCCCTTCGTGAAGACCACAGCCGCACGGCAAGGCGAATGCCGCATCCTCGATCTCGGCACCGGCACCGGCGCCATCGCGCTGGCGCTGCTCAGCGCCGTTCCGGCGGCGGTCGCCACCGGTGTCGATATTTCGCAAGGCGCGCTGGCGACCGCCATGCGCAATGCCGAGGAATTGGGGTTGGCCGGCCGGTTTCAGGTGCTCAAATCCGACTGGTTCGAAAAAGTTTTTGGCCGATACCATGTAATTGCCGCCAACCCTCCCTATATAGCGTCCATAGACATCGAAAATCTGCAGGACGAAGTTCGCGATTTTGATCCACGCCGAGCCCTTGATGGCGGCGTGGACGGTCTTAGTCCCTACAGGATCATTGCCGCCGAGGCGGCAGGTTTTTTGGAAGCCGAAGGCAGGATTGCGGTCGAGATCGGCCACACGCAACGCAAAGAGGTCACTGACATATTCTCCGCAGCCGGCTATGCGCCGGCGGGGGTATTCTGGGATTTTGGCGGAAACGACAGGGTTCTGATCTTTGAACTGACAAAGCCGTGATGCAGTGCGAAAAAACGCTTGGCAATGCCGGGGAATGCGGCTAGGGTCGCCTTAACCGGATGAGACGAAGCAGGCAGTGCTCTTAGCGATTCGGTTTCCTTGGAAATAGCTGCCTTCTTGCGCAAACGACGCCCAAGCTTCGTGCGGGAATCGTCCGATAAGTGATGTAACCGGAACAGGATGACACGTGGCGCCAACGCAATCGATGCGGGCGAACGCCGGTGAAGAGACGAAACGGCTGGCTGCATGAGCGCCTCCGTTCGTGAAGAGTTTTCGAAAATTTCAAAATGAAGAGAGTCGAATGAGGCCACAACAGCAGAACAGGCGCATGCGCGGTCGCAACAACAGCGGCGGCGGCGGTAACAACAATAATAACAACAACCGCAAGGGCCCAAATCCCCTGACGCGCAACTACGAGAGCAACGGTCCGGACGTGAAGATCCGCGGATCGGCTCAGCAAATCGCCGAAAAATACGCAACCCTTGCCCGTGACGCGCAAAGCTCCGGCGACCGGGTGATGGCGGAAAACTATCTCCAGCACGCCGAGCACTACAATCGCATCATCGCTGCCGCACAGGCGCAGATACCGATCCAGAGCGCTCAGCAGAATCGCGACGATTTTGACGATGACGGCGACGAAGATCGCGACGAGTTCGACAATGCCGGCAACAGCAACGTCGGTGAGACGGCGGCTCCGGTGGTCAACCACGGTGCCGGCCCGCAGCCGGTCATCGACGGCACGCCAGCCGAGTTGGCGTTCAACCAGGAAAACGGCCGTGACAACGGCCGTGACAATCGCGACAACGGTGGGCGCGACAACGGTGGACGCGACAACAATGGCGGCCGCCATCGTGACCGCCGCCCCAATGGCGGCTACGGCCAGAACGGCCAGCGCGGCGAATATGGTGCGCGCGGCGAGCAGGGCGGACAGCGCAGCGACCAGAACCGGCGCAACGAGACGCCAGTACAGAATGAAACGCCCGTGCAGGCGCAAGCTGTGTCTCCGGTTGAGCCTGCTTCTGTGGCCGAACCCGCGCCGCAGTTCGAAAACTTTTCGCCGGCGGCTCTCGCTGCCCAGGCCGAGATGAACGAAGCAGCCACTGAAAGCGGCGCTGCCCGCCGCCCCAGGCGTCCGCGCCGTCCGCGCGTCAATGCTAACCAGGTGGATGGCGGCAACGACAATGCTGGCGCCGATAATGGGAATGCAGCGCCGGCGGAAGACGCCGGTGGCGAGCCCGCCATCGTCGACGTCAACAACTGATCGAGCAAGGCTTTCAGACATTCTTGGGCGGCGGAGAGAAATCTCCGCCGTTTTTGTTTGTGCGCCCGTGGAATATTATGCGTTCGCCATTACCGGACGTCTTGAGGGGCCGTGGCTTGCGCACCATATCTCGCGTGAACAGGACCCGGCTCGAACGGGCGGGTCCGTCACCGCAATCTGATCCGGTGCCGCAAAGCGGGCCGGTGACGGAAGGAGACAGATATGAATCTTGAAAAATACTCCGAGCGCGTGCGCGGCTTCATCCAGTCTGCGCAAACAATGGCGCTCTCGCGCAACCACCAGCAGTTCACCCCCGAACATATATTGAAAGTGCTCGTCGACGACGACGAGGGCTTGGCCGCGTCGTTGATCGAGCGCGCCGGCGGCAGCGTTCGCGACGCCAAGCTTGGCGTCGAGACAGCACTTGAGGCAATGCCCAAGGTGGAAGGCGGCAACGGCCAGCTTTATCTGGCGCAGCCGCTGGCCAAAGTGTTCTCGACCGCCGAGGAACTGGCCAAGAAGGCCGGCGACAGTTTCGTCACGGTTGAGCGGCTGCTGACGGCGCTGGCGGTCGAGAAATCCGCCAAGACCGCCGATATCCTGACCAAAGCCGGCGTGACCCCACAGGCGCTGAACCAGGTGATCAACGAGGTCCGCAAGGGCCGCACCGCCGACTCGGCGAGCGCCGAGCAGGGATATGATGCGCTGAAGAAGTACGCGCGCGACCTCACCGCCGACGGCCGCGCCGGCAAGCTCGACCCCGTCATCGGCCGCGACGACGAGATCCGCCGCACCATCCAGGTGCTGTCGCGCCGCACCAAGAACAATCCGGTGCTGATCGGTGAACCCGGCGTCGGCAAGACGGCGATCGCCGAAGGGCTGGCGTTGCGCATCGTCAATGGCGACGTGCCGGAATCGCTCAAGGACAAGCAGTTGATGGCGCTCGACATGGGGTCGTTGATCGCCGGTGCAAAATATCGCGGCGAATTCGAGGAGCGGCTGAAGGCGGTGCTTTCGGAAGTCACCGCTGCCGCTGGCGGCATCATCCTGTTTATCGATGAGATGCACACGCTGGTCGGTGCCGGCAAGGCGGATGGCGCCATGGATGCGTCGAACCTGTTGAAGCCGGCGCTGGCACGCGGCGAACTGCATTGCGTCGGCGCGACGACGCTCGATGAGTACCGGAAGCATGTCGAGAAGGACGCGGCCCTTGCCCGCCGCTTCCAGCCGGTCTTCGTCAATGAGCCGACCGTCGAAGACACCGTCTCCATTCTGCGCGGCCTGAAGGAAAAATACGAGCAGCACCACAAGGTGCGCATCTCGGATTCGGCGCTGGTCGCGGCAGCGTCGCTGTCCAACCGCTATATCGCCGACCGATTTCTGCCGGACAAGGCGATCGACCTTGTCGACGAGGCCGCGTCGCGGCTCCGGATGCAGGTCGATTCGAAGCCCGAAGCGCTGGACGAGATCGACCGCCGTATCATGCAGCTCAAGATCGAGCGTGAGGCGTTGAAAGTCGAGAAGGACGACGCGTCGAAGGATCGGCTTGCCCGCCTCGAAAAGGATCTTTCCGCCCTGGAGGAGGAATCGACCGAACTGACCTCCAAGTGGCAGGCCGAGAAGCAGAAGCTCGGGCTCGCCGCCGACCTGAAGAAACAGCTCGACGAGGCACGCAACGAGCTCGCCATTGCCCAGCGCAAGGGTGAATTCCAGCGCGCCGGCGAGCTGGCCTATGGCAAGATCCCGGAACTCGAGAAGAAGCTGACGCAGGCCGAGGCGCAAGACGGCAAGGTCGGCATGGTCGAGGAAGTGGTCACTCCCGATCATGTCGCCCATATCGTGTCGCGCTGGACCGGCATTCCGGTCGACAAGATGCTGCAGGGCGAGCGCGACAAGCTGTTGCGCATGGAAGATGAGATCGGCAAGCGAGTCGTCGGCCAGGGCGAAGCGGTGCAGGCCGTGTCGAAAGCCGTGCGCCGTGCCCGCGCCGGCCTGCAGGACCCGAACCGGCCGATCGGCTCGTTCATGTTTCTCGGACCGACGGGCGTCGGCAAGACCGAGCTGACCAAGGCGCTCGCCAGCTTCCTGTTCGACGACGAGAGCGCGATGGTGCGTATCGACATGTCGGAATTCATGGAGAAGCACTCGGTCGCCCGGCTGATCGGCGCGCCTCCCGGCTATGTCGGCTACGAGGAAGGCGGCGCGCTGACCGAAGCGGTGCGGCGCCGGCCCTACCAGGTCGTGCTGTTCGACGAGATCGAGAAGGCGCATCCCGACGTGTTCAACGTGCTGCTGCAGGTGCTCGATGACGGCCGGCTGACCGACGGGCAGGGCCGCACGGTCGATTTCCGCAACACGCTGATCATCATGACGTCGAACCTCGGCGCCGAATATCTGGTCAATCTCGGCGAGAATCAGGACGTCGATGTCGTGCGCGACGAGGTGATGAGCGTCGTCAGGGCGTCGTTCCGGCCGGAGTTCCTCAACCGCGTCGACGAGGTGATCCTGTTCCACCGGCTGCGCCGACAGGATATGGGCCGCATCGTCGAGATCCAGCTCAAGCGGCTGGAAAACCTGCTCGTCGATCGCAAGATCACGCTTTCGCTGGACCAGGATGCGGTCGATTGGCTGGCGGCCAAGGGCTACGACCCGGCCTATGGCGCGCGGCCGCTGAAGCGGGTGATGCAGAAGGAGTTGCAGGACCCGCTGGCGGAAAATATCCTGCTCGGCGACATCCTCGACGGCTCGACCGTCAAGGTCACCGCCGGTTCCGACCGGTTGAATTTCCGGTCGAAGCCGACGGTCGTGGCGACCGAGGCGGCGGCCTGACTTCGAGTCGGCTTGCATAAAATGGCGGGGGCGCAGATGACGCTGGATGACTACAACAGCTTCTGCGCCTCGTTGCCGTCGACGACCCATGTCGTCCAGTGGGGCGGCGCCCATGTCTGGAAGGTCGGAGCCAAGGTCTTTGCGATCGGCGGTTGGAGCGAGGGGAAGGAGCCGTTCGTCACCTTCAAATGCTCCGACATCGCCTATGACATCTTGAAGGAACAGCCGGGCCTTCGGCCCGCGCCCTATCTCGCGTCACGCGGCATGAAATGGATTCAGCGCCAGACAAGCCAAAGCATGGACGATGACGCGCTGAAGGACTATCTGCGCGAAAGCCATCGCCTTGTCGTGCTCAAGCTGACCAAACAGGCGCGCAAGGAATTGGGGCTCGCCGCCAGCTAGTGTTCTAACTCCAGACCGCCAGAAATCCGCCATCTTCATGCCCGGTTCATGTTGGAACCTTATGGTC
This sequence comes from Mesorhizobium sp. M6A.T.Cr.TU.014.01.1.1, assembly GCF_004022765.1. Lineage (NCBI taxonomy): Bacteria > Pseudomonadati > Pseudomonadota > Alphaproteobacteria > Hyphomicrobiales > Phyllobacteriaceae > Mesorhizobium > Mesorhizobium sp. M6A.T.Cr.TU.014.01.1.1. The sequence goes on from NZ_RZPG01000046.1 coordinate 22,458, forward strand.
GCCAACTGATTTGCTGGCGAAGGGGTTGATCGATCGCGTCGGCCCGAAAATCCAATTCGATTTTCAAAAAAGCGCGATGCGGAGATTAAAGTGTTAGAGCGTCCTTTGCGCGTCCGGAAGGACGCGCGGCGCTCTAAAGAGACAACGCCGGGCGGCGGCAATTACGGACCGGAGAATTTGGCCAACATGTTCCGCACGATCTTCACCCTTTCGGCGCTCGCCGCCGGGCTGCTCTCTTCGAGCGCAATGGCCGCGCCGACGGACGACATCGCGCCGCGATCTGCCCGTGCGGCCGATGCCGGTGGTGTGCTGGTCGCCCAGAACGGTGATTTCGACGTCTATTATGACGCCAGGGGAAACCGCGTCATCGTCGATGCGGAAACCGGCAAGGTCCTCGCCATCCAGCCACCGCAGACCAGGTTCGATCGCCGTGCGCTGCGCCAAGAGCGCTTGCGCAATCTCGGACCGGTCGAGGACGACCGCTATTATCTCGACGATCCGGAAGACACGGCGCGCCTGCGCCGCAGGCAATTGGAAGAGGAAGGCCTGATCGTCGTGCCGCCGGTCGATGAATACGACCCCTACAGCGACAATTCGGTGGAAGCTTTTCCCGAAGCCCCGCGGGATGACGGCAGCTATGGCAATAATTATCCGGAAGCGCAGCAGCCGGCAAAGCCGCGCACCGTCAAGCGCCAGCCACTCAACGAGGCTTCGATCGAGCCGGTCGAGCCGACGGCGCCGGGCGACCAGGCGGCACTGCCGCCAAAGATCGGCGGCGAAACGGCGGTCGACCCGTCGCTCTCGCTTGGTGCACGCCAGGAGGTTGCTGCGTTGCAAGTGCTGCTCGACCGCGCCGGCGCTTCGCCCGGCGTCGTCGACGGGCGCTTCGGCTCGAATGTCGACAAGGCGCTCGCCGCCTACAACGAGATCACCGGCAGCAATCTGAGGTCCACCGATGTGGTCGGCATCCAGGCCGCCCTTGAGCAATCCGGCGGCGATGCCTTCGCCTCCTATAACATCACGCCCGAAGATGCGGCCGGCCCCTATGTTGCCTCGGTACCGGAAGACTACAGCCAGAAGGCGCAGCTTGACCGGCTGAGCTACGTCTCCGTCACCGAAGCGCTCGCCGAGCGCTTCCACATGGACGAGAACTATCTGAAGGCGCTCAATCCGGAAGCCAATTTCAACCGTCCAGGCACGATCATCAAGGTCGTCAATTTCGGCAAGCTCGTGGCGAAGCCGGTGGCAAGCATCATCGCCGACAAGGGCAAGAAGCAGGTCCGCGCCTATGACGCGTCGGGCAAGCTAATCGCGGCCTATCCAGCCACTATCGGCTCGGCGGACACGCCGTCACCCACCGGCACGCATGCGGTGTCGCGGGTCGCGTTAGATCCGAACTACACCTACAATCCGAACATCAATTTCAAGCAGGGCGAAAACGACAAGATCCTGACCATCCCGCCGGGCCCGAACGGCCCCGTCGGCTCGGTCTGGATCGCGCTGGACAAGCCGACCTACGGCATTCACGGCACACCCGATCCCTCCAAGATCGGCAAGACCGAAAGCCATGGCTGCGTGCGGCTGACCAATTGGGACGCGCGCGAGCTGGCAAAAATCGTGTCGCCGGGCGTCACGGTGGAGTTCATCGACTGAGCGCCATATCCCAAATCCTTCGCACGACAAGGAACCGCGGACGGGCGACTTAGAGGTCTCGATCCTGTTCTGGTTTCAACGACAGCAAGCCTCTGGCCGGTTGTTGCGGGCGCGTAGGAGGTCTAAGCAGGCTTCATGCGTTCTCCATGCGAAGTCGGCGCCGACGCCGTCCCCCTGGTCAGGCCGCTCCCGGCCGATACGTTTTGCCCGCAATCGCGGCGCAGGTTCGTGCTGATCGCGGCGATCCTGGCTTCCGCGCTCGGCTTCATCGACGGTTCGATCCTGGCTATCGCCACGCCGGCGATCCGCTTCGACCTCGGCGCCAGTTTCGCCGAGGCGCAGTGGATTTCCAACTCCTATGCGCTGACGCTTTCGGCGCTCATCCTTGTCGGCGGCGCCGCCGGCGACCGTTTTGGTCTGCGGCATGCTTTCGTGGCAGGCATCGCGCTGTTCATTGCCGCCTCGCTTGCCTGCGCGGTGGCGCCGAATCCGCCAGTGCTCATTGCGTTTCGCGCCATTCAGGGCATCGGTGCCGCCATCATGGTGCCGGGCAGCCTCGCCATTATCGCCAAGGCCTATCCGAAGAAGGAGCGCGGCAGGGCGATCGGCATCTGGGCGGCGGCCTCGGCGCTGACGACGGCGCTTGGCCCGGTGCTGGGCGGCGTTGTCTTGTCGGCCTTCGGCGACGGCATCTGGCGGGTGATCTTCGCGGTCAATCTGCCGCTTGGACTTGTCTCGATCTATCTCCTGCTCGCCAAGGTCCCGGCCGACGCTCCGACGGAAAAGCGCAGCCTCGATCTCGGCGGCGCTGCCCTCGCCACATTGGCGTTCGGGGCGCTTGCCTATGGCTTGACCTCGATGAGCGCAGAGGGCGAGGGGCAAATGTCTGGCCCGAGCATTGCCGCCGGCGCTGTGCTGCTCATCGTGTTCATTGTCTTCGAGCGCCGGCAGCGCGAGCCGATGATCGATCTCTCGCTGTTTCGGGTCCGCGCTTTCGCCGGCGCCAATGTGGCGACCTTCTTCCTCTATTTCGCGCTGTCGGCCAATCTGTTCTACCTGCCGATGCTGCTCATCGCCGGATGGGGGATGAGCGCGGCCGAGGTCGGCTTCATCTTCCTGCCGCTGTCGGTCTTGATCGCGCTGTTGTCGGGGCCGATCGGCCAGTGGTCCGACCGGATCGGTCCGCGTTTTCCGATCGCCAGCGGCAGTCTTGTCGTCGCTGTCGCCTTTGCCGGGCTTGCCTTGCTGGCCTATGCCGGGATCCACAGTTTCTGGTGGGGAGTGTTTCCGCTGATGGCGCTGATGGGGCTCGGCATGGCGCTGGTCGTGTCGCCGCTGTCGACGGCGATCATGACGGCGGTCGAGGACAAGGATACGGGTGCCGCGTCGGGAATCAACAATGCCGTCTCGCGCATTGGCGGCCTGATCGCGGTGGCGGCGATGGGATCACTGGCGGCCTGGGTCTATGCGGCAGCGCTGAACATCGGTTCCGCATCCGGCGTTCCGGGTTTCGGCGAACCGGCGCCGGCGGGCCTGGCATCGGACCTCGATGCAGCAAGGCTTGCCGCCAGCGACGCAGCGTTCGCGGCCGTCGCCTTGGTGACCGCGCTGCTTTGCCTGCTCTCGGCGATCGTGGCGTGGACGACTGTTTCCGGCGAGCGACTGCCATGGTCGCGTCGAGCTGAGAATCCGCAAAGCTGAGAAGCCCAGAAAGGCTCCAAGGTCGCTCAGCCTTCGATCTTGGCGCTCGCGACCTTCAGCGAATCACTGTCTTCCTGCTTGAGCAGATCATCGATGCGCCCGCGCTCACGCTTGAAGGCGACGAGGTCGTCGCCCTTCAGCACCTTGCCGACCGGCAGGCGAACACGCATCGGGTCGACCTTGGTGCCGTTGACGATCAGCTCGTAGTGGAGATGCGGACCGGTGGCGAGGCCGGTCTGGCCGAGAAAGCCGATGGTCTGGCCTTGGCGGACGCGCACGCCCGGCGCGATGCCTTTGGCAAAAGCGCTCTGGTGATTGTAGGAGGTCTCGTAGCCATTGGCGTGGCGGATGATGATCTGCTTGCCATAGCCGCCGGCCCAGCCGGCCTTCTCGACGACACCGTTGCCGGCGGCAATGATCGGCGTGCCGATGGCGGCTGACCAATCGACGCCGGTATGCATGCGCACATAGCCGAGGATCGGATGCCTGCGGGCACCGAAGCCGGAACGGAATTTTCCTGCCGGCAGGGGATTGCGCAGCAGGAATTGCTGGGCGCTGCGGCCGTCCTCGTCGAAATAGTCGGTGCTGCCGTCCTGCATCTGAAACCGGTAGAAATTGCGCGTCGTGCCGCTGAAGTTCGCCGAGACATAGAGCAACTCGGACTCGTCGGACGCCTGGTCGTCGCCGTCCGGCTGCGAGAACAGCACCTCGATGCGATCCGACGGATTGAGCCGCGACTGGAAATCGACACCGGACGCCAGGAGCTTGATCAGCCGCTTGGTCATCGCCTTGGACATGCCGTAGGAGTAGGCGGCGCGGTAGATGCCATCATAGACGTTCGGCAGATTGCCGCGCACCACCGGTGCGGGCGAATCGTCGAATGCGGTCAGCAATTCGGGATTGGGCTCCGGCTCCTGCGCCGGCACATATTGGCCGTGATCGTCGAGCGCGATGGTGACGATATGCTGGGCCCTGTCGTAGATGCCGGTGCGAACGACCTTGGCGGCGTCGCCATGGATCTCGAGCCCGACGCGCAGCACGGTTCCCGCCTTGAGCGCTGTCGCATTCAGCAATTTGGCGATCGCCTCGGCCATGCCGGTGGCGTCCTCGCCCGTATAGCCCGAATCGGCGAAGGCCTCGACTATGTCGCGGTCTCGGGTGAAAGGGATGATTTCCTCGGCGAAGGCCGGCGCCTGATCATCGGGGGCAGCGCGCAGCGACACCGAGACGTTTTCAGGAACGATCTTGACGTCGTAGGAACCGGCCATGCTCTCGGCGAACGCATCGCCGAATCGCTGCGGGTCGACATAATGCAGCGATGCAACCTGCACGGCGCCGTCGCTCAGGCCCGTGCCGGCCTCGCGCACCACCTTTTCCACCTCGTCGGCGGACAAGTCACTCTTTTCGTCGAAGGCGGCGGTCTCGATCGGGAAATCGACCGTCTTCAGGCTCATCTCGCTTTCGACCTTGGCGCCATAGATCTGGCCGGCGGCGGCGGTCGCCGGCTGGCCCGCATTGTCGTCGCGGTCGTCGCCAAACACCTGCATCGGGTTGAAAGGCGGATAGGCGCGGCTGGTCGTGTGCCCGGCGGCAAGCGCCATCTTGATCTGCACGAAAGGCATGGTGTGGATGACGTCGCGGTCGCCGACCTTGGTCACCATCGACACTTCCATGCGCCGACGGTCCTTGGCCTTGGCGATCTGGCGCGGGGCCACCAGCCTGGTGGTCTTGGCGATCTCGCCGGAATCGTCGCCTCTTGCAAGGCTGATCAGTTCGGCGATCTCGGGCGGCGTTGCCAATTGCTGACGGCCGTCAAGAGCCGCGAACAGCGCCACGCCCATCAGCACGCTCGACGTCACGCCGGTCAGAAAGGTGCCCGACAGCCAACGTGCCGAAACCTCGCGCCGGTCGGGCGGGCCACTGCGACCGTCCGCAATCAGCGGCGGCTCGTTGCCGAGTTCGGCTATGACATTTTCCGTATCTGGCATCCAGAAAGGCTGCTTCTTCCCCGGGCGGGACGGCTTGTCGCTTTTGTTGTGGCCATGACATTTGCCTGTCACGGCGGGCGAAGTCAACGAAGCGCCTGGCCTCGGCCGAAATCCCCAATCACACTTCTCTCTTAGTGGCTCTCTTACAGTCTCTTATAAGCGGCGCCGCGCGGGTGGTTCGCACGCCTGCTTTGTTGGCCTTGGTGTCAAGCCGTAATGCGGCGGCAATAGGGCTCCGGCATGGTGGTCGGCTTTGTTATTCCCATGCCGCCGCGGAAGTCGGCTACCGAAAATCTTTTGTCGCAAAAAATTCAAGAAAGATTGAAATGGTTGTTGACAGTTTGGACGGGCGCCGACTATATACGCCTCACCAACGAGGGCGGCGCGCCGCTGGCGACGAAGAAGTTCGCTTCTAGATCTGCCCTCTGCGAAATTCAAGAGAGCCGCG
>NZ_RZPG01000047.1:0-26865 GCF_004022765.1 Mesorhizobium sp. M6A.T.Cr.TU.014.01.1.1
GCATACTGGCCGCCTGCGCTTACAATCTGCGCACCATGATTGGCGTCCTCTATCCACCCGATGAGAGGCGGACATGAGGGAGGAGTGCGTCCACAATCCGGCAGGATGGCTGCCTAAACCGACAAAGGCCCCGCAAGGGCCGCGGAAAACCGCTCTGCCGGCCTTCAAAAAGGCCCTCACTGACCACCGAAATCCACTTCGCTCCCCGTGCAAAGCCCTCACAAGGGGAGAAGGGAGAGCCGCAACGCTGGCGCCATTCTTCTCCCCAGTTTCTTCACGGAAGAGAGGGGCTGAGAGAGATTGTTCCAGCGTGCACTCAGACAGCTTGGCTGTATCTGCAATTTGTGATCAGATGATCACATCCGCGCCGGCTGGCCCGATCGCCTGCCGTTTGCAAATAGCTTCTGTCGAAACCCAAGGAAACCAAAAATCGTGGCTCTGGGATTTGAACCTGTATCGGGACGCGTGACCGTCCAGGACGGCGTCTACCAGCAGCTTCGGCATGCCTTGATGGTCGGCAGCTTCGATCCGGCCCAGGTGCTGACCATTGCCTCGCTGGCCGAAGCCTTCGGTACCTCGAACATGCCGGTGCGCGAGGCCTTGCGGCGGCTCGCCGCCGAGAACGCGCTGGAGATATCGCAGAACGGCTCGGCCTGCGTGCCGGTCGTCACCCGCGCGCGGCTCGACGACCTCTGCCGGGCGCGCGTCGCCGTCGAAGGGCTGGCGGCCGAGCTCGGGGCGCCGCGCCTGACCACTTCCGATATAGCCACATTGGAGAAGATCACCGCCGACCAGCAGGCGATCGGGCGCAATGGCAGCATCTACGAGCTGATCGCCAAGAACCAGCAGTTCCACTTCACCATCTACCGTGCCTCCGGCTCCGACGTGCTGTTTCAGTTGATCGAGACGCTATGGCTGCGCTTCGGCCCCTATATGCGGCTGCTGTCCAACCATGTCGCGCCTTTGATGCGAGCAGGCACGATGGAGCCGTCGGGGCGGCACACGGCGATCATCGCAGCACTGAAAGATCGCGATTTTGCCCGCGCCCGCGAAGAGGTGGTTGCCGACATCAGGACGACGCAAGAGACGCTGCGCGCGATCTGCCCCGACGTGCCGGAAACTAGGCCGGTCGAGTTCGCTGGATTCGGCAAGGCCTCCTGAATCTTCGCTGCGGGTTGAACGCAAGATCGGCGCCGGAAAGTGCCGACCCACGACCGCTCGTGGCCGGAAAAATCGTCCCGATCTTCGCTATTGAATCGCATTTCTTCGCGGGCAACGATTGATCCGTATTCCCTTTTGTGATCACATGATCACAGGGAGTAAAAAAACGCAGTGTCTGGTTATTTTCTCTACCATTCGATCGGGACGTTTCCCGGCAAGGCGGAGCGCATGGCTGCTGCCCTGTCGGAATTCTCGGACATCTGGTCGGCGGAAGATGACGGCCAGTGGCCGTCGGGCCTGGCCGCGCGGCAGCGCTTCATCGATGCCTGGGGCGCGCTGATCGATGCGCCACAGGGAACACTGACCACCGCCGAGAACGTCACGTCTGCGCTCTACAGCCTGATCGGCGCTTTGCCGTCCGAGCGCCTGGCAGGAAAGCGCCTGCTGGTTGCGGCCGATTGTTTTCCGAGCCTGCATTTCCTGCTCGCCGGTCTGGCCGACCGCTTCGACTTCGTGCTCGATACGGTGCCGCTGCGGCCCGGCGAGAGCTGGGTGCGCGACGAGGATTTCATCGCCCGCTGGCAGGACGATGTCGGCCTGGCCTTGCTGACCTTCGTCACCTCGACCGCCTCGCATCGCTGCGACTTGGCGCGGCACGCCGCGCATGGTCGGGAGATGGGCAGCATCGTCGGCGTCGACATCACGCAAGGCGTCGGCGTGACGCCCTTCTCGATCGCAAAGACGCCGGTCGATTTCGTCGTCTCGACCTCGCTGAAATGGCTGTGCGGCACTTCGGGCGCCGGCGTCCTGCAGGTGACGCCCGATCTGCTGTCCGTCTGCCGGCCCGAGCTTCGCGGCTGGTTCAGCCAGCCAAACCCATTTTCGTGGGATCTCGACAGCTTCACTTATGCGGACGATGCACGCCGTTTCGACCATGGCACGCCGGCCATCCTGGCCAGCGTCGCATCGCTGCCCGGCCTCGAATGGGTGGCCGAAACGGGCGTCGACGCGATCCGCGCGCAGAACGCCGGCATGACCGAGCGCATCATAGGCTGCGCGCTGGACAATGGCTGGACGGTCCGTTCACCGCTCGATCCAGACCGGCGCGGCGGCAGCGTCATGCTGACCTTGCCGCAAGGCGTCGACCCGGTGAAGACAGTGTCGACGCTGCGCAGTGAGCGACTTTACTGCGACGCGCGCGGCGCGACGCTCAGGCTGTCGCCCGGCATGGTCACCACGGACGACGCGGTGAATGCCTTGCTGGAGCGTCTGCAACAGTTGATCGGCTCGCGGCAACGCCGCGCGTCCTGACTTCAGGCGCCGCCTCGCCTGCAGTGTCCGGAAAATACGGCGCTGAAAGGGGCGGAAGTGAAAAGCGCCACAGGGAGTGGCCGAACCAGAGGGAACGAAAATGAGCTTCACTCGCCGTAATCTGCTTCTTCTCGCTGCCGCCTTCGGCATCGCCGCCGGCCCAGCCACCGCCTATGCCCAAGAGACGCTGAATGTCGGCGCCTATCCGACCAATCCGCCCTTCGAATACAAGAACGAGAGCGGCACCTTCGAAGGTTTTGAAGTCGACATCGTCAACGAGGCGGCCAAGCGCATCGGCATGACCACGGAAATTGCCGATCTCGGATTTCAGGCCCTGTTCGCCGCCACCACGTCGAAGCGCATAGACGTCGCCATCTCGTCGATCACGATCACGCCTGAGCGGCTGAAGTCGCAGGCGTTCTCGCAGCCCTATTATGATTCCGACATGGGTATCGCCGCCAAGGCCGACAGCCCGATCAAGGCCGAGGCCGACCTCAAGGGCAAGATCATCGGCGTGCTGTCCGGCTCGACCGGGGAAGCCTGGACCAAGCAGCACCAGGAGGCCGGCGGGTTCAGCGAGGTAAAGGGTTACGACACGCAGCAGAACCTGCTGCTCGATCTCAGCGCCGGTCGCGTCGACGCCGCGGTCAGCGACATTCCGGGCCTCGAATACTCCTTCACTAGGATGAAGGATCTCGCCGTGAAAGAGCGTATCAAGACCGGCGAGCAGTACGGCCTGATGATGGCCAAGGATCACCCGCTGCTCGGCAAGCTGAACGACGCGCTGACCGCGATGAAGAAGGACGGCACGCTGGCCGCGATCCACAAGAAGTGGTTCGGCAGCGATGCACCCGCCGATTCTTCGACCGTCAAGGAAATGCCGATGCCGAAGGCCTGAGCGGCAGCCGCTGAAATTGTGCCGGCTTTCCACGCCGGCACAATTTCATGGGATAGCGTTGCGCCCCTGCTGGACGCGCAACGGGCGCCTTAGCCCTTCTTTCACGCATGATCCGCTCCGAAGCCGATTTCGGGGTTTCGGAGTCATGCTTTAGCGTCGCGGGACGCCAAATCTTTCGGGAATGCTCCCCATGTCGCTGATCGAAACCTTCTTCAACGCCGATGTCATGATCTCCAGCCTGCCGGCGTTGCTGCGCGGCTTTCTGAACACACTGCTGCTCGGGCTGTTGAGCATCGGCATCGGTATCCCCGTCGGCCTGGCGATCAGTCTGATGCGGCTCTACGCGCCAAAGCCGCTGCGGCTGTTGGCGGTCGGCTATATCGATATTTTCCGGGCGATGCCGGTGCTGGTCGTGCTGATCCTGATCTACTACGCGCTGCCGTTCCTCGGCATACGCCTGTCGTCCTGGACCTCCGCGGTGACGGCATTCGCCATCATCATGGCGGCCTATTCGGCCGAAGTGTTCCGTTCCGGCATAGAAAGCATTCCGCGCGGCCAGTTCGAGGCGGCGCAGGCACTCGGCCTGCCGTTTTTACTGACCTTGCGCAAGGTGGTGCTGCCGCAAGCGATCCGTGTGGTCATTCCGCCGATGACCAGCAACTGCGTTTCGATGTTCAAGGATACGTCGCTCGCCTCCACCGTGGCGCTGCCCGAACTACTGAAGGAAGCGACCAACGCGCAGTCGCTCTACGCCAACCCCTCGCCTCTGATCGGCGCGGCACTGGTCTATCTCCTCTTTCTCTGGCCGATGGTCCGTCTCGTCAGCCTGCTGGAACGTCGCTTCAAAACCGAAAAGACCCGCTGACGTCACCAGTTTCCCATCTGTCAATTCTCGCTCCCCCATCTGTCAGGCACTTCGCAGGAGACCATCTTGAACAAGCATCAGATCCACAATGCGAGCGACGTCTCCGCAGCCTTCCCGGTCGACACGATCCGCGCCATGTTTCCAGCCCTGCGGCAGGCCGGCGACTTCATCTTCATGGACAATGCCGCCGGTGCGCAGATCCCGCAAAGCGTGCTCGACGCGGTGACCAACCATCTGGTCGCGCATAATGTGCAGCGTGGCGGCCGCTACGGCCGCAGCGTCGCAGTCGATCAAGCGATCGCCGACGCGCGTGAAAGCGTGGCGCTGCTGATCAATGCCTATAGTCCTGCGGAAATCTGTTTCGGCATGAACGCCACCTCGTTCATCCGTCTTGTCAGCCTCGGCATCGGCCAGATGCTTCAGGAGCGTGACGAGATCGTCATCACCGACATGGACCATGACGCCAACATCGCCACCTGGCTGGCGCTGGAGTCGGCCGGCGCGAAATTCAAATGGTGGCGGATGCGCGACGACGGTAATCTCCATGTCGACGATCTTCGCCCGCTGGTCTCCGACCGGACCCGGCTCGTCGCCTGCACGGTGACGGCGCATTCGATCGGCTCGATCGTCGATGTCGCTTCAGTGGCTGATATTGCGCATGCGGCGGGTGCCGAAGTGTTCCTCGACTGCGTGCATTACGGGCCGCACGGGCTGATCGACGTGCAGGCCTGGGATTGCGACTATCTGGTCTGCTCCGGCTACAAGAATTTCTCGCCGCATATGGGCTTCTTGTGGGGCCGCTTCGAGACGCTGAAGCGGCTGCCGACCTTCCGCGAGGATTTCATTCCCGACGAGCCGCCCTACAAAGTCGAGGCCGGCACCTTCATTTACGAGAACGTCTCCGGCATGGATGCCGCCGTGCGCTATCTCGAGTCGATCGGCCGCAATTTCTTGGCCGAGAACAACCGGTCGCGGCGCGACAATCTCGTCGCCGGCATGAACGCCATCCGCGACTATGAGCTGGTGCTGGCGCGCGAAATGCTCGGCGTGCTCAAGGATTGCGGCGCGACGATTTATGGCGTCGCCGACGAAGCCCGCCTCAACGAGCGCGTGCCGACCTTCTGCTTCAACATCGGCACGCTGTCGCCGCAAATGATCGCCGAGGCCATGGCCGAGATGCAGATCGGCATCCGCGACGGTCACATGTATGCGCCGCGGCTGATGAAGCGCCTGAACCTCAGCATGGACAGCGGCGCCATCCGCGCCTCGCTGGTGCATTACAACACGATCGAGGAAGTCCGGCGCTTCGGCGAGGTGTTGCGCGTCGTCATCGCCCGGCTGTCCTGATCGGAGTCGAAATACGCTTGCCTGCGTGCCGCGGTCGCCGCGTCAGGCGGCCTTCTTCTTCGCCAGCCTCGCCTTGATGCTGGCGACGTCGGCTCGCGGCGTCGCCGCAAACAGCGTCTTGGTGTAGCTGTGCTTGGGGTCGGCAAAGACCTCGTCGCGCGAGCCGTATTCGACGGCCTCGCCGTAATACATTACCATCACGTCGTCGGCGATGTAGCGCACCACCGACAGGTCGTGGCTGATGAAGACATAGGTCAGCTTGAACTCGTCCTGCAGGTCGGCGAGCAGGTTGAGCACCTGCGCCTGCACCGACAGATCGAGCGCCGACACCGGCTCGTCGAGCACCAAAAGGCTCGGATTGAGCATCAGCGCGCGGGCAATGGCGATGCGCTGGCGCTGGCCGCCCGAGAACATGTGCGGGTAACGGTTGTAATGCTCCGGTCCGAGGCCGACCTTCTTCAGCATCCTCATGGCGAGATCGCGCCGTTCGTTGGCCGGCGTGTCGGTGTTGATGAGCAGCGGCTCGCCCAGCACATCGCCGATCTTCTGGCGCGGATTGAGCGAACCGTACGGGTTCTGGAAGACGATCTGCACCTTGCGGCGCATCTCCTTCGACAGCCCATCCTTGGCGATATCGACCTTTTTGCCGTCGATGAAGAGCTCACCCGCCGTGGCCGGATCGATCAGCGTGATGATGCGAGCGAGCGTTGACTTGCCGCAGCCGCTTTCGCCGACGATGGCGAGCGTCTTGCCCTTGTCGACGCTGAACGAGACGCCCTTGACCGCGTGAACCGTGCGCGAGGGACGAAACAGGCCGCCCCCGACATGATAGTCGCGCACGATGTTCTTGCCTTCGAGAACCGTCACGCTCATGACGCGGCTCCCGTTGCAGACCCGGTTCCCGCAGCCGAGGGGGCTGGTTCAAACAGCATGTCGGAGATGGTCGGCAGCCGGTCGCCGACGGCGTTCTCCGGCAGCGCCGACAGGAGCGCGCGGGTATAGTTGCTCTTCGGCTGCTCGAATAGCGACAGAACGTCGGCCTCTTCCATCTTGCGGCCCTTGTACTGGACGATCACGCGGTCGGCGGTCTCGGCCACCACGCCCATATTGTGGGTGATCATGATCAGGCCCATGCCGTATTTGGCCTGCAGACCGACCAAGAGGTCAAGGATCTGCTTCTGGATGGTGACGTCGAGCGCGGTGGTCGGCTCGTCGGCGATCAACAGCTTCGGATTGCAGGCGATGGCGATGGCGATCATGACCCGCTGGCACTGGCCGCCCGACATCTGGTGCGGGAACGAATTCAGCCGCTCTTCCGGATCGGCAATGCCGACCAGCTTCATCAGCTCGATGGCGCGGGCCCGGCGCTGGGCGCGGTCCATGCCCATATGGAAGCGCAGCACCTCCTCGATCTGGAAGCCGGCGGTGAAGCATGGATTGAGACTGGCGATCGGCTCCTGGAAGATCATCGAGATGTCCTTGCCGACGATCTTGCGGCGCTCGGACGGACTGAGCTCAAGCAGGTCGATACCGTCGAACGCCATGCGGTCGGCCTTCACCGTCGCCGTATTCGGCAAAAGCCCCATCACCGCCAACATCGCCACCGATTTGCCGGAGCCGGATTCACCGACGATCGCCAACACCTCGCGCGGCTCGATCGACAGGTCGATGCCTTGCACCGCCATGAACGGTCCGGCGGCAGTATCGAAAGAGACCGTAAGGTTCTTGATTTCGAGAAGAGGCATGATCACGACCTCTTCAGCTTGGGGTCGAAGGCATCGCGCAGGCCATCGCCGATCAGGTTGATGGCAAGCACGGTAATGAGGATGGCGAGGCCGGGGAAGGTCACCACCCATGGCGCGCGCAGGATGAACTCGCGTGCCGTGGCCAGCATCGTGCCCCATTCCGGCGTCGGCGGCTGCGCGCCGACGCCGAGGAAGCCGAGAGCCGCGGCCTCGAGAATGGCGTTGGAGAAGGACAGCGTCGCCTGCACGATCAGCGGTGCCATGCAGTTCGGCAAGATCGTCTTCACCATCAGCCTGAGATGACTGGCACCGGCCACCTTGGCGGAGATCACATATTCACGGTTCTTTTCGGCCATTACCGCCGCGCGCGTGAGCCGCGCGAAATGCGGCTGCAGCACCAGCGCGATCGCCAGCATGGCGTTGAACAGGCCAGGTCCGAGGATCGCCACCAGAACCAGCGCAAGAAGCAGCGACGGGAAGGCCAGAATGACGTCCATGACGCGCATGATCAGCGTATCGACCCAGCCGCGGAAATAGCCGGCGAGCACGCCGAGGATGATGCCGCTGGTCAGCGAGAAAACCACGACGACCAGACCGATGAACAGCGAGAACCGCGCCCCGAAAATCAGCCGCGAAAGCATGTCGCGGCCAACAGCGTCGGTGCCCAGAAGAAACATCGATTTGCCGCCCTCCTGCCAGACCGGCGGCGTCAGCAGCGCATCGCGAAACTGCTCGTCAGGCGAATGCGGCGCGACCAGCGGCGCGAAAATCGCGATCAGCACCAGAGCCGAGAACACGACCAGGCCGATGACGGCGCCGGTGTTCATCGAGTAGTAATGCCAGAACTCGGTGAAGGCACGTTGCCGACCGCCGGTCGGAATGGAGGCGGCGGTGGCTTCTGCCGTGGTTTGGTCGGTCATCTCACTGCACCCGGATACGTGGGTTGATGACGGCGTAGAGCACGTCGACGATCAGGTTCACCGCCATGACAATCAGCGCGATGATCAGCAAGCCGCTCTGGACGACGACATAGTCGCGCTTGGCGATCGCGTCGATCATCCACTTGCCGATGCCGGGCCAGGAAAAGATCGTTTCGGTCAGGATGGCGCCGGCCATCAGCGTGCCGACCTGCAGGCCGATGGTGGTGACGACGGGGATCAGCGCATTGCGAAAAGCGTGGAGCCCGATAACGCGGCGCGGCGCCAAGCCCTTGGCGCGGGCGGTGCGGACATAGTCCTCGCCCAGCACCTCCAGCATCGCCGACCGCGTCTGGCGCGCTATGACGGCGAGCGGAATCGTCGCCAGCACGATTGCCGGCAGGACCAGATGACTGGCGGCGGACCTGAAAGCGCCGCTCTTGCCGGAGATCAGGCTGTCGATCAGCATGAACCCCGTCGTCGGCTTGAAGAAATATTGAAGGCCAATGCGGCCGGAAACCGGTGTCCAGCCGAGATAGCCGGAGAAGAATATGATGAGCAGCAGCCCCCACCAGAAGATCGGCATCGAATAGCCGGTCAGCGCCACGCCCATCGTCGCCTGGTCGAACCATGATCCGCGCTTGACCGCGGCGAAGATGCCGGCGGGGATGCCGATGAGCACAGCGATGATCAGCGCGATCGTCGCCAGTTCCAGCGTGGCCGGAAACAGCGCCTGGAATTCACCGAGCACCGGCCGCTTGGTGGCGATCGATATGCCGAAGTCGCCGGTCAGGACCCTGCCGATATACTCCAGATACTGGATGACATAAGGCCTGTTATAGCCAAACCGCTCGACAAGCTCCGCGTAGCGTTCGGGACTTACGCCGCGCTCGCCAGCCAGGGCCATGATCGGGTCGCCCGGCAGAAGCCGGACGAAAGCGAACGCCGCCAGCGATATGCCGAACACGGTCGGGATGATTAAGGCGAGCTTGTGGAGGAGATAGCGGAGCATCTTACTTCATAGAACGGCGGCGCCGGAAGTCCAGCGCCGCCGTCCAATTTCTCAGGAGTTACTCGGTGACGTCGACGCCGTCAAACCGATGAATGCCGAGCGGATCCATGACGAAGCCCGAAACCTTCTTGTTCATCGGCATGAAGACCTTGGAATGGGCAATGGTCAGCCACGGCGCCTCACGCTTGAACACGACCTGAGCCTCCTCGTAGATTTTGGTGCGCTCGGCGACATCAGTGGTCGCCTTGCCCTTCTGCAACAGGGCTTCGAACTCCTGGTTGCACCAGATCGCATAGTTGGACTGGCCGATGGCATCGCAGCCGAGCAGGAACAGGAAGTTGTCCGGATCGCCATTGTCGCCGGTCCAGCCGAGCTGGAAGGCGCCGTCACGCTCCTTCTGCTTGCCGCGTTCGCGATACTCGGTCCATTCGTAGCTGACGATCTCGGCCTTGACGCCGATCTTGGCGTAGTCGGCCTGGATCAGTTCCGCGACTCTTTGAGCGTTCGGATTGTACGGGCGGCTGACCGGCATTGCCCAGATCTTCATCGAGAGATCCTTGACGCCGGCGTCGGCCAGCATCTTTTTGGCCGCGTCCGGATCGTACGGATCGTCCTTGATGTCCTTGTTATAGGACCACATCGTCGGCGGGATCGGGTTGATGGCCGCCTGGCCAGCGCCCTGATAGACCGCATCGAGAATGGCCTGCTTGTTGACGGCCATGTTGAGGGCCTTGCGGACCTCGACCTTGTCGAAGGGCGGCAGCGTGGTGTTGTAGGCCATGTAGCCGATGTTCAGGCCTTCCTGCTCGTCGACCTTGAGGTTTGGGTCAGCCTGCAGGCCGGCGATGTCGGCCGGCGCCGGGTACGACATGATATCGCATTCGCCTGCCTTCAGCTTCTGCGCGCGCACGGCCGGATCGGTCGTGATGGCGAAGATCAAATCGTCGATCTTCTGGCGGCCGCCATAATAGCCGTCCCATGCCGCATAGCGCACGACCGCATCGACCTGGTAGTCGACGAACTGGAACGGACCGGTGCCGATCGGCTTCTGGGTGAATTGCTGCCTGGTGCCGGCCTTGTCGAGCTGGTCGGCATATTCCTTGGAGACGATCGATGCGAAATCCATGCCGAGGTCCGGCAGGAAAGCGACTTCAGGCTTGTTCAGCACGAACTTCACCGTCAGGTCGTCAACCTTGACGATTTCCTTGAGAAGATCCGGGAAGCCCATGCCGGTGAAATATTCCCAGCCGGTGCCTTCCAGATAGCTGAACCACGGGCTTTCCTTCTTCCACTGGCGTTCGAAGGAGAAGATCACGTCGTCGGCATTGAGGTCGCGCGTCGGCGTGAAATAGTCGGTGGTCTGGAACTTCACGCCGGGCCGAAGCTTGAACGTGTATTCGAGACCGTCGTCGGAAACCGTCCAGCTCTCGGCGAGGCCGGGCGCGATGGTGGTCTTGCCGTGTTCGAACTCGACCAGGCGCGAATAGATAGTGCGCGACGACGCGTCGAAGTCGTTGCCACCGCTCCACGGCGATGGGTCGAAGCCGGCCGGCGACGCCTCCGAGCAGTAGACCAATTGCTTCGCATTGGCCATGCCGCCGAGGACGCTTGCGGCCAGCAACGCGGCCGCAAAAGTCAGTTTCTTTTTCATGGAGGACTCCCTGATGTTCTTCCAAGCCCCTCTTCAGGCTCGCGAAGCGCGCATATAAGCATCGTTTTTCCGGCTTTGGAACACCCAGTTTGCTTACCCCATGGGAAGCAGAATTTAATTCTTCACTTTCATAAAAAGCGAGAATTAAATGTCAATTTCAGCCGATCACGGTATTATTAACGATTGCATTTTTTTATTATCTTTAACGCGACCGATAGCAGGAACCGCGACCTTCGGCCTGTCGTTGGCGCGGAAGGTTTTCTTCCCGTCTTGCCGCAGGGGCAGACTTGCACGGCTGCCGATAGTCGCAATACATAGATGGCATGTTGGATTTCCTGGATGCCGGCAACAGCGGAGGGACGTCTCTGTCATTCGGAGACGACGCGGCGGGCAAGCAGAGACAATAAGAACAACCGAGGGAGGGACAGGTGGCAAAAACACCAAGGACGACGGCACCAGCGAAAGCGAAGGCCAAAGCTGCCGCAAAACCGGCCAGCCCCGACAAGCCAAAATCGCCGCCCACCAAAGCCGTTGCCGCGGTCAAGCCGAAGGCGGCAGCGACAACGGCTTCATCGGGGTCGAAGCCGGGTTCGGCCAGGAGATTGCCGAAAGCGCCTGCCGCTCGATTGCCGGAAAAGCCTTGGCTCAAAAGCTATCCGAAAGTCGTTCCGGCCGAGATCGGCGCCCTGCCCTTCGGCTCCATCGGCGATCTGCTCGCCGACGTCTGCAAGCAGTATGCCGGCAGGCCCGCTTTCACCTGCATGGGCAAGACCATCAGCTATGCGGAAGTCGAGCGGCAATCGGCCGCCTTCGGCGCCTATCTGCAATCGACAGGGTTGCAGAAAGGCGCGCGCGTCGCGCTGATGATGCCGAACGTGCTGCAATATCCGGTGGCGATGATGGCAGTGCTGCGCGCCGGCTATGTCGTGGTCAATATCAACCCGCTCTACACGCCGCGCGAGCTGGAACATCAGCTCAAGGATTCCGGTGCGCAAGCCATCGTCATTCTCGAAAATTTCGCCAACACCTTGCAGGCGGTGATCGCCAAGACGGCGGTCAAGCATGTCGTGGTCGCGGCGATGGGCGACATGCTTGGCGGCCTGAAAGGGACGATCGTCAATTTCGTCGTGCGCCGCGTGAAGAAGATGGTGCCGGGCTGGTCGCTGCCAGGCCATGTCAAGTTCAACGCCGCGTTGAAGGCAGGCGCCAGCGTGAACTTCAAGCCGGTGAAGGTCGCAGCCGACGATATCGCCTTCTTGCAATATACCGGCGGCACCACGGGCATCTCGAAAGGCGCGGTGCTGCTGCACAGCAACGTGCTGGCCAATGTCGCGCAGAACGCGCTTTGGGTCGAAGACGCCTACACGGTCAAGCCGAAACCGGCGCATCTCAATTTCATCTGCGCGCTGCCGCTCTATCATATCTTTGCGCTGACAGTGAACGCGTTTATGGGCATGCAGATGGGCGGCCGGAACATACTCATTCCCAATCCGCGCGACATTCCAGGCTTCGTCAAGGAACTCGGCAAATACCCGATCCACATCTTTCCGGGCCTCAACACGCTGTTCAACGCGCTGCTCAACAATGAGGATTTCCGCAAACTCGACTTCAAGCCGCTGATCCTGACACTAGGTGGCGGCATGGCGGTGCAGAAGGGTGTCGCCGAACGCTGGAAGACGCTCATCGGCTGCCCGGTCACCGAGGGCTACGGGCTTTCGGAAACCTCACCGGTGGCTACCGCCAACACATTCAGCGATGGCAACTTCACCGGCACGATCGGCCTGCCGCTGCCGTCCACCGAGATCGCCATCCGCGATGACGACGGCAATGATTTGCCGCTCGGCGAAGTCGGAGAGATCTGCATCCGCGGACCTCAGGTGATGGCCGGTTACTGGAACCGGCCGGACGAGACCGCCAAGGTGATGACCAAGGATGGTTTCTTCAAGTCGGGCGACATGGGCTTCATGGACGAGCGCGGCTACACCAAGGTCGTCGATCGCAAGAAGGACATGATCCTTGTGTCCGGCTTCAACGTCTATCCGAACGAACTCGAGGAAGTCGTGGCCCTGCATCCGGGCGTCCTAGAAGTTGCGGCGATCGGCGTGCCGGACGAGCATTCAGGCGAAGTGCCGAAGCTGTTCGTCGTCAAGAAGGACCCGTTGCTGACCGCTGAGGTGCTGACTGTCTATTGCCGCGAGAACCTGACCGGCTACAAGCGGCCAAAATACATCGAGTTTCGGACCGAACTGCCGAAGACGCCGGTAGGCAAGATCCTGCGGCGGGCGTTGCGGGAATAGGCACGATTTTGGACGATTGCCTTGCCGGTAGTGAAGCGGTCGACCCGCGTTCCGGCCCTGACCCGGTCGCGTTCATCAGGGCGAACATGCAGCTGCTGCCGGTGCCTTCGCTTCCCGAAATCCGGCTTTACACGGCTCATCCGGGAAGCGGCCTCAGACGGCTCGGCGATCCGGAAGGACAGGGGTTCGAGCCGGAGGGACCGGAAGAAGAAGCGAAAGCCGACGAGAACGAGCTGCAGCCACCCTATTGGGCCTATGCCTGGGCCGGCGGCGCGGTGCTCGCCCGCTATATAATCGACCAGCCGCAGACGGTGGTGGGTCGCCGCGTGCTCGACCTCGGCGCCGGTTCGGGCCTCGTCGGCATCGCCGCGGCAAAGGCTGGCGCCAGCGACGTGATCGCCGCCGAGATCGATCGCAACGGCGTTGCTGCGCTCGGCCTCAATGCCATGGCGAACGGCGTCACGATCACCATTATCGACAATGATATCACCACGGGGCCGCCACCTGCGGTCGACCTCGTTCTCGCGGGTGATGTGTTTTACGGCCGCGAGGTTGCTCGTCGGGTCACCCCGTTTTTCGATCGCTGCCTGGCAGCCGGTATCGAGGTGCTGGTCGGCGATCCCCGTCGCACAGACTTGCCGCTGTCCCGGCTGCGGTTGCTCGCCGAATATCGGGTACCGGATTTCGGCGACGCGAAGGGTGCCGCGAGCAAGCCGAGCGGCGTCTTTCGCTTCGAGCCTGAAGATCGCTAGCGCTAGATCGAAACCCCATCACGCTAAATGAGCGGGATCGCGCCATTGCGGTCGTTCAGTTTCGAAGGATCGCATGACCGATCTGACCCTGAGCAGTGACTGGCTCAATCCCTGATTGGAAGATCCTACTGGACCGCGGCCGGAATCGACCGCAGAGTGGAACGACAGGGGAGGAGGCTGTCGTGACCGACGAGGTGACAATTCGTGAACTCAATGGGCTCGATGAGATGCTGTCGATCTATCCAGTGTTCCGGCAGGGCAACTCGCATCTAGACGAAGCCGCGTTTCGTGAACGACTCTCGGCGATGCTCGCTCAGGGCAGTTACCGCTGCATCGCGGCTTATATCGGCGATCGGCTGGTGGGTCTCTCCGGCTTCTGGACGGGCATTCAGCTTTGGTGCGGGAAGTACATCGAAGCCGACCACGTGGTGGTCGACACGACGCTACGCAGCCTTGGCACAGGCACCAAGCTGATGGCGTGGATCGAGGCGGAGGGCGAGCGGACTGGATGCGCTGTCTTCCGTATTGCCATGGTGCTTGGCAAGGAACGCACGCGCCAGTTTTACGCTCGAAACGGCTTCTTTGATGATGGTCTTCTCATGGTGAAGGCCCTGAGCAGAGGCGCCGCGGAGTTCCCGGAGTATGTATCGCGACCTGCCGAGCCAGGCTTGCGGGTCTAGCGGTTCGCAACCATCCTTTCGGGTGTCCGCTTCTGGCGCAACGTGCCCGTTCTGGCAGATGAGCCAGCGGCAACTTTCCACCCATCTCGACATTGGCGGGAAAGCCCAGGTTGATTTGAGTTTTGCCCCGGCCTTGCCAGTCAGTTGGCCAGTCAGGTCGTCTCCTTGACCCGCGCCGAAAGAAAGTCGGGCAGATCGGCAACCGAATCCAGAATGACGTCGGCGATCTGCGACAGCGATTCCCGCGTGCCGGTGCCGGAGAGCACGCCGATTGCCAGACCGCAGCCGCCGGCCCGCGCCATCTCCAAATCGTGGCGATTGTCGCCGACCATGGCGATCGCGGCCGGCCTCAGGCCGGTCAGGTCGCAGAAGGCAAGGATCGTATCCGGCGCCGGTTTCGGATTGGCCACGGCGTCGTAACCATAGGCGGCGTCGAACAGCTGCGCGACGCCCAGCGTCAGCAATGTCTTTTCCGCGCCGGTGGTCGAATCGTTGGTGGCGACGCCGAGCCGATAGGCTTTCCTGTGAAGAACGCCGAGCGTCTCGACGATGCCCGGCAGCGCCACCGCCATCGCCGAGCCCTGCATGGAGGTGATCTCGTTGAAGCGGGCGACGGCAAGCATCTGGTCTTCGTCGGACAGGCGCGGAAACCAAAGCTCGACGACATCCATGTTGGTGCCGGAGGCAAAGATGGAGTCGGGCTTGAAGCGTTTGGTGGCGAAATCGTAGCCCGCCGCGGCAAGCAGCCTGTCGGCCTTCCAGCGGTCGCCCTCCGACGCATCCATCGCCATGAAATCGGCAACGCCGAGCCATGTCGCATTGAAGTCGACAAGCGTGCCGTCCTTGTCGAACAATATTCCCTTGATTTCGACCAAGCCGCTTACTCCGATCCGCGCAATCGGTGGATGTGTCCCACCAGCCCAGCGGTCGACGCGTCCCGCTTTGCGGCATTCTCCTTGCCTTCCACGACAGGCAGCAGCCCGGTCGCCAGTTCCTTGCCCAGTTCGACACCCCATTGGTCGAAGGAATTGATGTTGAAGAGCGTGCCCTCGACGAAGACGCGGTGCTCATAGAGCGCGATCAGCCGCCCGAACGTATGCGGATCGAGTTGTCTGTAGAGGATCGTCACCGAGGGCCGGTTGCCGGAGAAGACGCGGTGCGGGGCGATCCTGTCGACCTCGGCCGGCGTCATGCCTTTTGCCAGCATCTGCGCGCGTGCTTCCTCAAGCGTGCGGCCCTTCATGAAGGCTTCCGACTGCGCCAGGCAGTTGGCGAGCAAAAGATCGTGGTGATGCTTGAGGCCCGGCTCATGGCCGATTGCCGCGGCTAGGAATTCGACCGGGATGAAATCGGTGCCCTGGTGCAGCAGTTGGAAGAAGGCGTGCTGGCCATTGGTGCCGGGCTCACCCCAGACCAGCGGGCCGGTCGGCGTGGTCACAGCGCCGCCGTCGAGGGTGACGCTCTTGCCGTTCGATTCCATGTCGAGCTGCTGCAGATAGGCCGGCAGCCTGGACAGGCGCTGGTCGTAGGGAATGACGGCGCGAGCGGGGTATTTGCAGATCACCCGATGCCACCAGCCGATCAGCCCCATTAGCGCCGGCAGATTCTTGGCCAGCGGCGCCGTCTGGAAATGTTCGTCCATCGCATGCGCGCCATCGAGAAAAGCGCAAAAATTCTTCGGGCCGACGGCGATCATCACCGGCAGCCCGATCGCGCCCCACACCGAATAGCGGCCGCCGACCCAGTCCCAGAAGCCAAAGACGCGGTCGGACGCGATGCCGAATTTGGCCACCAGGTCCAGCGCCGTCGAGACGGCGGCGAAATGCTTGCCGACCGCTTCCTTGCCGAGCGCCTTCTGCACCCAGTCGCGCGCCGTCTCGGCATTGGTCATCGTCTCGACAGTGGTGAAGGTCTTCGAAGCGATGATGAACAGCGTGGTTTCGGCGGAAAGGCCCTTCAGCGTGTCGTGGATATGGGCGCCGTCGATGTTGGACACGTAATGCGTGCGCGGCCCATCGTGATAGGGCGCCAGCGCCAGCGTTGCCATGGCCGGGCCAAGGTCGGACCCGCCGATGCCGATGTTGACGATGTCGGTGATCTTCTTGCCGGTGGCGCCGGCCGCCTTGCCGGAGCGCACGGCATCGGCGAAGGCGCCCATCGCGTCGAGCACGGCGACGACTTCCGCCTTCACGTCCTGGCCGTCGAGCACGATGCCCTTGCCGTTCAGGTTGCGCAGCGCGGTGTGCAGCACGGCGCGGCCTTCGGTGACATTGATCTTCTTGCCGGAGAACATCGCGGCGCGCCGGCCTTCGAGATCGGCGGCTCCCGCCAGCTTCTCAAGCAGATCCATCGTCTGCGCATCGACCGCGCATTTCGACCAATCGAGCAGTAGGTCGCCGTCGGTGGCGGAGAATTTTTCGAAGCGCTGGGGATCAGCAGCGAAAGCCTCGCGCATGCTGCCTGATTTGGCCGCACGGTGAGCGCGCAGGGCGTCGAGCTGTTTTTGAAAGGACGATTGATCCACTGGCTTGCTCCGAAGTCTTTGATGCCAACATAACAGGCCGGATGTTTCCGGCGCGTGTCGTCGCGGCAAACTATCTAGCCGAAATCCACTGGTTTCAATGCGCAGCGATGACGCACTGCGTCACGCCGGGATGACGCGCAGCGTCACGCCGGGGATGACGCAGTGCGTGACCGGGGGATGCCGCAGCGCAGCGAAGGATCACTGGCGTAAATCCCAACGATCAGAAAAATTGATTGGCGCAACGCCTTGTGCCACCGGTACATTCGACTGGTCCAGCCAAATGAAATAGGCTGGCCATCGAGGAACATTTTCCATGCCACAGCGAAACGACACGGCCATATGGTCCGGCCTGTTCCGGATTTCGGCGGACTCCGGCCAGACCCTGCAGGCGCAGATCCGTCAAGCGATCGTCGCCGCCATCCTCGACCGGCAGATCGCCGCTTCGATGCCGCTTCCGTCCTGCCGGATCCTAGCCGAGAAACTCGGCGTGGCGCGCGGCACCGTGGTGCTGGCCTTCCAGCAGCTCGTCGACCAGGGTTTCCTGGTGGCGCGCGAACGGCGCGGCCATTTCGTCAATCCCGACGTGCTGGCGACCCCGGCGAGGCCGCATCAGAAGGCGCCCGACCAGGCCAACGAGATCGACTGGAAGGCGCGCCGCCAGATCGCGGCCAGCGACATGCCGCCGCCGGCCAAGCACGACAACTGGATCAAGTCGTCCTACCCCTTCGTCTATGGCCAGTTCGATCCGGCACTGTTCCCAACCGCCGAATGGCGCGAGTGCAACCGCATGGCGCTTGCCGTGCTCGAGATCCGCAACTGGGCGTCCGACATGGTCGACCGCGACGATCCGCTCTTGATCGAGCAGATCCAGGCGCGGCTGTTGCCGCGGCGCGGCATCTTCGCCAATCCCGACGAGATTATCGTGACGCTCGGCGCGCAGAACGCGCTTTACATGCTGGCGACGCTGCTGATGACCAAGGGCTCCAAAGTGGCCATGGAAGACCCCGGCTATCCCGACGCACGCTCGATCTTCCGGCTGGCGGGCGCCGACGTCACACCGGTCCCGGTCGACCACTCCGGCATCGTAACCGCTTCTATTCCCAATGATTCCGGCTTCGTCTTCGTGACGCCCAGCCACCATTGCCCGACCATGGTGCCACTGTCGGCGGAGCGCCGGCAGGACCTTTTGGCGCGCGCCAACCGCCACAACCAGATCATCATCGAGGACGGCTATGACAGCCAGCTCCTGGACGAGGCGCCGCAGCAGGCGCTGAAGAGCCTCGACCGTTCCGGCCGGGTCATCTATGTCGGCTCGATGTCGAAGACGCTGGCTCCCGGTCTGCGGCTCGGCTACATCGTCGCCTCGGCCGGGCTGATCTCCGAGCTTCGCGCGCTACGCCGCTTCATGCTGCGTCATCCGCCGGCCAACAACCAGCGCGCCGTCGCGCTGTTCCTATCGCTTGGTCACCATGAGGCGCTGGTGCGGCGGCTATCGAGCGCTTTCGACGAACGGCGCAAGCGTCTGATCCATGCGATTACCGCATTCCTGCCGGAGTGGCGCTCGACCGATTCGGCCGGCGGCGCGTCGCTCTGGCTCGAGGGACCGCGCGGCACCGACTCGCGCGGGCTGGCCGAGGCCGCTGCCTCGCGCAGCGTCATCATCGAGCCTGGCGACCGCTTCTTCGACCGCACCGAAAAGCCGTCGCGCTTCATGCGGCTGGGCATCTCCTCGATCGCGCTGCAGCACATCGAGCCCGGCATCCGCGAACTGGCAACGGCGGCCGGGCGCAGGCCGGCGGCGGCTTGATGCCTCGTCCGGGCTGGGACCGGCCACCGTTCTTTAGCGCTCTGGCATATGCGACGGGACCGTCTGGCTCATAGGCTGTGCCAATGCCGACGGCATAGTTCGAGGCATAAGGGGACGAAGCAGGCCGATGGTGGACCAACCGCCGCCGCCAGCTTCGCAGCTAAAGGTGGAGTGCCTCCATGTCAGTGGCTGTTGAGAAGCCGGATACGCCCTCGGACCAACGTTCGCGGCGTTCCGGCGGGCGTGAAGCGCGCCGCGCCATGCGTGCGGCGCCACTTGCCGACGACATCAAGCCGGTGCGCGCCGGCCTCGAAGGCGGAAGTTACGGGCCGCTCAGCGAAAACGACCGCGAGCGCATCAACGAAGCAGTGCTGACGCTGCTTGAAACGGTCGGCTTCGCCAATGCCATCCCATCCTGCATCGAGGCGTTGACCAAGGCCGGCGCCACTCTCGGCGAGGACGGGCGAATTCGCTTTCCCCGCGCGCTTGTCCTCGACACGATCAAGAAGGCCGCGCGCCACTTCACCTTGCATGGCCAGGATCCCAAGCACGACATGCTGATCCAGGGCAAGCGCGTGCATTACGGCACGGCGGGTGCCGCGGTGCATCTGGTCGATGTCGAGAAGCGCGAATACCGGGAGTCGCTGCTGCAGGACATCTACGACGCTGCCCGCATCGTCGAGGGGCTCGACAACATCCACTTCTTCCAGCGGCCGATGGTGCCGCGCGACATTCCCGATCCGCTCGACATGGATTTCAACACGCTCTACGCCTGTGTGATGGGGACGTCGAAGCATGTCGGCACGTCCTTCACGGTGCGCGAGAACGTCAAGCCGGCGCTCGACATGCTCTACGCGATTGCCGGCGGCGAAGAGAATTTTCGCGCGCGGCCTTTTGTCTCCAATTCGAACTGTTTTGTCGTGCCGCCGATGAAATTCGCCGAGGACGCTTGCGGCGTGCTCGAGGCCTGCGTCGAAGGCGGCATTCCGATCCTGCTGCTGTCCGCCGGCCAGGCGGGTGCCACGGCGCCGGCGGCGATTGCCGGTGCGGTGGTGCAAGCGGTGGCCGAGGTGCTCGCCGGCCTTGTCTATGTCAACGCCATCAAGCCCGGGCATCCGGCGATCTTCGGCACCTGGCCGTTCGTCTCGGACCTCAGGACCGGCGCCATGTCCGGCGGCTCGGCCGAGCAAGCGGTGCTGACCGCAGCCTGCGCCCAGATGGCGCAATTCTACGATCTGCCCGGTGGTTCGGCCGCCGGCATGACGGATTCGAAACTGCCCGATATTCAGTCCGGTTACGAGAAGGGCATCACCGATGTGATGGCCGGTCTTGCAGGCCTCAACCTCGTCTACGAATCGGCCGGCATGCACGCCTCGCTGCTCGGCTTCTGTCTGGAAAGCCTAATCATCGACAACGACATGCTCGGCCATTGCCTGCGCTGCGTGCGCGGCATCGAGGTGACCGATGAGTCGCTGTCGATAGACACCATCGCCGACGTCTGCCTGAAGGGGCCGGGTCACTATCTCGGCAACGAGCAGACGCTGCGGCTGATGCAGACGGAATATTTCTATCCGGCGGTTGGCGATCGCTTTTCGCCGAAGGAGTGGAACGAGAAGGGCAGGCCCGACATCTTGCAGCGGGCAATCATCGAGAAGAAACGCATCCTCGCCGAGCGCTTCCCGCGCCACGTGCCAAAGCTGCTCGACGACAAGCTGCGCGCTCGCTTCGGCAATCTGATCCATCTGCCGCGCAGCGGCATGGGCGGCTGAGGACGCTTCTCGTCAAAAAACTGTCAGAGCCTAATCCATCCCGACAAAAATCGGGATGGGGCTCTACCTTCTGTTTGACCATGACCTTTTCCGAAAACCGGGTTTCCACTTTTCGGGATCATGGTCTAGTCGGCGCTCAAACCGTAGCGCTCGACGACCTCGCTGCTGATCAGCTTGGCATGCAGCGTCATCAGTATAATTTGCGCATCGAGGCTGTCGCCGGCCTCAAGGGCTGCCTCGAGCCGGCGCTCCGCATCCAGCCTATCTTGAAGGCCGTTGGATTGCTCGAACGCTTCCGGCCCAGCAACACAATAGCCAAATAGCTGCGCCACCGGTGGGTAGGCTTGTGGTGGCGGCTCGTCGGGCCAGTGGTCCTTCATCAGATTGACGATGGTGAGCTTTGCTCCCTCCGGCACAAGGGCGGGATGAAGGTCGACGCCGCGCAACGCAGCGTCGAGTTGCCTGAGGTCGCCTGAACGGCCGAACATTCCGAGGAAGCCTAGGGAAGAGCGTCGTCTCGCCATGATGTTCCTTCACCCGAATGCCCGAACCGCAGCGAAGCGCTGGCCGCACGCAGCCGCTATCCGCTCGCTGCCAGCAACAAAACACCGGCGAGGGCCGATCCCGCAAGCGTCGGCAGCATGCCGATCTTCAGCTTCAGAATGGCGATCATGGCAGCGCACGACAGCAGCGCCGCACCCCAGTCGATCGATGAGAGCACCGGCACGTCCATTCCAAGCCCGATGTTGCGCACCTCGCCGAAAATGACGTGCAAGCCGAACCACAGAGCGAGATTCATGATGACGCCGACGACGGCGGCGGTGATCGCGGTCAGCGCCGCCGACAGTGCCTTGTTGCCGCGCAGGGCTTCGATGTAGGGCGCACCGAGGAATATCCAGAAGAAGCAAGGCGTGAACGTGGCCCACAGGGTGAGCATCGCCCCTAGCGATCCGGCAAGCAGTGGGTTCAAGGCTCCGGGCTGGCGGAACGCGGCAAGGAAACCGACGAACTGCAGGACCAGAATGAGCGGACCCGGCGTGGTTTCGGCAAGACCGAGGCCATCGACCATCTCACCGGGCGCGAGCCAGCCGAAGGACTCGACCGCTGCCTGCGCGACATAGGCAAGGACCGCGTAGGCGCCGCCGAAGGTGACGACCGCCATGACGCTGAAGAACCCACCGATCTCAGTCCACACGCTGGCGGATCCGGTGAACGCCCAGATCAGAAGCACAGGCCCCAGCCAGATCGGCAGCCAGATCGCAATGGTGCGCGGCGCATGCCATCGCGTCGGCCTGGTGTGGGCCAGCTCGCCGCGCTCGAACATCAGGTCGACCGCGCCCTTGACGTCGGGAGCATCGCCCTTGCCGTGCGACGCGCCGGAAAAGAGGCCCGGCGCAACACGGTTGCCAATCCAGCCTGCCAGGCCGGCAAGCAGGATGATGAGCGGAAACGGCACGTTCAGCGCATAGATGGCGATGAAGGCGGTGATCGCGATCGACACCATGACCCGGTTCTTGAGGGCACGCCGTCCGATCCGGATCATCGCCTCGATCACGATGGCGAGCACGGCCGCCTTCACCCCGAAAAACAGCGCCTCGACAAGGGGCGCGTCGCCATACAGCGCATAGAGGATGCTCAAGGTGAGCATCACAAGCGCGCCCGGCGCGACGAAGAGGATGCCGGCGACGAGGCCGCCGATCGTCCGGTGCAGCAACCAGCCGATATAGATGGCGAGTTGCTGGGCTTCAGGGCCGGGCAACAGCATGCAGTAGTTCAACGCATGCAGGAAACGCTGCTCGCCGATCCAACGCCGTTCCTCGACCAGTTCCTTGTGCATGAGCGAGATCTGCCCAGCCGGCCCGCCGAAGCTGAGCAGGCCGATTTTCGCCCAGAGCTTTACCCCTTCGCGGAAGGTTGGCGCTGCCGGCGCTTCGACGATCCCGCCAGTTTTGCCAGAAGCCCCCGTTTTGTCAGACGGCATGGCGCTCATGATGGCTTGCTCGCGCTTGGCCAGTTGTGCGTCTCCTCGGTGGCGTCGCGGCACCATCGGAAAAACGCATCGTAGAGCAGCATCCCTGCCTCCAGCTGTTCAAGATCGTCGCGAAACATCCGCGAGAGTCCAAGCGAGGCGGCCAGAAATCCGGCCGCCTGGGGAACCAGATCGAGGCTTGCGGTATCGGCTGCGCGCACAATCATGGCCAAGCGGTCGAGCGCCTCGGATTCGAGCCCGAACTCTTCGATCATCGTGTCGAAGGTGCAGTGTTCGCCGCGGTGTGACCAGAACACATTGTCGATGTCGAAAGGCACGGCCTGAAAGCGATCCGCAGCAGCCGGCACTTCGGCCGCTTCAACAAAGAGAAAAACCGCGCTCGGATCGATGAAACGCCGGATCAGCCAGGGGCAGGCGATGCGATCGACCTTCGGGCGGGCCCGCGTCACCCACACGGTGCGGCCCCTTTCGTCGCGGGTAGGCATCTTGCCGGTGCGGACCAAAAGCCCCTTGGCATCGCGCCAGGCCTCGAACCCGCCTTCGAGGGATTCGGCGGCAATGCCCTCATGCCGCAGCCATGCGGCCACGCCTTGCGAGAGCTTCTGCCCTTTTTGGCAGACGACCGCCACTCGGCTGCCGGTGAATTCGGATGCCCAGGTTGGGACGGTTTTGAAATCACGCCGGCTTGAGGCCGGCAGCAGGCGCGGATCGGCGTTGTAATCATCATCGACGCGAACATCGATAATCGTTGGCGCGCCCGGCAGACCAATCAGACGGGACAGTTGCGATACGGTGATAACGGTTGTTGACGGCATGGCGTCCACCTCCTTGAAAGAGAAGCTTGGACGCGAACGTTGGGCTGACGCCTCACGGGGTCGTCGCGATGCACCCCTTGCCATGATCGTGGATTTGTCGCGCCCACTTGTCAAGCGTCATCCCTGGAGCAAAGGATGCTCCGGCTCCGGCCGCCGGCTTGGCGGAACCAGAACATTTCTGGGAGGAAACCCATGAAAAAGACCTATCTCGGCAGTTGCCATTGCGGCGCGGTGCGTTTCGAAGCCGATATCGACCTCGCCGAAGGCATCCGCAAATGCAATTGCAGCTTCTGCTGGAAGCTCGGCTACCGGAAATCCTTCGCAGCCTATGAGGCCGTGAGGGTGACGGATGGCCGCGACCGGATGCGTGAATACAAGGCGACGCCGTCGAACTGGCCGGAGGGCGACATCAACCACTATATGTGCCCGAACTGCGGCGCGAATTTTCTCTCGCGCGGCTTTCTCGACTTCATGGGCGGGAATTTCTGGGCGGTGAACGTCGCCTGCCTCGACGACGTCACCGAAGAGGAACTCGCCGCAGCACCAATCGTTTACGAGGACGGCAAGCGCGACAGGCAGGACCAAGCGCCGGAGATCACCGGTTATTTGTGAGCGGCGGGCTCAGAAAACATCTGACGGCGGCTTGATCGAACCAAGCCGCCGGCCAGCGGAAGGCGCCGGAGGCCGACGTTAGAGCGGTTCATCGTTTCACGGAAACGCCGAACCGCTCTATCTCTTTGTTTTTGCGCAATTCCGGACGGAAAACCGCTTCACACTTTTCCTGGAATTGCTCTAGTGATTGTCCCGCGGCACGCCCTTGGTGTGCGCCACATCCTGATATTTCACCGCCGGCTTCAGCACCATTCCTTCGGAAAACTGGTCGACCATGCCACGCTGGATCTCCTGCCATGGCGTCTGATGCTTGGGGTAGTGATAGCCGCCACTGTTCTGCAGCTCGGCGCGACGGCGCGTGATCTCGTCATCGGTGACGAGAATGTCGGCAGTGCCCTTGCGCAGGTCGATGCGGACGCGGTCGCCGGTCTTCAGCAGCGCCAGCCCGCCGCCTATGGCGGCTTCGGGCGAGGCGTTGAGGATCGACGGCGAGCCCGACGTTCCCGACTGGCGGCCGTCGCCGATGCAGGCCAGCGCGTGGATGCCCTTCTTGATGAGATGGGCCGGCGGCTGCATGTTGACGACTTCGGCGCCGCCCGGATAACCGATCGGGCCGGCGCCACGCATGAACAGGATCGTGTGCTCGTCGATGCCTTGCGCCGGATCATCGATGCGGGCGTGGTAATCTTCGGGACCGTCGAAGACCATGGCGTTGCCTTCGAAGGCCTCAGGGTCCTTCGGGTTCGACAGATAGCGTTCGCGGAATTCGGGCGAGATGCCGCTGGTCTTCATGATCGCCGAATCGAACAGATTACCCCTAAGATTGATGAAGCCGGCATTGGCCTTCAGCGGCTCGGCGACGGTGCGGATGACGTCGAGATTCTCGTTGACGGCCCCACTGCAATTGTCGCCCATCGTCTTGCCGTTGACGGTCATGGCGTCGGGATGGGGCAACAGCCCAGCCTTCATCAGTTCGGCCACGACCGCCGGCACGCCACCGGCATGGTGGTAATCCTCGCCGAGATATTCGCCCGACGGCTGCAGGTTGACGATGAGCGGTATCTTGAGGCCGACCTTCTGCCAGTCGTCATTGTCGAGCGGCACGCCGAGATGGCGGGCGATGGCGTTGAGGTGGATCGGCGCGTTGGTCGAGCCGCCGATGGCCGAATTGACGACGATGGCGTTCTCGAAGGCCTGCCGGGTCATGATGTCGGAGGGCTTCAGATCCTCATGCACCATGTCGACGATACGTTTTCCCGTCTCATAGGCGATCTGGCCGCGCTCGCGATAGGGCGCGGGGATCGCAGCCGAGCCCGGCAGCTGCATGCCGAGCGCCTCGGCCAGCGAATTCATGGTGGTGGCAGTGCCCATTGTGTTGCAATAGCCGGTGGACGGCGCCGAGGAAGCGACGATGTCCATGAACTCGTCATAGCCGATCTCGCCGGCCGACAGGCGCTGGCGCGATTCCCAGACGATCGTTCCGGAGCCGGTGCGCTTGCCCTTGTGCCAGCCATTCAGCATCGGGCCGACCGACAGCGCGATGGCCGGAATGTTGACGGTGGCCGCTGCCATCAGCAGGGCCGGCGTCGTCTTGTCGCAGCCGATGGTGAGCACGACGCCGTCGAGCGGGTAGCCGTAGAGCACTTCGACCAGGCCGAGATAGGCAAGGTTGCGGTCGAGCGCCGCTGTCGGGCGTTTGCCCGTCTCCTGGATCGGGTGGCACGGGAACTCGAAAGGGATGCCGCCCATCGAGACGATGCCCTCGCGCACGCGCTTGGCCAGCTCGATATGATGGCGGTTGCAGGGCGACAGATCCGAACCGGTCTGGGCGATACCGATCAGCGGCTTGCCCGACATCAGTTCGGCACGCGTCAGCCCGTAATTCAGGTAGCGCTCAAGGTAAAGCGCCGTCATCCCCGGGTTGTCGGGATTGTCGAACCACTCCTGCGAGCGAAATTTCTTCTTAGTTGTGGGGGCGCCGGCCATCATGGTCTCCGTATTTGTATGACAAATCGATATGACAACGCGCGAGAGCAGGCAAGAGGCACGCGCCATCCGAATCCGGACTTTGGTGCGATAGACATACATCGGCCCTCACGCTAGACCGGATCGGGGTTTGTCAATTTTGAATCCGGGAGATTTTGATGGCTTTGGTGATCGAAGGCGAGGAACGCATCGCCGCACCCCTGCAAAAGGTGTGGGAAGCGCTGAACGACCCGGACGTTCTGAGGCAGACCATTCCGGGCTGTCAGAGCCTCGAAAAGAAGTCGGACACCGAGATGGGAGCGACCGTGGTGCTCAAGATCGGCCCGATCAAGGCTACGTTCAACGGCGGGGTGACGCTCAGGAATCTCAACCCGCCGCATTCCTACACCATCCAGGGTGAGGGCAAGGGCGGCATCGCCGGCTTCGCAAAAGGCGGCGCCGATGTGACGCTGACCGCCGATGGGCCGGAGGCGACGATCCTCAGATATGCGGCCAAGGCCGATGTCGGCGGCAAGATCGCCCAGCTCGGCAGCCGGCTGATCGAATCGACGTCGAAGAAACTGGCCGGGCAGTTTTTTTCGAGTTTTGGCGAGAAGGTCGGCGGCTGAGCCCCTCCCCCTTGAGGGGAGGGTGGCCCGAAGGGCCGGGTGGGGTCGGTGGCGACGCGCTCCGACATTTCCTTCGTAAGAGGTTGAGGCGGTTCAGATGAACCCTCCCACCGCGCTT